>NZ_JBHTMP010000030.1:0-90562 GCF_042679305.1 Micromonospora sonneratiae | reverse complement strand
AACCCGAACACCGCCTCCTACTGGATGGCAACCGACAACCTGGCCGACTGGATCGCCACCCGCGGCTACTCCGCCTGACACACAACAACACAACAACAACCACGAAGGGCCAGCCCAACCGGGCTGGCCCTTCGTCGCGTCCCGGGTCGGAGGATGGCCCAGGCCCACGGCCTAGGCAGCGTCGGCGTCGGAGAGGTGCCGTGCGCAGGTGTCCGCCAGGAGGCTGGTGATGCGGGCGACGAGTTCCTCGTGCGGATAGTCGAACCGGGTCGGTCGCTGCGGGCCGAAGATGAGGTGCTGCTGGGCCAGGGCCATGGCGGTACGGATCGCGAAGTCGAGGTCGCGTTCGACGTCGGCCACCCGGTGCGGTGGAACCCGGGGCACCACCTGCATGGCGATCGCGGTGGACAGGGTGGTGCCCAGTTCTGCGGCGCAGGCGTACATTCTCGCGTTGTCCGCCAGGAGCACGCTGCGCAGCAGCCGGTGGTTGTCCCGGTAGAACGTGACCAGTTCACCCGTGGCGTAGGCGAGGAACTCCGGCAGTGGCAGGTGTGCCCGGGCCGGGTCGGTGATCGCCTCGACGATCCGGTCGGCTGCCCGCTGCCGGAAGCGCTCGTGGACCCCGAGCAGCAGGGCGGTCTTGTCGGAGAAGCGGGCGTAGATCGCGGTCGGGGCGCTGGCCGATCGGGCGGACACCTCGGCGATGGTGATCTGGTCGAAGGGTTTCTCGGCCAGGAGTTCCTCGACGGCGGTCAGGATCCGCTCCATGGTGGCGCGGCTGCGGGCCTGGCGGGGCTGGACGACTCTCGACTCGCTGGCCGTACCGCCGGCTGGTTGGTCCACGCTCATGCGGCAACCGTACCCGTTGACAGTAACGGTAGTACGATTACCATTTGCCTGTGACCCACATCTCTCCCCCTCCCCCTGTCCTCGTTCTTGGTGGCGGCCCGGTCGGCCTGGCAGCTGCCCTGGAACTGGCGAGCTTCGGTATCCGTACGGTGGTGCTGGAGCAGCGGACGGAAACGTCCTGGCATCCGAAGACCCGTAACCTCAACACCCGGACGATGGAGATCGCCCAGGGCTGGGGGCGGGCCGTCTACCAGCGGTTACGTGGCATCGACACCCCGCCGGGCTGGAAGAGTCCGATCCGGTTCTTCGACACCCTCACCGGTACGCAGCTGGGACAGATCGAGGCCCGGGGGTTCCTCGGCCCGGGGCCGGAGGTCAGCCCCGCCCTGCCGGTGATGTCGTCGCAGGACCTCATCGAGCAGATCCTCTGGGACGCAGCCGCCGCGACCGGGCTGGTCGACCTGCGGTTCGGCCATCGGGTGACCCGGGTGCTGACCGGTTGGCGGCCCGAGGACACCGACGCATCCGTGGAGGTGACCGATCCGGAGTCCGGGGCCACCTACGCGCTCTCCGGGAGCGCCCTCGTCGCCGCCGACGGGGTGGAGAGTCTCGTACGGACGCAGTTGGGGATCGCGTTGGACGGGCAGCAGGCCGTTCACCACTTCGTCAACTGCTACTTCCGGGCCGACCTGGAGTCACACCTGGGTGATCGGAACGGCGTACTGCTCTACGTGGGTGGCCCGCAGGCCAGGGGGACGTTCCAGCCGCTGGATGCCCGGGGCCGGTGGCTGTGCCAGATTCCGGTGCCCGAGGACGAGTGGGCGTCCGGCGAGCACACCCCCGAGTCGTGTGTCCGGTGGATCCGGGCCGGCTCCGGGATCGAGGACCTGGACGTAGAGGTGCTCAACGTCGGCCGGTGGCGGATGAACGCCACCGTCGCCGAGCGGCTCGTCCAGGGCCGGGTCGTGCTGTGCGGCGACGCCGCCCACCAGTTCCCGCCCACCGGCGGCCTCGGGGTCAACACCGGCCTACAGGGCATGCACAACGTGATGTGGAAGCTGGCCCTCTGCGTGCGGGGAGTCGCCGACTGGTCGCTGCTCGACACGTACGACGCCGAGCGCCGTCCGCCGGCGAAGACCGTCACCGAGCAGTCGTTGGCGAACTTCTTCCACGTCGTGCAGGTCGCGGTGGCCATCATGTACGGCGTCGAGCAGCAGCTCAGTCCGGAGGAGAGCATCCGGGCGGCGCACCGGTACGGCAACCACCTCGGCGTCGAGTTCGGGACGGTCTACGCCTCGGCTGCCGTCGTACCGGACGGGACGGTTCCTCCGCCGGTCGACGACCCGTACGCCGACTACGTGCCGAGTGCCACCCCGGGGTGCCGGGCTCCGCACGTGTGGCTGGGTCGGGGCGGGGAGCAGTTGTCGACCCTGGACCTGTTCGGTCCCCGGTTCACGCTCCTGACCACCGTTGCCGGCCGGGCCTGGCAGCATGGTGCCGCCCTCGCCGCCGAGCGGTACGGCGTACCGGTGGCCTCGTTCGCCATCGGCGCTGCCGGGCTCGAGGACGACAACGGTGCCTTCACCACCGCGTACGGCATCGAGGCGACCGGGGCCGTCCTGGTACGGCCGGACGGCTACGTCGCCTGGCGCGCGCCTGCTGCCAGTGACGATGCCGACGGGGTCCTCGACCGGGTGCTGGGGCAGATCCTCGGCCGAGCGGGCGTCGTCGCTGCTGTCGGGGTGTCGTGAGGTTCCCGCTCTCCCGCCCGTCGATGGTGCCCTACGCCGCCTGGGCGCAGTCCGGCGGCGGGTCACGGTCCGGTGCCGTCCGTACGACGTTCCTCGGCACCAGCACCGTCCTCGTACGGGACGCGAACACGTCGCTGCTGGTCGACGGGTTCTTCACCCGCCCCGGACTGCTGCGGGTGGCGCTGGGCCGGATCGGTCCCGATCGCCGGACCATCGAAGCCTGCCTGTCCCGGGCCGGCATCGGTTCCCTCGACGCGGTGCTGTGCGCCCACTCCCACTACGACCATGCCCTGGACTCGCCCGTCGTCGCCGACATCTTCGATGCCCCGCTGGTCGGCTCGACGTCCACGATGAACGTCGGACGCGGCTACGGGCTGCCGGAACGGCTCCTGCGGCCGGTTCGGGACGGTGAGACGCTGGTCTTCGGCGACTTCGAGGTCACCCTCGTGGCCGGGCGGCACAGTCCGGGGGATGTCGCTCCCGGTGGCGTCGACGCTCCGTTGACGCCACCGGCCCGCTACCGGGCGTGGCGTACCGGTGAGTGCTACTCGATCTTCTTCAGGCATCCCGCCGGCACGGTCCTCGTGCAGGCCAGCGCCAACTACGTGCCGGGCGGGCTCGACGCCCATCGCGCCGACACCGTCTATCTGAGCATCGGCCGGCTCGGCAGGGAGTCGGACCGGTTCCGTCAGGAGTACTGGCGGCATGTCGTACGGGCCACCGGGGCGAGCACCGTTCTGCCGGTGCACTGGGACGACTTCATGCGTCCTCTCGATCAGCCGCTGCGGGCCATGCCCCACTTCATGGACGACATCGCGGCGGCCATGGACTTCGTCGTCCAGCAGTGTCGACGTGACGGCATCACCCTCGTCCTACCCGGTCCGTGGCAGGAGCGGTTCCTGGGAGACGAGGGGTAGCGAAGCCACACGTGACGAAGGGCCAGCCCGATCGGGCTGGCCCTTCGTCACAGCTGACGGGCGATCGTCAGCTCTTGGCCTTCTGCTTGGCCATGGCCGGGTCCATCCCCTTGTCGACCTTCTTCATCGCATCCTTCAACTGCTGCTCGCTCATCTTCGAGCTGCCCGGGATACCCGCCTGGTGGGCACGTTGGCGCATTTCATGGATCTGCTGCTGAGAACCCATTTCACACCACCTCTGCCTCTGGCGACGAGGACGCCGCATCGTACTTCCAGCCGTTGCCTTCCCCTGCCCGTACGGCCCAAACCAGGGCCGGCCGTCTCGGCGGCACCGGCGTCGACCCGGTCAGAAGGGCGTCGACCCGGTCAGAAGGGCGTCGACCCGGTCAGACCACCACGACCACGACCAGCAGCAACACGGAGTTGACGATCTCCAGGATGCCGACCTGCTTGGGGGTCAACTTCCGTCCGGGCAGCACCCAGGCGCGGGCCAGCAGGATGGCGAAGAGTGCCCCCAGCAGCCAATCGGCCCAGGCGGCGAGCGCGAAGACCACCAGGTGGTACACCACCGAGACGACCCGGTACCCGGCACTGCCACGTTCCCGGATCATCGTCTTGACGTACAGGACGGTGCCGGTGAAGTAGGCCAGTACGGCCAGGAACACGCCGCTCACCTGCTCGACCGGCACATCCGCGACGGTCGCGGCGACGAGGACCATGAGGCAGCTCTGGAGCACCGAGGCCAGGTCGTTGACGAGCGCCCGTTCCTTACGTCGCCAGGCGTAGACGGCGTTGGCGACGAGTAGTACAGCGTAGGCGGGGGCGTACCAGAGCAGGTCCGGGTGGACGGCGAGGACCAGACCACCGAGCAGGACCGTCGGTGGGCCGTACGCCAGCAACTGGTCTCGGAAGCGTCGCGGTCGGCGGGTCTTGACCGCCTGTAGGGCGTAGTAGGACAGCAGGTACCCGGTCAGCCACGCGCCGAACAGCGGTAGGTGGGTCCACCGGAAGCCCGCGACGAGCACGCCCGCCAGCCAGGGCAGGACCAGCATCGCCCAGGCACCGTGCTGGGGTGGGATGAACTGGCGTACCGGGCGTCGTCTGGCCGGCGGGCGGGATCTGGTCATGGCAGCAGGAGTCGTCATCGTCAGCTCACTTTGAATACGCCTCGGGCACCGCGTTCGGCGTCGACCATGATGTGGTTGACGAAGGGATAGTTGCCCGGCTCGGGGAAGACGGTTTCGACGAAGCCGCCGCCGGCCGCGCTGAGGTCGAGCACCTGGGCGGCTCCCGGGTCGCTGGGGCGCAGCTGCCACTGCCCCTCACGGTAGAGGGTGTCGAAGTGGGCTCCGACGATGTGGAAGGAGCAGGCCCGGTTGGGGCCGGCGTTGAGCACCCAGATGCGTACGCGTTCGCCGGCCTTGGCGGTCAGTGGGCGGTGGGCGTACTGGGAGACGTAGCCGTTGAAGACGACGGCGTCGGGGCGTTCGGCCTGCATCTTGGTCAGGTCACCGGGTTCGCCGTCCGGGCCGAGGTAGAACTCGGACTGGACGAGGACGTATTCGCGGTCGACGGCGGGCAGGTTGGGCGGGTCGATGATGACGGCCCCGAACATGCCGTTTCCGATGTGGTGCAGCATCGGCATGGTCGAGCAGTGGTACATCCAGATGCCGGCCTTGGTGGCGGTGAACCGGTAGACCAGTCGCTGACCGGGGTCGATGGGTCGCATTGGCTGGTCGGGGGCGAGGGCACCGGCGTGGAAGTCGATGCCGTGGTCGAGGCTGCCGTCGTTGATCAGGGTGATCTCGAAGGTGTCGCCGATGCGTCCGCGCAGGATCGGGCCGGGCGCGGTGCCGTTGAAGGTCCACAGCTTCTGTCGTACGCCCGGGGCGACCTCGCGGAGCACCTCCTGGACGCGCAGTTCGAGCCGGTGCAACCGACCCGTCGGCGTGACCGGCGCGTTGGCGTCACGGGCGGTGAATCCGGGACCGGGGTCGGCCATCGCGTCGATTCTGGGCGCGGCGGTCTGGGGAGCGTCGGTGGGAGACGTGGCGGCGTGGTCGTGGCCGGCTGCCGACGAGTCGGTGGCCTTGCCGCCGGTGGTGACGATGGTCAGGGTCATGCCGGCCTGCCGGTGACCGGGTAGCGAGCACCAGCCCTCGGTGGTGGAGCCGATGACGCCGGCGTCGAGTTGGGCGGTGCCGTCGGTCGACAGGAACGGGGTCCTGGCTCCGGTGGCGAGGACGAGGTCGTGGCGGCGGTCGTCACGGTTGGTCAGTTCGATGACGAGTCGGTTGCCGGCGGGGACGGTGATCCGGTTCGGGTGGTAGCGCATGCCTTCGGCGGTCACCTTGACCGTGGTGGTTTCACCGGTGGCCGGCACGCTGACTGCGGCTGCTGCCTGGGGGGTGCCGGTCTCGGCGGCCTTCTGGCCGGCGACGCCGACGAGCGTGGCCAGTAGGACCAGTGCCACACCGACGGCGACGCCGACGAGGGGCCGGTTGGGCGCAGCCGGGGGCTCGGGGGCTGCGGGCGTGGCGGGGGCGGGGGTTGGGAGCACCGGTTACCTCCGGGCGGTGAGCAGGACCCGGATGGCCGGGACGAGGAACTGCAGCAGGGCGACCAGGACCAGCAGTGAGGTGGTGATCCGCACGTACGGCGGGACGGGCAGCATGAAGACGATCAACGCAGCGTTGCCCATCGCCACCCGTTGCGGCCAGTTCCGGTCGAGGATCGCGTTGCGTGGCCTGACCTTGCTGGGGCCACCACCGAGCACCACGGGCATCAGGTAGGCCAGCGCGCCGATCAGGATCTGGGCGGTGAAGCCGACCAGCAGCGGGACGAGTACGTCGCTGAAGTTCTCCATGGCTTCGGCCGGTCCGGGTGAGAACAGCAGGGTGCCGGTGTCGATGGCGAGGGCGACCAGTAGCCAGCCGCTGGCGGAGGCGATCGACCAGGCGGCGAAGGAGGCCGGTTGCTTGCCCTGGGCGACGGTGAGGGCGGGTCGTAGGGCGATCACCGCGCCGGTGGCGAACAGCGCCAGCCCGACGAAGGCGACGGGTCGCCACCAGGTGAGCAGCCCGGTGCCGAGTAGCGCGAGGCCGGCCAGGGCGAAGGGCAGGGCCTTGCTGGCGGCGCGTACCGCGTTGTCGGCCATCCGGGTGCGCAGCACGGTGGGCCACAGGGTGAGCAGGGTGCCGAGGACGGTCAGCGTGACCCAGCCGAGCAGGTTGACGTGGGCGTGGAAGAGCAGCAGGTGTGGCCGGAAGTCGTCGTCGACACCCATCATCCAGGCACCTACCGGGATGCCGATCAGCAGTGCTGCCGATGCGGCCAGGTAGTAGCGGACGGTGATGGCGAGGCGGGTCGGTAGCGCTGCCCGTAGGCGGGCGGTCAGCCAGGCCAGGTGGGCGGTGACGGCGACGAAGACGACGGTGGCACCGGCCATCCCCACCCAGGGGATGTCGAGGCCGCCGCCGGTCAGCACAACGACGATGCCGATGTTGAGCAGGACCAGCCGGAGGGTCTCGGCCCGCCGGTTGGCGGGGGCCGGTACGCGGAGTACCGCGGCGGTGAAGTGGGCGCTCCAGACGACGATGGCGTTGGTGACCGCACCGAGCAGGAGCAGGTGGATGAGGAGCCACCGCCAGGTGGGCAGGAACGGGTGGATGCATCCGACCACCACGATTCCGGCGAGGTAGGCCAGTGGCAGTGCGGAGATGCGGCGGTGCCAGCGGGCCCGGCCGGTGACCGGCGAGGTCTGCACGACGGGTAGCTGCTGGCCGACGAGGCTCGGGGGGTCCGTCACCGGGGTGGGCGTCTGGGTTGCCGGGCGGGTCACCGGCTGTCGGGTGGTCATGCCGCTCCCTGCCCTGGCTGTTCCGGCTGTTCTGCCTGTTCCGTCTCGCCGAGGGAGAGTCGGACCACGCAGGCCGTGGGTGCGCCGAAGGGTTCGAGTACGGCGTTGCCGTTGGGTGCGCCCGCGTACTCCATGACGCCCCGGATCACGCCGACGTGTAGTCCGCACATCGCGTCCGGGTTGCGTCCGACCAGTTCCAGGAACGGGCAGGTGTGCAGGTGGACCTCGGCCGCGATCGGCTGCTCCGGGGTGCCGGCCTGTGCTGCTGCGACCGGCTGCACCGCTGCGACCGGCTGGCCTGCTGCGCCAGTGGTTGTGGTGCTGGCGGTTGTTTCGCTGGCGGTTGTTGCGCCGGCGGTTGTTGCGCCGGCGGTTGTTGCGCTGGGCTCCGTCGTGCTGGTCCCCGCTGCTCCGGCCTCCGCTGCGCCGGTCCCAGCTGCGCCGGGCGCCGTCGTGCCGGGCTCGGCCAGCCGGGGGTTGAAGCCCAGTCCGCTGAGAACGGTCAGTACGGCTTTGACCGGGTCGTCGCTGCGCTCCGTCGCTGCGGCCAGGTGGCGGCCCCAGGTACGGCCGATGCGCCCGGCCACCGCGCGTACGTCTCCATCGGCTCCGCCGAGATGCTCCAGCAGTGCTGCCGCCAGTGAGCGGTACGGTGCCGGGGCCGGCGTCTCGTCGGCGGTGGCCCGGTATCGCCACGCGGGGCGTCCCGGTTGCCCGCCGCTGGCGCGTGCCTTCACCAGCAGCCCGGCCTCGACGAGACGGTCGAGGTGCGCGCGGGCGGTGGACAGGTGCAGTCCGGTACGCTCCGCCACCTCGGCGGTGTTCATGCCGCCGTCGGTGCCTCGTACGATCTTCAGGATCGCCACCCGGCTGGCGGTGGCCAGCGCGCGGTGCCGCGGCGTGTCGATCGTCTCCCCGACGGGCCCCGTTCTGGAGGTTTTCACGTCACGCAACGTTACAACGTCAAACGGCCTCAAAACCCGTCCAGCGTCGGGCCCTTCGGCCCTACTTGTTCGGGTAGTGCCGGCCCATGATGGGACCTGTTACCTATGCCGGTGAGGAGACGGAGCGTGTGCAACTACTGCGGCTGTCGGGACTTCCCGCTGATCGCCCGACTCTCCGCCGAGCACGAGGACATCGCCAACGCCGCCGGGCGGCTGCGGACGTCGATCCTGCACGGCACCGACGACCGGTTCGAGGCGCTGGACGCCCTGATCGACCTGCTGATGCCGCACACGGCCACCGAGGAGAACGGCCTGTTCCGTGAACTGCGGGCCGAGGGCAGCCTCACCGAGGAGGTCGACAAGCTGTGCGCCGAGCACGACGACATCCATGGCGTGCTGGGTTCGATCGACCGTCAGGATCCGGACTGGGCGGCGGTGCTGGCGGCGCTCGAGCGGCTGACCCGACACATCGACAACGAGGAACACGGGCTCTTTCCCGCCTCCGTCATCGTCCTGCCGATCACCGCGTGGGATCGAGTGACATATCCCACTACCTCCGAATCGCCAACCCAGCCGGCCGACGACCAGCAGGTAGCGACCGGGGCCAGCAGCTAGGGCCACGGGCTCGCTGATCGTCATCTCTTCGGATGGCGTTCCCACACCGACGACCCGACCCTCAGCCTGCCCGGATCGGTCCGGCGGCGACCCGTCGGGCGGCCGACCGGGCCGCGCCCGATCCAGCCCCGACCCCCGTTGCCCCAGTTTTCCCGCCGGCGACGACATTCATGACTGACCGTCAGCACCACGGGACCGGCCAATCCGGCCCCCCGCCGTCTGGAACGAGGAAACCCCCGCTCAGGCCAGAAGCGCTTCCTCCGGTGAAGCGGAGCAGAGCCGTTCGAGGGGAGCGCCCCTCCGGCCATCGGGGTCACCAGGCGTAATCGTGACGCCCGGCCCGGGAAGCCACCGGGGACCGGCCGAGACGAACCTCACCAGGCGGGTGTGCCGGGACCTTCGGCCTGGGCCTACCAACAATCACCCTTCCACGATGGCTGCGGATTCCGCGCTTCGGTTGCGAACATCAACAACCGGTACCAAGGTGGGCACCAGACCTATCGGACGAGGGAATGAGGCATATGTCGCGAGCGACCGATACAGCGGGGCGGGCGCTACTGGCGGTAGGCGGCCTGGTCCGCCGGGCGGATGTCTCGCCGGATGGGCGGGCGCTCTACCAGATCGGTGGGCGCGAGGCGGACTCGTTCTACCGGGACCGCTCGTCCTACGACAAGGTGGTGCGCTCCACCCACGGGGTGAACTGCACCGGTTCCTGCTCCTGGAAGGTGTACGTCAAGGACGGCATCATCACCTGGGAGCAGCAGCAGACCGACTATCCGAGCGTCGGACCGGACCGCCCGGAGTACGAGCCGCGCGGCTGCCCGCGCGGTGCCGCCTTCTCCTGGTACACCTACTCCCCCACCCGGGTGCGGTACCCGTACGCCCGGGGGATCCTGGTGGAGATGTACCGGGAGGCCAAGGGTCGGCTGGGTGATCCGGTCGCGGCCTGGGCCGACATCCAGAACGACCCGCAGCGGCGTCGGCGCTACCAGAAGGCCCGGGGCAAGGGCGGGCTGGTGCGGATCTCCTGGGACGAGGCCCAGGAGATGATCGCCGCCGCGCACGTGCACACCATCAAGGAGTACGGCCCGGACCGGATCGCCGGCTTCTCGCCGATCCCGGCGATGTCGATGGTGTCGCACGCGGTCGGTGCCCGGTTCCTGTCGCTGATCGGCGGCTCGATGCTGTCGTTCTACGACTGGTACGCCGACCTGCCGGTGGCCTCACCACAGGTGTTCGGCGACCAGACCGACGTGCCGGAGTCCGGGGACTGGTGGGACGCCTCCTACTTCGTGATGTGGGGGTCGAACGTCCCGGTCACCCGTACGCCGGACGCGCACTGGATGGCCGAGGCACGTTACCGGGGCCAGAAGGTGGTGGTGGTCAGCCCGGACTTCGCCGACAACGTCAAGTTCGCCGACGAGTGGCTGCCGGCGCAGCCGGGCACCGACGGGGCGCTGGCGATGGCGATGGGCCACGTCATCCTCAGGGAGTTCTTCGTCGAGCGGCGCACCGAACGCTTCGAGGACTACGTCCGTCGCTTCACCGACCTGCCGTTCCTGATCACTCTCGAACCTACCGGGGATGGCAGCTACCGGCCCGGCAAGTTCCTCACCGCCGCGGACCTGGGTGAGACCGGCAAGGAAGCCGCCTTCAAGACGGTGCTGTGGGACACCGCAACCGACGCGCCGGCCGTACCACGTGGGAGCCTCGGGCACCGCTGGGGCGAGGAGTCGGGACAGTGGAACCTCGACCTCGGTGACCTGGATCCGGCGCTGACCTGCCTCGGCGGCGAGTCCGTGCAGGTGTCGCTGCCCCGGTTCGACACCGACGAGCCGCAGGTGCTGCGTCGGGGCGTACCGACGCGTCGGGTCGGCGAGCACGTGGTGACCAACGTCTTCGACCTGCTGCTGGCCCAGTACGGGGTGGCCCGACCGGGACTGCCCGGACAGTGGCCCGCCGACTACGACGACGTGGACGTGCCTTACACCCCGGCGTGGCAGGAGCCGATCACCGGCGTACCGGCCGCGCAGGTGGCCCGGATCGCGCGGGAGTTCGCCGACAACGCGGAGCGTTCCGGCGGCCGGTCGATGATCCTGCTCGGCGCGGGCACCAACCACTGGTTCCACTCCGACGCCACCTACCGGGCCATCCTCGCCCTGACCACCCTCACCGGCTGTCAGGGAGTCAACGGCGGCGGTTGGGCGCACTACGTCGGGCAGGAGAAGTGCCGGCCGGTGACCGGCTGGACACAGTTGGCGTTCGGGCTGGACTGGGTGCGCCCGCCCCGGCAGATGATCGGTACGGCGTTCTGGTACCTCCACACCGACCAGTGGCGCTACGACACGTACTCCGCCGACGTGGTCTCCTCCCCCACCGGAAAGGGCATCTTCGCCGGTCGGCACACCGCCGACCTGATGGCCCAGTCGGCCCGGTTGGGCTGGATGCCGAGCATGCCGACGTTCGACCGTAGTCCGCTGGACCTCGCCGACGAGGCACTGGCCGCGTCGCCGGACAATCCCGCCGGTTGGGTCGCCGACCAGCTCGGCGCGGGTCGGGTGGGCTTCGCCTGCACCGATCCGGACGCACCGCAGAACTGGCCCCGGGTGTTGACCGTGTGGCGGGCCAACCTGCTCGGCTCGTCGGCCAAGGGCAACGAGTACTTCCTGCGGCACCTGCTGGGCACCGACGCGTCGCTGCGGGCCGACGAGGCACCGCCGGAGCTGCGCCCGAAGGACGTGACCTGGCGGGACGAGGCCCCGGAGGGCAAGCTCGACCTGCTGCTGTCGCTGGACTTCCGGATGACCTCCACGACGCTCTTCTCCGACATCGTGCTGCCGGCCGCCACCTGGTACGAGAAACACGACCTGAGCAGCACGGACATGCACCCGTTCGTGCACGCGTTCACCCCGGCGATCAACCCGCCGTGGCAGACCAGGACCGACTTCGACGCGTTCCACGGCATCGCCCGGGCGTTCTCCGGTCTGGCCGCGAACCACCTCGGCGTACGCAAGGATCTGGTCGCGGCACCGCTGCTGCACGACACACCGGATGCGATGGCGACCCCGCACGGGGTGGTCCGCGACTGGGCGGTCACCGGTGAGCCACCGGTGCCGGGAAAGACCATGTCCAAGCTGGTCGTCGTCGAGCGTGACTACGGTGCGGTGGCCGACAAGATGGCCGCCCTCGGCCCGCTGCTGGACAAACTCGGTACCACCGGCAAGGGGGTGTCGGTCGACGTCAACCCGGAGGTGGAGTACCTGCGCCGCAAGAACGGCGCGGTACGCGGCGGCGCGGCCGACGGCCGGCCGTCGTTGGCGAAGGACGTCCATGCCTGCGAGGCGATCCTGGCGCTGTCCGGCACCACGAACGGCCGGGTCGCCACCGTCGGCTTCAAGGACGTGGAGCGGCGCACCGGCGTGAAGCTGGCCGACCTGGCCGCCGAGCACGAGGGCAAGCAGATCACCTTCGTCGACACCCAGTCCCGTCCGGTGCCGGTGATCACCAGCCCGGAGTGGTCGGGCAGTGAGCACGGTGGGCGGCGGTACTCCCCGTTCACCATCAACGTCGAGCGGCTCAAGCCGTGGCACACGCTGACCGGGCGGCAGCACTTCTTCCTGGACCACGACTGGATGCAGGAGGTTGGCGAGACGATGCCGATCTTCCGGCCGCCACTGGATATGCACAGGTTGTTCGGTGAACCGAGGTTGGGCCGCAACGGCGAACTGGAGATCACGGTCCGCTACCTGACCCCGCACTCGAAGTGGTCCATCCACTCCGAGTACCAGGACAACCTGATCATGCTGACGTTGTCCCGGGGTGGGCCGACGATGTGGATGAGCGAGGCCGACGCGGCCAAGATCGGCGTACGGGACAACGACTGGATCGAGGCGGTCAACCGCAACGGTGTGGTGGTCTGCCGGGCCGTGGTCACCCACAAGATGCCCGAGGGCACGGTGTACATGTACCACGCCCAGGAGCGGGTCATCGACGTGCCGAAGGCGGAGATCAACGGTCGACGCGGCGGTATCCACAACTCGCTGACCCGGTTGCTGGTCAAGCCCACCCACCTGATCGGCGGGTACGCCCAACTCTCCTTCGCCTTCAACTATCTCGGTCCCACCGGTAACCAACGCGACGAGGTCACGGTGATCCGGCGACGCTCCCAGGAGGTGCAGTACTGATGCGGGTCATGGCACAGATGTCGATGGTGATGAACCTCGACAAGTGCATCGGCTGCCACACCTGCTCGGTCACCTGCAAGCAGGCGTGGACCAACCGCTCCGGGGTGGAGTACGTCTGGTTCAACAACGTGGAGACCCGGCCGGGGCAGGGCTATCCGCGTACGTACGAGGACCAGGACCGGTGGCAGGGCGGCTGGGTGCGTACCCGGTCGGGTCGGCTCAAGCCGAAGGCCGGCGGTCGGGTGAAGAAGATGTTCAGCATCTTCGCCAACCCGAAGCTGCCGTCCATGCAGGACTACTACGAGCCGTGGACGTACGACTACGAGCACCTGCTGTCCGCGCCGGCCGGTGACGACATCCCGGTGGCCCGGCCCAAGTCGCTGCTCACCGGCAAGGACACGAAGATCACCTGGAGTGCCAACTGGGACGACTCGTTGGGTGGTGGCAACGAGGTCGCCGCCGGTGACCCGATCCTGGCGAAGGTCTCCGACCAGGTACGCCAGGAGTACGAAAAGGCGTTCATGTTCTTCCTGCCGCGTATCTGCGAGCACTGCCTGAACCCGTCCTGCGCCGCGTCCTGCCCGTCCGGGGCGATCTACAAGCGGGCCGAGGACGGTATCGTGCTGGTCGACCAGGACCGGTGCCGGGGCTGGCGGATGTGTGTGACCGGCTGCCCGTACAAGAAGGTGTACTTCAACCACCGCACCGGCAAGGCCGAGAAGTGCACGTTCTGCTTTCCCCGGATCGAGATCGGGCAGCCCACCATCTGCTCGGAGACCTGCGTGGGGCGGCTGCGTTACCTCGGGCTGATGCTCTACGACGCCGATGCGGTCGCCACAGCCGCCGCGGTGGAGAACGAGCAGGACCTGTACGCGGCGCAGCGCTCCGTCTTCCTCGACCCGCACGACCCGAAGGTGGTCACCGCGGCCCGGGCCGCCGGCATCCCGGACGACTGGATCGAGGCGGCCCAGCG
The DNA here is from genome assembly GCF_042679305.1 of Micromonospora sonneratiae. Lineage (NCBI taxonomy): Bacteria > Bacillati > Actinomycetota > Actinomycetes > Micromonosporales > Micromonosporaceae > Micromonospora > Micromonospora sonneratiae. Next base: position 76,470 of record NZ_JBHTMP010000030.1, on the reverse strand, counting down.
GTCGCCGATCTGGGATCTGATCATGAAGTACCAGGTGGCCCTGCCGTTGCACCCGGAGTACCGGACCATGCCGATGGTCTGGTACATCCCACCGCTGTCCCCGGTGGTGGACGTGCTGCGGGAGACCGGCCATGACGGTGAGGACGCCGGCAACCTCTTCGGCGCGGTGGACGCGCTGCGGATCCCGGTGGAGTACCTGGCCGAACTGTTCACCGCCGGTGATCCGGCCCCGGTACGGGCGGTGCTCCACCGACTGGCCGCGATGCGCGCCTACCAGCGGCGCATCAACCTCGGCGAGCCGGCCGACGAGTCGATCGCGGAGGCGGTCGGAATGACCGGCCAGCAGATCGACGACATGTACCGCCTGTTGGCGATCGCCAAGTACGAGCAGCGCTACGTCATCCCGGCCGCGCACGCCGAGGACGCGCACCGGCTCGAACAGATTGGCACTGAATGCAGCCTGGAGTACGAGGGCGGGCCGGGCATGGGCGGCGGTGGGCCGTACGGGCAGGGACCGTTCGGCGAGTCCTCCGGCCTGCCCGCCCCGATCCAGACGGAGACCTTCCAGATGCTGCGCAACCGGCAGACCGCCGACACGATGGCCGCGCCGGATAACAAGGCCAGCCGGGTCAACCTGCTCAACTGGGACGGCAAGGGCCACCCCGACGGGCTGTTCCCGCCCCGGTCGAGGGCCTCGGAGGAGACGGACGGAGGCGAGAGGTGAACCAGCCATCCTGGCGGGCGGTGGCGGCACGTGCCGCGTCACTGCTGCTGCGCTACCCCGATGAGCAGGTCATGGCCGCGCTGCCGGTGCTGCGGGCCGCCCTGGCCGAGTTGCCGGCGGCGGTCGCCGAGCCGCTGCGGGCGGTGGTGGCGTACCGGGCCGAGACCGACCTCACCCAACTGCGGGCCGAGTACGTGCAGGTGTTCGACTTCCGTCGGCGCTGCTGCCTGCACCTGACCTACTACACGGCTGGGGACACCCGGAAACGGGGTGAGGCGCTGGTCGGCTTCGCCGGTGCGTACAAGCAGGCGGGGCTGACCGTGATCGACGGTGAGTTGCCCGACTACCTGCCGGCGGTGCTCGACCTCGCCGCAGCCGACGACGCCGGTTGGCGGCTGCTGCGGAGCAACCGGGTCGGCCTGGATCTGCTGGTGGACTCGCTGGCGGCGGAGAAGTCGGTCTACCGGCACTGCGTGGTGGCCGTACGCGAGATGCTGCCCCCACCGCAGCCGGCGGACCTGGCCGCCGCCGCGCAGCTGGCCCGCACCGGCCCGCCGGTGGAACAGGTGGGCCTGGAACCGTTCGGGCTTGTCGACACCACGAGCGGAGGGCGTCGGTGAGCGCGAGGAGTGAACGAGCGAAGCGAGAGAGCCCCGCAGTCGCGAAGGAAAGGCTGGTGCGATGAATGTACTGCTTTGGGTGGTCTTCCCCTATCTGTCCATCGCCATCTTGATCGGCGGCCTGATCTGGCGCTACCGATACGACAAGTTCGGCTGGACCACCCGCTCGTCACAGCTCTACGAGACGAACATCCTGCGCTGGGGCAGCCCGCTGTTCCACTTCGGCATTCTCATGGTCATCATCGGACACGTCGGTGGGCTGCTCATCCCCAAGTCGTGGACCGAGGCCGTCGGCATCACCGAGCACACCTACCACCTGCTGGCAGTCTTCATCGGGACCGTGGCCGGCTTCTGCACCCTCATCGGCGCGGCCATCCTCATCGCCCGACGACGCCTGACCGGACCGGTCTTCGCCGCCACCACCCGCAACGACAAGGCCATGTACGTCGTACTGGTCGGGGTCATCGTGCTCGGCCTGCTGGCCACCGTACGGGCCAACATCACCGGTAACGGCTACGACTACCGGGAGACGATCTCGCCGTGGTTCCGGTCGCTGTTCTACCTGAGCCCGGATCCCGAGATCATGGCCGGCACGCCGATCGGTTTCCGGATCCACGTCCTGGCCGCGTTCGCGCTCTTCGCGTTCTGGCCGTTCACCCGTCTGGTGCACGCGTTCAGCGCCCCGGTCGGGTACGCCACCCGGCCGTACATCGTCTACCGCAGCCGGGACGACCGGCCGGGTCTGCGCCCCAACCGCCCCGGCTGGGAGGGCCCGCCTCGACTGCCCGTGTCGGCCAACAAGCGGGGAAGGACGGGCCGATGAGCACCGTACTCGTGCGTTACTTCGCCGGGGCTCGGGCCGCCGCCGGGGTGACGGAGGAGAAGGTCTCCGCCGCCACCCTCGGCGACCTGCTGGCGAACCTCGGCTGTCAGCACGGTCCCGCGTTGGCGACGACGCTGACCGCCTGTAGCTACCTGGTGGACGGCGCCCAGTGGCGGGACCGCTCGGCGCCCCTACCGGACGCCGCCACGGTCGACGTGCTGCCACCGTTCGCGGGTGGTTGACGCCACCCTGGCGGCAGGACCTACGACCCTCTACTACCGGTAATTCCCCGTCAAGGCTGACTGATGACACAGCAACCGACTGGTCTGCTGCACCACCGGCAATCCCCGTCCCGACGGACGGCACTTCCTACGAGGTGATCCATGACCACCAACAAGAGCCCACGGACACCGGCCCCCTCAGCCGGCGGTACCGGGGGCAGCGCGGCGCTCAACCTCGCCATAGCCACCATCGGGTTCCTGGTCAACTTCTGGGCCTGGGCCCTGCTGGGGCCGCTCGGCCCCGGCATCAAGGAGCGCCTCGGACTCAGCTTCGCCGCCCAGTCGCTGCTCGTCGCCGTGCCGGTGGTCGTCGGCTCGCTCGGCCGGATCCCGGTGGGTGCGCTCACCGACCGGTTCGGCGCACGGGTGATGTTCCCGCTGGTCAGCCTCGTCACGATCATCCCGGTGCTGACCCTGTCATACGTCTCGTCGTACGCCGCGCTGATCGTCACCGGCTTCTTCCTCGGCATCGGCGGTACGGCCTTCGCCGTCGGTGTGCCGCACGTCTCCAGCTGGTACCCACCGGCCCGGCGCGGCTTCGCCCTCGGGGTCTTCGGCATCGGCATGGGCGGCACCGCCATCGCCAACTTCACCACCGTGAAGCTCGCCGACGCCTACGGCGACAAGGCCCCGTTCCTGCTGGTCTCGGCGGTACTGGCCGGCTACGCCGTAATCGCGTTCCTGCTGCTGCGCGACTCGCCCAGCCGGCAGCGCCCCCAGGGTTCCGCACTCGCCCGGATGCTCGACGTGAGCAAGCTGTCGGTGACCTGGCAACTGTGCTTCCTGTACGCGGTCGGCTTCGGTGGCTTCGTCGCCTTCAGCGTGTACCTGCCGGCCTACCTGCGCACCGCCTACGGGTTGGAAGCCGGTGACGCGGCCATCCGTACCGCCGGGTTCGTGGTGCTGGCGGTGATCGCCCGCCCGATCGGTGGCTGGCTCTCCGACAAGCTGCACCCGGTCCCGGTACTCGTCTGGTGCTTCGCCGGGACGGCGTTGTTCGCCGTCATCCAGGCCTTCCAGCCGCCGCTGATGCCGGTCGCCACGATCGCCTTCCTCGGCATGGCGGTGTTGCTCGGTGCCGCCAGTGGTGGCGTGTTCGCCCTGGTCGGCAGGGTCGCGCCCGCTGACAAGGTGGGCACGGTCACCGGGCTGGTCGGCGCGGCCGGCGGCCTCGGCGGTTTCGTCCCGCCGCTGGTCATGGGCTGGGTCTACGGTGCGCAGGGCTCGTACGCCATCGGGCTGATGCTGCTGTCCGACGTGGCGCTGGCCGCCGCCGTCTACACCGGCGTCAAGATGAGCGGCCTCGCCCGACGGGCCAGCTGACCCCGCAGCGACAGGAGCTTGCAGATGGACACCCAGACACCGTTGCAGGAATGGCTCGACAGGGTGGCCGACGCCCTGGGCACCGAGGAGATGTCCGTCGACGACCGCGCCGCGATCCTCGACGTGGTCCGCCAGGTCGCGCACGGCGTGTACCGGCCGGCGGGGCCGCTGGCCGCCTACCTGATGGGTACGGTGGTGGGTCGCGGTGGCGACCTGCGCGTCGCGGCGGCCACCGTCGCGGACCTCGTGGCCGACTGGCAACCGGGGGCCGGGCCGGAGCCGGCGGCGGTCGGAGACGCCGGCAGCCCCGGGTAGGAGTGACCAGCCGCCAGCCCTGACATCGGGTCGCGGGCCGGATCCGGCGCCGTCGACGCCGATGGAGAGGCTTCCGGCCGGTGGGTTACCGCCCACCGGCCGGAAGCCTCGTGTCAACGGTGTGGATCCTGTCGCGGAACCTCGACCCGCCCGAGCGGATGTGACTCGTCGACAGACATGCACCATCCTGGAAAGGTGCCCGGCCACCGGCATCGCCCCAGGACACGGTCGGACGCGTGACTGACCGTACTTTTGACCGGTTCGGCCCGCCCGGCGATTTTCTAGCCTGGACCGCATGACCACTTCGGACTGGCCAGCCCGGTGGACCGGGATCGCATGTGACGTCGGGTTCGCCCTGGTCGCCGTCCCGGGCCTGGTCTTCACCGCCTACGTGATCAGCGACAGCTGGGGCGGCAGCTACGCGCTGTTCGACGCCGTCGCATCCGTGGTGATGTGCCTGCTGGCCCTGGCCCGTCGGATCAGCCGGGCCGGTACGGCGACCGCCGGTTTGGTCGTCACCGCAACGGCCGTCGCCGTCGCCGAGATCGGCGGCCTGCCGCAGGAGCCCGGTCCGGTCACCTCGCTGGCGCTGGCCGTGCTGGTCGGATCGGCGATCCGTACCCTGTCCCCGCCCTGGGCCGGCGGCATCGCGGCCGGTGGCCTGCTGGTGGTGGTCGCCGGCTGGGTCTCCGGCGGGTTCAAGACCGTCGTGGTGCTGGGCACCCTGGCCTGGCTCGGTGCTCTCGTCCTCGGCGCGGCGCTGCGGCTGATCGACTACCGCCGCGACGCCACCGCCGAGAGGGTGCGCCGCGACGAACGGCTGGCGTTGGCCCGGGAACTGCACGACATCGTCGCCCACCACATCACCGGCATCGTGCTACAGGCCCAGGCCGCGCAGCTCGTCACCGACCAGCAGCCGGCGGCGGTGGTCGGTTCCCTGGCGGGCATCGAGGCGGCCGGCTCGGAGGCGCTCGCCGCCATGCGCCGGGTGGTCGGTCTGCTGCGTGACACCGAGGATGCCGCTCCCGCGTCTCCCGGCCCGGAACAGCTCAGCCACCTGGTCGACCGCTTCCTCCGGCACGGCCCGGCGGTACAGCTGCGGACGCCGGCGGACACCTCGTCCTGGCCGCCCGAGTTGACCAGCACGGTGTACCGGATCGTGCAGGAGGCCCTGACCAACATCTCCCGACACGCGCCCCGGGCCCGGTCGGTCACCGTCACCGTCGACCAGGGACCGGAGACGATCACCGTCGAGGTCGTCGACGACGCCCCGCCGGCCACCGGCCGGCACCCACACCGTGCCGGCTACGGTCTGATCGGAATGCGGGAGCGGCTACAGAACCTCGATGGCACGTTGCAGGCGGGGCCACGCCCGGGCGGAGGCTGGGCCGTCCTGGCCACCCTGCCCGCACCGCAGGACGCCGACCGGGGGCGGGCCCTGTCCGCGTCCACCACGGAGGGGACGTGGTGACCATCCGGGTCCTGATCGCCGACGACCAGGCGATGGTCCGCAGCGGCCTGCGGCTGATCCTGGAGAACCAGCCCGACATCAGCGTGGTGGCCGAGGCGGTGGACGGCGTGGACGCCATCGCCCAGGCCCGGCAGCTACGCCCGGACGTCTGTCTGGTCGACATCCGCATGCCCAGGCTGGACGGCATCGCGGTCACCCGCGCCCTGGCGGGGCCGGGGGTGGCCGCCCCACTGCGGGTCATCGTGGTCACCACCTTCGACCTCGACGAGTACGTCTACGGCGCGCTGCTCGGCGGCGCGGTCGGCTTCATCCTCAAGGACGCCGGCCCGGCCCTGCTCGTCGAGGCCGTACGAGCGGCCGACAACGGCGACGCACTGGTATCCCCCTCGATCACGCTGCGCCTGCTGCGCCACCTGACGCCCAGGGACGCGTCGTCCGGGCGTGAACCCGCGAAGCCACTGTCCGAGCGGGAACTGGAGGTGGTCAGGACGATCGCGCGCGGTCGTACCAACCAGGAGATCGCCGCCGAGCTGTTCATCTCCCTCAGCACGGTGAAGAGCCACGTGGCCGGTATCCAGGCCAAGCTCGGCGTCCGTAACCGGGTCGAGATCGCCGCCTGGGCCTGGGAGCGCCGGATCGTGACGAGCACCTGACACGCACGTGGTTGCGTACGCCGGTCGCGGGCGGGACCGGCTCACCCGAGCATCGGCCAGGGCACCTCCCGGAAGGCCGCCTCGACCAGCAGTTCCTCGATGCCGAACAGAAAGCTCTCCGCCTGGTCCGGTGGCAGGTAACGGGTGTCAGTGGTGATCACCAGCTCGACCGCGCCGGGTACGTCGACCACCTGGATCCGGCAGCGCCAGGCGAACCGGTCGAACAGTTCGGTCCAGGTGAAGGTGGTTCCCGCCGACATCGCCCGTACGGTCGCCTCGTCCGGGCCGGTCGTGGTCGTACCGGGCTCGTGGGGCAGCCGGATGTCGTTGAAGTAGCAGTACGGTGCCAGCATGGTGCCGAAGTCGAGTCCCACCTCGGCGAGGGCCCGCTGTATCGCGGCCGGGTCGTAGTACGCGTGCCGGTAGCCGTCCAACGACGCCTGCCGGGTGCGTGCCAGCAGCTCGCTGAAGGTTGGCCGATCGGCCAGGTCCAGGGCACAGAATCCGATCTGGTTCAGTTTGGTGATCGCGTTGTCGTACTCCGGCTGGAAGCGGTTGTTCGCCATCGTGACGATCCCGCACCCCGGCTCTCCGCTGCGTACGGTGGAGACCGCGCCGATCGCCGCCAGGAGGACGGTGGAGGTGCTGACCCGGTGCCGGGCGGCGATCAGCCGGGTGGCGGTGTCGATCGCGGCGGAGACCAGTGAGCCCTTCCGGTAGCGGGGGGTCAGTGCGGGACCGGCCGTGGTGAGCATGCCCGGCGGAGGGGGTTGGAACCGGCGACGCCAGTAGGCTATCGCCCGCTCCGAGCGCCGCTGTTCGATCTGCTGCTCGCGTCGGGCCACCGCCACCGACTGTAGGCCGGGTGCGGTGGTCAGGGTCCCGCGTAGCAGCAGCATCCGCAGGTCACGCAGGATGATCTCAACCGCGTAGAAGTCCACCGTCGAGTGGCTGAAGACGATGACGATCTGCCGTACCCGGTCGTCGACCGTCACCAGGGCGACCCGCAGCGGCCATTCGCCGGCATGGTCGAACCGTGGCTGCCCGAGCCGTTCGGCCAGGGCCTGCGCCGCCGCCCGGCCGTCGGGGTCGGCGTCGGCCTTCTCGACGGCATCGACGAGCAGCGGTAGCCGGCCGGTGGGCGCGGCCACCTGACGCAGCTGCCCGTCGACAACTTCGACCCGGGTACGCAGCGACTCGTGCCGGCTGACCAGTGCCCCGATCGCCCGGCTCGCCGTCGGGACGTCCGCGTTGGCCCGCTGCGAGACGGCGAGGATGCGGCGCAGGTTGAGGAAGGTCTCCTGTGCCTCGAACTCCGCGACCGATCGCCACATGGCGCGCTGTCCCCAGGTGAGCGGCCCGGTCGCGGCCCGCTCACCGTGGAAGTCCGCATAGGTCGGACCCGCTGTGCCGGGTTCGTGGGGAGCGACTGACCGGGAAATCTGCATCTCTCAGGATACGTCGCGATCTTGACCGTTCAAGATCGAGGGCAGCCGACGCGACCGGCGCCGGTCAGCGGTGCGGTCATCTCGGCGACCATGGCCAGGGCACGTCCCGGAAGGCCGCCTCGACCAGCAGTTCCTCCAGGTTCCGCAGGAACGGCTCCACCGAGTCCACCGGACGGAATCTGGTGTCGACGCTGAGGGTGATCCCGACCCCGCCCGGTTCGTCGACGACATGCGTCAGGAGATGCCAGGACGCGCGGTCCAGTCCCCTGGTCCAGGAAAAGGTGCTACGTCCCATCGCGGTACGCAGGTCGTTCCGGGTCACCGTGGCTGTTTCATCGGCACCGCTGCCACCGGGCAACCGGACGTCATTGAAATAGTAGTAAGGGAGAAATGCGGTACCGTATTCATACCCTAACTCCTCAAATCTCCCCCGCATCGCCGCCGGCTCATAGTAGGCGTGCCGGTAGCCGTCCAACGAGACCTGCCAGACCCGGGGCAGCAGCTCGGCAAAACTCGGCCGGTCGGCCAGGTCCAGTACGCAGAATCCGATCTGCCCCAGGTTTGCCACCGCATTCGCGTACTCCGTACGGAATCGATTGTGTGCCATGTTGAACAGACCACAGATCTCGCGTCCGTTCTCTCCCGCCGCCAACGCCGTCACACCGGTCAGCAGCACCGAGGAGACACTGACCCGGTGCCGGGCGGCGATCAACCGGGCGGCCCGGTCGATCGCCGAGGAGACCAGCACCCCCCGCTGTAGGCGGGGGTCGAGTTCGGGACAGCTCGGCTCCATCGGCTGTTGGGGCAGGCGTTCGTACTGCCGGATCCAGTAGTCGACCGACCGTTGCGAGCGGTGCCGGTCCACCCCGTACTGATCGCGGGCCACCTCCACCGACTGCGGTCCGGGTGGGGTCGCGATGCCCCCACGCAGCAGGATCAGCCGGAGGTCCCGCAGTACGACGTCGGCGGCGTAGGCGTCGGCGGTGGCGTGGCTGAAGACGACCACGACCTGGCGTACCCGGCCGTCGACCAGTACGAGGCCGACCCGCAGCGGCCACTCCGACGCGTGGTCGAACGCGACGCTGCCCAGCCGGTCGGCCAACGCTCCCGCCGCCTCGACGCCGTCGGTGTCGGCCTCGGTCACCAGCAGCGGCAACTGACCGGCCGCCGCCGTTTCCTGCCGCAGTTCGCCGTCGATCGACCGGACCCGGGTACGCAACGCGCCGTGCCGGCTCACCAGCGTACCGAGGGCCCGGGTCACGGTGGTCAGATCGGCCCGGACCCGGGTGGACACCGGCACCGTCCGCCGGAGATTCATGAACAGATGTTGCCTATTCGACATATCAAGAGCGGCAGCCCGCCACATCACCTGCTGCGCCCAGGTCAGTGGCGCGGTCTCTGTCCGGTCCCCCCGGAACTCCGCATAGGCCAACGTTTCCGTGGCCCACTCGACTGGCACTACGGCATCCGCGAATCGCATTCCTGACGGTATGCCGGCGACCTGCGACGAGAATCGATCGTTCGGACTTTCCACAGTGCACCGTTTAGGCGATTCCGTTGGTTAGCAGAGAGGCGGCAGACTGCTCATCTCTCCCGTCAACAAAGTGAGAAGGCAACCCGCGTGACCAATGTCGACATTTCGCAGCGGGCTGCTCCGATCCCGCCACAAGGGATTATCCACCGAACCGGGCAAAGCCCGTCGTTATCGTTCGGTCAGGAACGAATCTGGTTTACCGAACAGTTAACCCCCGGCACCGCCGGATATATCGTGCACAGCACGGTACGGCTACTCGGCTCCCTGGACACCGACCTACTGCGGGACGCCATCGACACCGCCGCCCAGCGGCACGACAGCCTGCGGATGCGGTTCACCGAGAACGACCAGGGCGAGCCGCTGGTGGAGGTGGCCGCCTCGGTGCGCGTACCGGTCACCCTCGCCACCGTCGAACGCGAGGCCGACGCCCGCGCGCTGGTCGCCGAAGCGGTACGGACCCCGTTCGACCTCGCCACCGCGCCGCTGATGCGTGCCCTGCTGATCCGGCTCTCCGACACCGATCACGTGTTGCACGTCGGGATGCACCACATCATCAGCGACGGCTGGTCGCTGGACCTGTTGTTGGCCGAGGTGGCGACGCTCTACGGTGCGGCACGGGACGGCCGACCGGTGCCGCCGGCACCCACCGTCCGGTACGTGGACTACGCCGGCTGGCAGCGGGAGCGGATCGACGGCCCCACCGCGCAGCGGGAACTCGACTACTGGGCCGACGCGCTGGCCGGGGTGCCCCCACTGGAACTGCCGACCGACCGGCCCCGCCCGGCCGTGCAGTCGTACGCCGGTGACACCCACCGGTTCCAACTCGACGCCGAACTCACCGCCGGGCTACGGCGACTCGCCCGCAGCCACCGGGCCACGCTCTACATGACCCTGCTCACCGGTCTACAGGCGCTGCTGTTCCGCTACAGCGGCCAGCGTGACTTCGCCATCGGCTCCCCGGTCGCCGGGCGGGTGGTGCCCGAGCTGGAGAACCTGATCGGCCTGTTCGTCAACACCCTCGCGCTGCGGGCGGACGTCTCCACGACCGGCGCGACGGCGGACAACCCCGGCGAGGAACCCGGCTTCGGCACGCTGCTACGGCGTACCCGCAACACCGTGGTTCGGGCGTTGACCCACCAGGAGGTCCCGTTCGAGCGCCTGGTCAAGGAACTCAACGTCACCCGGGACGTGAGCCGCTCACCGGTGTTCCAGGTGCTGTTCACCCTCCAGAACTACTCCCGTACCGGCAGTCGGTGGCCGGAGGGGCTGGTCACCGAGGGCTTCGGCACCGATGCCGCAGCAGCCCGCTTCGACCTGTCGCTGTACGTCAGCGAGACCGACGACGACCTGCGCGGGATGTTCGTCTACAACACGGACCTGTTCGACGCCGGGACGGTACGTCGGCTGGCCGACCACTACCGGCGGCTGCTGGCGGCTGCGGTCGCGGGTCCGGACCTGCCCCTGGTCGACCTGGACCTGCTCGGAACGGAGGAACGGGACCGGGTCCTCGGTTTCGGTCTACCCGACGACCGAATCGGCGCCGGCACGTCCGACGAGGCTGCCGGAGCGGGTGCAGCGGTGACCGGGACGGCGGCGACGCTGGCCGATCTGCTCGGCCCGCATGCCGCCGCGACGCCCGAGGCAGCCGCCGTGGTCTGCGGGCCGGACTCGGTCACCTACCGGGACCTGGACCGGCGGGCCAACCAACTCGCCCACTATCTGCGGGCCCGGGGCGTCGGCCCGGACGCGCTGGTCGGGGTCTGCCTGGAGCAGTCGGTGGAGCTGGCCGTGACGCTGCTCGGGGTGCTGCGGGCCGGCGGCGCCTACCTGCCGCTCGACCCCGAGCAGCCCCCGAACCGGCTGGCCACCATCCTCGCCGACGCCCGTCCGACGGTCGTGTTGACCACCACCGCACTACGGGCACAGCTGTCACCGACCGACCCGGCGGTCGGGCCGGTCGAGTCGACCTGCCTGGACCGGGTGGCCGAGGAGATCGCCGCCTGCGCCGACACACCGCCGCCCGCCGGGCGGACCACCGGCGACAACCTCGCCTACGTCATCTACACCTCCGGCTCCACCGGCACACCGAAGGGCGTGGCGGTCGCGCACCGGCAGGTACTGCGCTACCTCGACGGGGTGGCCGCCCGGTTCGGTGTGGTTCCAGCCGGTCGCTACGCGCTGTTGCAGTCGATGTCGTTCGACTTCAGCGTCACCGTCTTCTACCTCGCGTTGGCCACCGGCGGCACGGTTCACCTGGTGCCCCGCCGGTGCACCGGGGCGGAACTCGCCGAGCAGCTCCACCGGCACGGAATCGACTACCTGAAGATGACTCCGTCGCACCTGACGGCACTGGCCGCCGACGTCGAGCCGGGCGAACTCCTGCCCGGTCGGGCGCTGATCCTCGGAGGTGAGGCGTCCGACCTGGACCGGGCCGCCGGATTGGCGGCGGCCGGAACAGCCAGGGTCTTCAACCACTACGGTCCGACCGAGGCGACGGTCGGTGTCACCACGTACGAGGTCACGGCCGCCGACCACGGCCCGGGACCGGTGCCGACCGGGCGACCCCTGCCGTACGCCCGGGTGTACGTGCTCGACGAGCGGATGCGGCCGGCACCGATCGGGGTGCCCGGGGAGATCTGCCTCGGCGGGGATCGGCTGGCCCGGGGCTATCTGAACCGGCCGGCGCTGACCGCCGAGCGGTTCGTGCCCGACCCGTACGGTTCCCCGGGTGCCCGCCTCTACCGCACCGGTGACCTGGGCCGCTGGCGTCCGGACGGGCAGTTGACGTTCCGCGGCCGCCGCGACCACCAGGTCAAGATCCGTGGTTACCGGGTGGAGCTGGGCGAGGTGGAGGCCGCGCTGCGCGACTGCCCGGCGGTACAGCAGGCAGCGGTGCTGCTGCGCGACGAGCGTCTGGTGGCGTACCTGGAACGGGTGCCGGAGGTGACCACCCCGGAGTCCGGTGAGCTGCGTCGGATGCTGGCGGACCGGCTGCCCGACCACATGGTTCCCAGCCGGTTCTGCTGGCTGGACCGGCTGCCGTTGCAGGAACACGGCAAGGTCGACCGGCGGGCGTTGCCCGAGCCGACCGACGAGCAGCCGACCGGCGGCCGGGTCGAGCCGGTCGGACCGGTCGAGACCCTCGTCGCCGGGATCTGGCAGACCGTACTCGGCCTGCCGCAGGTCGGAGCGACCGACGACTTCTTCGAGTTGGGTGGCCACTCGCTGCTGGCCACCCAGGTGGTGGCCCGGCTGCGCCGTGAACTGCCGGCCGCCACCGACGGGGGCACCGGCCCGGTGGTCAGCGTGATGGACCTCTTCCGGCACCGGACAGTACGCGAACTGGCCGCCCTGCTGACCGCCGACGACACCGACCGCAGCGGACTGCTGCACGAGTTGACCCGACCGGTGGCACCCGGCGACCGGATCGCCTCACTGGTCTGTGTCCCGTACGGCGGCGGCAGCGCCGTCGTCTACCAGCCGCTGGCCGACGCGCTGCCAGCCGGGTACCGGCTCTTCTCGGTGGCCGTACCCGGGCACGACATCGGTCTGGCCGACGACCCGGCACCGATCGAGGAGGTGGCCGAGACCGTCGTCGCGGAGATCCTCGACCGAGTGGACGGCCCGTTGATCCTGTACGGCCACTGTGGTCCGGGTGGCGCGTTGGCCGTCGAGGTGGCCCGGCGGCTGGAGGAGACCGGGCGGGACCTGACGGCCGTCTACCTCGGTGCGGTCTTCCCGTTCGGCCGTCCGGCCGGTGGAGTCTTCGGGCCGCTGCTGCGGCTACGGCTGGCCGAACGTATCCGCAGTGACCGGATCTACCGGACCTGGTTGCAGGCCCAGGGCACGTCGATCAGCTCGCTCGACGCTGACGAGGTCGCCTTCCTGATCCGGGCGATGCGGCACGACGCCCGCGTCTCCGAGGACTACTTCACCGGTCTGATGCAGCAGCGGGTGCCGGCGTTGCGTACGCCGATCATCTCGGTGGTGGGTGACCGCGACCGGAGCACCGACTACTACGAGGAGCGGTTCCGGGAGTGGCACTTCCTCACCGACCGAACCGCGCTGGCGGTGATCGACGAGGGCAGCCACTACTTCCTGAAGTACCGGACCGAGGAACTGGCCGAGATCGTCACCACCACCCATCACCGGTTGACCGGGCCGGTGGTGCCCGGTGAGGTACCCGCTGGCGGGGACACCACCGGTGCGGACGTCGACAGTCCGGACACCGTGGACCCCGCGTGGCGGTTGGTCGACGTCTCCGACCGGCGGGCCGGGACCACGGCACCGACGGTGGGGAAGCCGGCCAGCACCGAGCCGGAGCCGAGCATGCGTCGGTTCGGCCTGGTCGCCGCCGGGCAGATCATCACCACCACCGGCACCGCGCTGACCAACTTCGCGGTACCCCTGTGGATCTACCTGGAGACCGGGTCACTGGCCCGGTTCGCGCTCTTCGCCATCATCAGCCTGCTGCCCGGTCTACTCGTCGCCCCGGTGGCCGGGGCGCTGATCGACCGGAGCAGCCGGCGGCAGATCATGTTGCTGGCCAGCGTCGCCGCCGGTGGGGCGAAAGCGGTCATGGCGGGCCTGCTGATAGCCGACCGGGCCGAGGTCTGGCACTTCTACCTACTGGTCGGCTGGCTCTCGGTCGCGTTGGCCTTCCAGCGGCTGGCATTCGTCTCCGCGGTCCCGCAACTCGTGCCGAAACGCTATCTCGGGCACGCCAACGGTCTGGCCCAGACCGCCACCGGTCTCACCCAGTTCCTGGTGCCGCTGATCGCGGTCGCGCTGCTGGAGGCCGTCGGCCTGCGCGGCATCATGATCATCGACGTGGTGGCGTACGTGTTCGCGATCGGGGTACTGCTGGTCGTCCGGTTCCCCCGTACGTTGGCGCTGCAACGCCGGGAGGGTATCGGCGAGGAGATCGTCGGCGGGTTGCGCTACTCGTGGCGTCGGCGCGAGTTCCGGGCGATGCTCACCTTCTTCGCCGCGCTGAACCTGTTCCTGTTCCCGGTGCTCTATCTGCTCTCCCCGCTGGTGCTGGGCTTCGCCGAACTGTCCGAGGTGGCCCAGATCGCGCTCACCGGTGGCATCGGCGCTGCGGTGGGCGGTCTGGTCATGCTCGTCTGGGGCGGTCCACGCCGATTCCGGATGCGGGCGGTGCTACTCGGCACCCTGGGCATCGCAGTGGCCTGTGTCGTCACCGGCCTGCGGCCCAGCCTGCTGGTGATCGGCGCCGGAGCCTTCGGCATGTACCTTGCGCTCGGCATCGTCAACGGGGTCTACAACACGATCATCCAGACCAAGGTGCCGCCCCGGTTCCACGGCCGGGTGTTCGCGCTCAACCAGATGGTGGCCTGGTCGACCATGCCGCTGGGCTGGGGCGTGATCGCCCCGCTGGCCACCCGTGCCATGGAGCCGCTGCTGATGCCCGGGGGTGCGCTGGCCCCGACCGTCGGCGCGGTGATCGGGGTCGGTCCGGGCCGGGGAATCGGCCTGCTCTACGTGGCCTTCGGGGTCTGCATCGCGCTCACCGCCCTGGTGTCGCTACGTACCCGGATGCTGGCCACGTTCGACGACCGGGTGCCGGACGCACCGCCGGACGACCTGATCGGTATCGAGGCCCGCCAGGCCCGGGCCGCCTCGGCCGGGCAGCAGCCGGTCGGGGCACCGGCTGCCCAGAAGGTGAACTGAGATGGCATCGACGACGACATCCCGGGGTACGGCCACGCCGGCTGCCCGTACCGTGCCGGAGTTGCTGACCTGGCGCTGCGGGCTGCACCCCGACCGGGTGGCGATCGAGGTACACGGCGTCGCCGGGCTGACCTTCACCGAATGGGAGTCCGGCGCCAGCGCCGTTGCGCAGGCGCTGCACCGGTCCGGGCTGCGCCACGGTGACCGGGTCGGACTGGTGTTCGGCGCCCGGGACTGGACCGAGTTCGCGGTGGCGTACTGCGGTGTGCTCCGGGCCGGGGCGGTCGCCGTACCACTGTCCGACCGGCTCGCCCCCGGGCAGCTCGCCCATGCCCTGGAACACTGCGCCGCGACCTCCGTCATACACGGCAGCGACACCCCGGCACCGGCCACCCCGGTCGGCGTACCGGCCAGGACGCTGGCCGAACTGCTGGCCGCCGTCGACCCCGACCGGGCCGCGTCACCCCGGCCGGACATCCCACCGGTACGCCCCGGCGACCTCGCCCAGATCCTGTACACCTCCGGTACCACCGGGCGGCCGAAGGGGGTCGCCGCCAGTCACGCCAACCTGACCGTAGGCGCGCCGAGCCATCCCCGACGGCTGCCCCTGGCCCACTCCGAACGGTTCCTGCACGCGTTCGCGATCGGCACCAACGCCGGGCAGACCATGCTGTTCAACGCCCTCACCGCCAAGCCGACCGCGCTCACCCTGCCCCGGTTCACCCCGGTCCGGTTCGCCCGGCTGATCGAGTCGGCCGGCACCGGGACCGTCTTCCTGGTGCCGTCCATGGCCATCGAACTGCTCGACTCCGGGGCGTTGGACGGCCGCGACCTTTCCGGCGTGCACCTGATCGGCTCGACCGCCGCACCGCTGGCGCCGGCGGTCGCCGCCCGACTGTCGGTGGCCTTCCCCGAGGCCGCGATCGTCAACTACTACACCTCGACCGAGGCTGCCCCGGCCCAGACCATCATGATGTTCGACCCGACGCGACGCGATGCGGTGGGTCGGGCCGTCGACGGTCAACTCATGATCGCCGACGCCGACGGCAACCCGCTGCCGGCCGGCTCGACCGGGGACGTCTGGCTGCGTTCGCCGCACCCACGGGCGTACTTCCGCGACGAGACCGCCAACCGGGCCACCTTCCGCGACGGGTGGGTCCGGATGGGTGACGTAGGACGGATGGACGTGGACGGCTACCTCTACCTGTCCGACCGGCACCAGGACGTGATCAAGTCCGGCGCTTTCAAGATATCCACGTTGGAGGTCGAGGCGGCGCTGCACGAGCACCCGGGCGTAGCCGAAGCGGCGGTGGTCGGCGTACCGCACCCGGTGCTGGGCTCGTCGGTGGCTGCCGTACTGGTGCCCCGGCCGGACACCCCGTCGGAGGAACTGTCCCTGCCCGCCCTACGCGGCTTCCTCGCCGGTCGGCTGGCCGACTACCAGCTCCCGGCGCGGGTGCTGCTGATCGACCAGCTACCCCGCAACGAGGGCGGCAAGGTCCTCAAACGACAACTGACCAGCCGATTCGCCAACTGACACACCGCAATGGAAACACCGAAAATGGGAGGGTACGTGGGCACCGCCGAGGCGACATACGCACAGCACGCCGTGTGGTTCACCGAGCAGGCCGGGGTCGCCGGCACGGCGTACCACATGGCACTCGGCATCTGGTTCGCCGCCGACCTCGACCGGACAGCGCTACTCGGGGCGTGCGCGACGGTGATCGACCGACACGAGGTGCTGCACACCCGCGTCACCGCCGACGATGACGGCGTGCCCCGACTCACCCCGGCCGACACCCGGCCGACGGTGGTCGTCGGGGAACTGACCGAGGAGCGCATCGAAGCGGAGATCGCCCGCCGCCACGACCTGCGCACCGGGCCGTTGGCCCGGTTCACCCTGCTGACCGGGTCGGACGGCCGGCACCTGCTGCTGGTCACCGCCCATCACCTCGTGTTCGACGGCACGTCCAAGGACGTCCTGGTCCGGGACCTGGCGCTGGCGTACGAAGCCGCGCTGGCCGGGCGGCCGGCGGACCTGCCGCCACTGCCAGACGGCTACGCCGCACACGCGGCAGCCGAACAGGACCGGGTCAGCGTCGAACTGCCGGCCGCCCGTCGGCACTGGGAGCAGCACTGGTCCGGCGCGGGTGGAGTGGTGCTGCCCGGGCTGCGGCGGGTGCCGACCGGCGCGGAACCCGGGGCCACCGTCGACGTCGACCTGGACGCCGACCTCGTCAACGGGGTCGACCACACCGCCCATGCCCTCGGGACGACCCGTTTCGAGCTGCTGCTGGCCGTGGTGCACGCCCTGTTGCAGCGGTACGGCAACCACGACACCCCGGTGGGCGTCAGCCTGTCCACCCGTACCGACGACACCGCCGACCACCTCGGACTCTTCGTCAACGAGCTGCCGGTCAGCGTCACGCCGGCCACCGGCACGTTCCGTAGCCACGCACAGGCCGTACGGGCGCAGTTGCGGGAACTCTACCGGTTCCGTGCCGTACCACTGGCCCACACGGTGCCCGGACTGCGCCCGGCGCCCGCCCTGACCCCGGTCTCGGTCGGCTACCGCCGACGGCGACCCGAGCCGGCCTTCGCCGGTGTGGCGACCAGCGTCGAGTGGACCCTGTTCAGCGGCTGCGCCCGCAACGCCCTGCACATCCAGATCGTGGACAGCCTGACCGGGCTGACCGTGAGCCTCCAGCACAGTCCGGCGGCCATCGCGACCGAGGCGGTGGCCCGGATCGGTACCCACCTCCGTACGATGCTGGCCGCCGTGATCGACGATCCGGACCGACCGGTGGCCGACCTGCCGATCCTGCCTGCCGACGAGCTCGATCGGATACTGCGGACCTGGGCCGGGACCGACCGGAGCTACCCGGACGGGGCCACCGTGCCCGCGCTGTTCGCCGCCCAGGCCGCCACGAACCCGGACGCGGTGGCCGTGGTCGACGGCGACCGGACACTGAGCTACGCCGAGCTCGACGCCGCCAGCACCCGGTTGGCCGGGCTGCTGCGGCAGCGGGGTGTCGGTCCCGGATCGCTCGTCGCTGTCGCCCTGGACCGGTCCTGGCAGGCGGTGGTGACGCTGCTGGCCGTGCTCCGGTGCCGGGCCGCATACGTGCCGGTCGACCCCGGCCATCCGCCGGCCCGACAGGCCCTGATCCTCGACGACGCCGCCCCGGTCCTGGTCGTCACCACCTCCGGTACGGCCACCGGGCTGGACCCGAGGCTGGCCGTACTCGCCCTCGACCGGGTCGAGCTGACCGCCGACGTCGACGTGGTGCCCGGGGTGGAGACCGGCTCCGTCGGCGAGCCGGCGCCGCCCACCGTCGACGACCTCGCCTATGTGCTGTACACGTCTGGTTCCACCGGGCAACCGAAGGGCGTCGCGGTACGGCACGGCTCGCTGGCGAACACGTTGCTGGCCATGCGGGACATGTTGGACAGCCGGCCGGAGCACGGCTGGCTGAACCTCACCTCACTGTCGTTCGACATCTCCGGGGTGGAGCTCTACCTGCCGCTGACCACCGGCGGTCGGGTGGTCGTCGCCTCGGCGGTGAGCGCACTGGACGGCGCCGGGGTACTCCGGCTGATCCGTGACAATGCGGTGACCCACGTCCAGGCCACCCCGTCCGGATGGCGGGTACTGCTGGAAGCGGGCCTGGGCGGGACGGTGGGGCGGACCGACGACCCGGCCGCGGTGACCCCGGAGCCGCTGGTGGCGGTGACCGGTGGCGAGGCGTTGCCGGTCCCGCTGGCCCGTGACCTGCGGGCCCGGGTCACCCGCCTGGTCAACGGGTACGGCCCGACCGAGGCCACCATCTACGCCACGTTCGCGGAGATTCCCGCCGAGCCGGACGAGGTGAGCATCGGGCGGCCCGTGGCCAACACCCGGGCGTACCTCCTGGACGACGCGTTGCGGCCGGTGCCGGTCGGCGTACCCGGCGAGCTGTATCTCGGTGGGCCGGGGTTGGCCGCCGGCTATCTCGGGCGTCCCGAGCTGACCGACGACCGCTTCGTGCCCGACCCGTTCTCGGACCCGTTCTCGGACCCGATCTCGGACCCGCAGCGGCGGCTCTACCGCACCGGCGACCGGTGCCGGTGGCTGCCGGACGGCCGGATCGACTTCCTCGGCCGTACCGACGACCAGGTGAAGATCCGTGGGCACCGGATCGAGTTGGGCGAGATCGTGGCCGTCCTGCTGCAACATCCCGGTGTCGCCGAGGCGGCCGTACTGCTGCACGACGCCGACTCCGGCACCGAGGAGCCCCGGCTGGTCGCCTACCTGGTGCCACGTGGCACGGCACCGGAGCCGGCCGACCTGCGTCAGCATCTGGCACAGAGCCTGCCGCCGGCCATGTTGCCGGCCGACTGGGTCGTCCTGGACCGGCTGCCGTTGAGTCCGAACGGCAAGCTGGACCGTGCCGCGTTGCCGGTACCGGCCCCCGGAGCACGCCATGCGGCAACGGCGTCCAGTGACGCACCGGACGCGGCCGACCCGGTGGTCGAGCAGCTGACGGTGATCTGGCAGGACGTGCTGCGCATCGACGACATCGGCCCACACGAGGATCTGTTCGACCTCGGGGGTCACTCGCTGACCATCACCCGGATCGGCAGCCGCATCCAGCAGCGGCTCGGTGTCGAGGTGCCGTTGGACGTCTTCTTCGATACGCCGACAATTGCCGAGATCGCCGAGTTCATTCGACAGGCCCGAGGAGAACACTGATGGGTACCACCGAGAAGCTGCGACAGCGGGTCGCCGAGCTGATCAGCAACGCCACCGGCGGCGAGGTCGCCGTCTCCGCCGTGCTGGCCGGCGACTCGATGGTCGCCCTGGGCGTCGACTCGCTCGGCCTGCTACGTCTCGTCGACGCCATCGAGCTGGAGTACGGCGTCGAGGTCGAGTTCCAGGCCCCGGGACGCCGACTGGACACTCTGGACGAGATCGTCGCCGTGGTGGCCGCCGGTGGACGAGTCTGAGTCGTTGCTGTCGAGCTGCCCCGCCTGTGCGCCCGGTCGCGAAGTTGGCCCCGAGCCGATACCTTCTCGGCCACCCGGTTACCGGCAGGACCACGGATACCTCCTCGGCCACCCGGTTACCGGCAGGACCACGGATACCTCCTCGGCCACCCGGTTACCGGCAGGACCACACGGATGCCTCCTCGGCCACCCGGTTACCGGCAGGACCACACGGATGCCTCCTCGGCCACGCCGTTTCCGACAGGGTCACCCGGTTACCGACAGCTCCGGTGGGCTCTGACCGTCGATGGCACCGTGGCTGCCCCGCTGGCGCACCCAGCTCGACAGGATGCTCAGGCAACAGGCCAGGGGCAGCCACCACTCGACTGGTTCGCGCTTCAACAGAGGAGTCACCCGGCACCGTACGGTGCGATTGGGTTTCGAGACTGCTCGTCGGCCGCCACTTCACCCGGTTCCGGGCCGGCTACCCGATGGGTTCACCGGCCGGTCTCAGGCGCGTAACTGTTCTGCTTTCCTGCCACGGGGGTGAGTGGCGGGCGCCTGAGACCGGCTATTTCGGGTCGTCGGTCTGCCAGGGGTAACGGAACTGCTCCGGCCGTAGGTTCCAGGCCCCGAGGGCCGCGACGAGGTGGGCTTCGCCGATGGTCGTCATGGCTTGCACGAGGACTGCGCCGATGTCGTAGTCGAAGCCGGTAATCCGACCGGCGTCGTAGTCCCAGTGCTCCAACTCGAAGGCACGATCACGGTCGCTTCGGCTCCACCCCTGTCGACGCGCCTCAGCGTCGGCAGGGGTCGTGCGAGGCCGGATCTCGACGAATGCTCGCCGGCCTGGCCCGGAGGCTGGTACTTCGGCCACCAGACGCCGGCCGAGGCGCAGTGCGTGCAACTTGTCGGCAGGCCACTGCGGCCGGCTGCCCTCCTCGGTCATTCGGCTGCGACCTGCTCGGGGCGACCCTCGTGCCCCACGTCCGTACCGGGGAATTGCGGCAAACCCACGTCCCCCTCACCACCGGTTTCCTGTTCTGGCGCTCAGCGCAACTCTCCACGAACTGCCTGGTCGTACCGGGCGCAGCAACATCAACTTTCCTCCATGGACTCGCGATTTGACGAGATAGATCGGACATGAACGCAAAGTTGAAATGCGACACCAGCCAGACAATGATGATCGAAACTTCATCGATGGCCGATTCTCGTCCGGAGCGCAATGACCGACGCAAGCTCGCCTGGGATTCCACCATCCAGGCTGAGCCTGCTCACCGCCGCTTACGCAGTGTCATCGTACGGAAGCTATCTCAACATGGTGGCGCTGAGCCTGTTCGCGTTCCAGCTCACCGGTTCCGGCTTGCAGACCGGGCTGTTCATGGCATTACGGCTGGGCTCCGGCATCGTCGCCGGGGTCGCCGCCGGGACCCTGGCCACCCGCTACCCCCGGCGCGTACTGATGATCGGCAGCGATCTGCTGTCGGCGGGCACGATCACCACGTTTGCGCTGGTACCGGCAACGGCGCAACAGGTCCTGTTGTACGCGCTGGCCGTCGTGCTCGGCGTCACCCAGACCCAGTGGGGGGTGGCGATGCGGGCCAGCGTGCCCGATCTCGTCGGCCCTGATCGACGTACCCGGGCGAACAGTCAACTCGTCACCGCACGTTCGATCGCGATGCTGCTCGGCTTCGCCTCCGCCGGTGTGCTCGTCGCCCAATGGGGTTTCCAGCGCGCCTTCCTGATCGACGCGGCGTCGTACGTCCTCTGCGCGCTGCTGCTCCTCCGCGTACCGCTGGGTCGTGCGGCCGAGCCGCGTGGAAGGTCGGGCCGCACCGGGCCACGGGCGGTCGGCGCGGTGCGTGGCCTGTCGTTGGTACTGCTGTCGATGATCGCGGTACGCAGCGCCGACGCGTTCGGGTCGGCATCGCACAACGTCGGGCTGCCCATCTATTCCAGTACGGTCTGGCCGGAAAACCCGGCCTCGTACGCCGCGACGTTCATGACCGCCTGGGCCGTCGGCAGTCTGACCGCCGGTGGCTGGCTGAGCTGGCGGGGTCGCCGCAGCGGAGAACCGGTCCGTCCGGAACTGACCTTCGGAATCGCCACCTGCCTGATGTCGGTCTTCTTCGTCCTCTCGTTCGCCGACCCGCCGCTATGGCTGCTGGTCGTGCTGGCCGGTGCGGCCGGCGCGGCGGACGGCTCCGCGGAGATCACCTATACCGCGCGGTTGCAGGGGGTACCGGACGCGATGCGGGCCCGGGTGCTGGGCTTCGCGAGTTCCGCACAGAACACCGGGTTCGGCCTCGGCATGGTCGGCTGCGCCGCGCTGCTCGAAGTGTTCACCCCGTTCGCCGTGGTCGCCACCGCCCACACGGCGGCGCTGGCGGCGGCGATCTTCTTCCTCGTCGTCCATGCCCGAACCATGCTGGCCGGCCGCCGCCGGACCGCCCCACGCCCACAGACCGCAGAGGTGGCCCGTGAGCTCAGTGACGCCTGACCGTCCACTTGCCGTCAGCTTCGGAGGAGAGCTGCCGATCGACCCGGACCACCCACCGACCATGCCGGACGCCCTGATCCGGGCGGCGCAGCGGTTCCCGGACTCGGGCGTACACCTGGTCACCGGAACCGGCGAGCGCCGGTTCGTCAGCTATCCGCAACTGCTGGCCCGGGCCCGGTCCGTGCTCGGCGGGCTGCACCGGCACGGCGTACGGGCCGGGCAGTACGCCGTGCTCCGGCTCTCCGACGCGGAGTTCTTCCCCACGTTCTGGGGTTGCCTGCTCGGCGGGATCGTGCCGGTCGCCACCGGCGCGGTGCAGTCGTACCAGATGGACAGCCCGGCGCTGCGGGCCATCACCCACACCTGGGAGGCGCTGGGGCGACCCGTCGTCATCAGCGACGGGGCCGACCTCGACGGTCTGCGTGGCCTGCCGCTGGCCGGCGCGGTGGTGGACGTGGCGGAGTTGGTCACCGCCGCACCCGAGGAGGCACCGCAGTTCGAGGTCGACCCGGATTCCGTGGCGATGCTCCAGCTCTCCTCGGGCAGCACCGGCACACCGAAGATCATCCAGATCACCCATCGGGGCGTCAGCGAGTACGCCGTCGGTGCTCGGGAGATGCTGGGCATCCGGCCCGCCGACGTACTGCTCAACTGGCTGCCGTTGGACCACGTCGCCGGGCTGATGCTCTACCACCTCGGTGGGGTGTTCCTCGGGGCGACCAGCATCCAGGTGGCGACCCCGTTCGTGCTGGCCGATCCGCTGCGCTGGCTGGACCTGATGCAGGAGTACGCCGTCACCCACGGCTGGGCGCCGAACTTCGCGTACCGGATGGTCGCCGACGTGGCGGCCCGGTCCCCCGGCCGAACCTGGGATCTGCGTACGGTCCGACGCCTGGTCAGCGGCGGCGAGCAGTGCACGTGGGAGACGTTCCAGGCGTTCCTCGACGTGACCGCACCGGCCGGGGTCACCGCCGCCGTGCTGGCCCCGGCCTGGGGCATGTCGGAGACCTGCACCGGGATCACCTTCGCCTCGCTCGGCGACCCCCGCTGTTGGCAGCGGGTAAGCACCGGGAGCCTCGCCGGCCAGCTCGAATGGGCCCGGGAACACGAGGAGGCCACCACGTTCCTGTCGGTCGGCCCACCCGCACCGGGGACCACGCTACGCATCGTGGACGGCACCAACCGGGTGCTGCCCGAGGGGCGGATCGGTCGGCTCCAGGTCCGTTCCGCTCGCGTCACCCCGGGCTACCTGGGCGATCCGGAGGCCAGCCGGGCCGCCTTCCCGGAGCCGGGTTGGCTGGACACCGGTGACCTCGCCTTCATGGTCGACGGTCAGATCACCGTCACCGGACGTGAGAAGGACGTGATCATCCTCAACGGCCACAACTACCCCTGTCACGACGTCGAGCGGGCCGTCGCGGGAACCGCCGGCATCGTGCCAGGTCTCGTGGCTGCCTGCGGCGTACCGGATTCCGCCTCGGGAACCGAGACACTCGTCGTCTTCTACGCACCCGACCCGGACGCCGGGGTCGACCGGTCACGGATCGAACGGGATGTCGTCGCCGCCATCGGCCAGCGGCTACAGCTCGCCGTCGGTGCCGTCGTCGCCGTACCGGAGGCGCAGTTCCCGAGGACCAGCGGCGGAAAGGTCCAGCGGGCGCTGCTCCGGCAGCGGTACGTCGCCGAAGCGCAGCAGACACCGGGCTCGCCGCCGCCCATCGGGGCAGTGGACCGGCCGACCTCGGCGACCGGTGGCCGCGCCGCTGCCGAGGTGACCCGGGTCGCCGCCGTACGTCAGGTGGTGCTCGACGCGGTCACCGATCTCACCGGTAGACAGGTGGATCCGACCCGGCCCTTCTACGAATCCGGAATGGGCTCCGTCCAGATCGTCCAACTTCGTGCCCGGCTCGAATCCGCACTCGGCCGGGACATTCCGCAGCCGGCCCTCTTCGCCCATCCGACCGTGGACGCGCTGGCCACCTTCCTCAGTGGGGCGACGGAGTCGGAGGCCCACTTCGACCCGCCGGTGCCCCGGGACCGCCGGATCGCCATCATCGGGATGGCGGCCAGGCTGCCCGGTGCCGCCACGGTCGACGAGTACTGGGCCAACCTCACCGCCGGGGTGGCGAGCCTGCACCGGTTCACCTCGGCCGAACTCGTCGACGCGGGAGTACCCGAGGCGACGGCCCGGGACAGCAACTTCGTGCCGGTCAGCGGGGTCCTCGACGACGTCACGGGCTTCGACGCCGAGTTCTTCGGCATCAGTGCCAAGGAAGCCGAACTGCTGGATCCGCAGCATCGGCTGTTCCTCGAAACCTGTCACCACGCCCTGGAGGACGCCGGTTACGCGGGCACAGGTGACGGCACCAGCCCTGCCGCGACTCCCCGCATCGGGATCTTCGCCGGCAGCGGGATGAACCTCTACTCGCACCACACCTACCTGCGCAACAACCTCGCTACGGCCAGCGGATCGGCCGACCCGGCGACCACGATGGGGGTGGCGCTGGGCAACCAGCCCGACTTCCTCGCCACCCGGGTGGCGTACCGGCTGGGGCTCACCGGCCCGGCGATCAACGTACAGACGGCCTGCTCGACGTCGCTGGTCGCGCTGCACCTGGCCGTGCAGTCGCTACTCGACGGCGACGCCGAGGTCGCCCTGGCCGGCGCGGTGGCCGTACACGTCCCGCAGGTGACCGGCTACCACCACACCGAAGGGTCGATCCTGTCCCGAAGTGGTCGATGCCGACCATTCGCTGCCGACGCGGACGGCACGGTCGGCGGCAACGGGGTCGCGGCCGTCGTACTCAAGCCCCTCGACCGGGCACTGGCCGACGGGGACACGATCCACTCGGTCGTCCTCGGCACCGCGGTCAACAACGACGGTGCCGGCAAGGTGGGCTTCACCGCCCCCGCCGTCGCCGGGCAGGTCGATGTGGTGAACCGTGCGTTGCGGGCCGCCGGGGTGCCGGCCGCGTCCATCGGGTACGTCGAGGCGCACGGCACCGGCACCGCGCTCGGCGATCCGATCGAGCACGCGGCGCTCGCCCAGGCCTACCCGACCGGCACCCGCTATCTCGGCTCGGTCAAGGCCAACATCGGGCACCTGGACAGCTGCGCGGGGATGGCCGGGCTGATCAAGGCCGTGCTGGCGGTGCGTACCGGGCAGATCCCACCGCAGGTGAACTTCGACCGGCCGCATCCGGCAATCGACCTGACCGCCGGTCCGTTCCGGATCGCCACCGCCCTGACCGCATGGCCGGTGGCGGCCATGCCCCGCCGGGCCGGTATCAGTGCCCTCGGCGTCGGCGGCACGAACGCACACGTGATCATCGAGGAGCCACCGCCACCGGTGACACCGCCTACGCCCGGCGCGTCGCTGGCACCGGGTCTGCTTCCGCTGTCGGCCGCCGACCCGACGGCGCTGTGCCAGCTCGCCGGGGCGTACCACGACCGGCTGGCCGGGCAGGATCCACCGGGCCTGGCCGATCTCGTCGTGACCACGGGTCGGGGCCGGCGCCACCTGCGCCACCGGCTGGTCGCCCTGGGCGACTCCCCCGGCGACCTGGCCACGGCGCTCGGCAGGTACACCGACGGGGCAGCGGCCGACGGGGCAATGGCTGAGGGGACGGCAGCCGGCAGCGCGTCGACCGAAGACGTGGTGACCGGTTCGGTTCCGCCCCGGGGCGCGGGGCCGCTGGCCATCGCCTTCCCCGGCCAGGGCGGCACCCTGCAACCGGTGCTGGCGCTGGCCGAGCGGTTCCATCCCGTACGCGAGATGCTGGCCCAGGCCGCCGTCAGCCACCACGAGGCGGTCGGCGGTCGGCTGTACGACCGGCTGCGCGAGACGCACCCCAACGGTCCGCCCACCGACGTGACCCAGCCGACCCTGGTCGCTCTCGGACTCGGGCTACACGAGCTGTGGCGATCCTGGGGGGTACGACCGTCCTACGTACTCGGACACAGCGTCGGGGAACTGGCCGCGCTCGCCGCCGCCGGCGCCCTGTCGGCAGCCGACGCGATCCGGCTGGCTGCCCGGCGGGGTGGACTCATGCAGCAGCTCGTCGAGCCGGGGGCGGCGCTGGCGGTAGCGGCCGAACGACCGGCCGTGGATCGACTTCTCGGATCCGTACCCGATCTGGAGGTCGCCGCCGTCAACGGCCCGGCGCGGTACGTCCTGGCGGGCCCGCCCGGGTCGGTCGAGCAGGCGGCACGTCAGGCGGATCTGCTCGGCATCACCGCACGTAGACTGGCCATCACCCGGGCCTTCCACACCAGGGCCGTCGAGACGATGCTGGCCGACTACCGCGAGGCGATCGCCGCGGTCGCCATCCGGCCGATCCAACTGCCCTTCGTCAGCACCCTCGACGGCCAACTCCACCAGCCGGGCTGGCTGCCGGACGCGGACTACCTGTGCCGGCAGGCACGCCAGGCGGTCCTGTTCGACACGGCGGTACGGCGGCTGGCCGACACGGATGTGCAGCTGGTCCTCGAGGCGGGCCCGGACACCGCGCTGACCCGGATGTCCCGGGCGGTGGCGCCAGCGTCGGTGTGGGTACCGGCGCAGCCCTTCGGTCACCAGCCGGTGGCCGGCATCTGGCGGGCCACCGCCACCCTGTACTGCTCGGGCGTCGCAGTGGACTGGTCCGCCCTCGCGGCGGGCAGCGGCGGGCGACGCGTCCCGCTGCCGAAGTACCCGTTCCAACGACGTAGACACTGGATAGCCGGGCCGACCGGTGCTGCCGCCCCCCAACTGACAGAAGGTGATGTGGCTGTGGCCGGTGTCCTGGAGGGTGTCTGCGCCATGACCGCAGCCCGGCTCGGCGTCACGGCCTCGGACATCGCCCCGGACGAGAGCTTCTTCGGTCTCGGCGCGGACTCCCTCCTGCTGCTCACCATGTCGCGTGAGGTCGAGCGGGAGTTCGGTGTCCGGATACCCGTACGTGAGCTGTTCGGGGATCTCGGCACTCCTCGTCGGCTGGCCGAGGCGATCACCCTCGCTGCCGGTGCGGGTAGCACGCCGATCGCATCCCAGCCGGCCACGTCGGTAGTGGCCACACCGCCGGCAACGTCGGTAGTGTCCGCGCCGCCGGCGGTCGACGTATCGCCCGCGATCAGCGAGATCGTCCATCGGCAGCTCGATCTGATGCGTCAGCAGCTCGAACTGCTGGGCGGCACCGCACCGGTGCCGCCGTTCCCGGCGACCACGCCGGCGTCTCCCCCGGTGCCGACGACCACCCCACCCGTCGCGTCGGCCGAGGCGACACCATCCTCCCCGACCGCCGACTTCAGCCTGTACTTCTTCGGCGACTATCCGGCCTCGGCCGACCAGGACAGGTACGGGCTGATCCTCGACGCGGCCGAGTACGCCGACACGCACGGTCTGCATGCGGTGTGGATCCCGGAACGGCACTTCCACTCGTTCGGCGGCATCTTTCCCAACCCGTCGGTGCTGGCCGCCGCGATTGCCAGCCGTACGGAACGGATCCGGATCAACGCGGGCTCGGTGGTCCTCCCACTGCACCACCCGATCCGGGTCGCCGAGGAATGGTCGATGGTCGACAACCTGTCCCGGGGGCGGGTGGGGCTCGGTTGTGCCCCCGGCTGGCACGCCAACGACTTCGTCTTCTTCCCCGACCACTTCGGCCGGCACAGGAAGGTGATGTACGAGCACCTCGACACCGTCCGGCAACTGTGGCGCGGGGATGCGGTGGCGGCCCGGTCCGGCAGCGGCGAGGAGATCGAGGTACGCCTGTTCCCCCGACCGGTGCAGGAGATGCCGCCGGTGTTCACCGCGATCGTCGGCAACCCCGACAGCTACCGGGAGGCGGCGCGCCGCGACATCGGGGTGGTCACCAACCTGATGACCCAGGACGTCGCGCAGTTGGCCGAGAACGTCGCGCTCTACCGGCGTACCCGGGCCGAACACGGGCTGGACCCGGCGGGTGGGCGGGTCGTGGTGCTGCTACACACCTATCTCGGCGCGGACGCCGTCGAGGTACGCCAGCGGGCATTCGAGCCGTTCTGCGCATACCTGCGCTCCTCGTTCAGCCTGCTCGGCCAGGTCACGAACAGTCTCGGCATCAACATCGACCTGGCCAACACCCCGGAGGACGACCTGCGGTTCCTCCTGTCGCAGGCGTACGAGCGCTACTGCCGGCAACGGGCGCTGATCGGCTCCCCGGACAGCACCCGGGGTGTGGTGGAGGCGGTTCTCGACGCGGGAGCTGACGAGATCGCCTGTTTCGTCGACTTCGGCCTGCCGGCAGAGGCCGTACGCGACGGGTTGCCGTTCATCGACGTACTGCGCCGGTCGACACCGACCCGGCGACGTGCGGGTTCCGCCCCCGCCCAGCCGCAGCGGGCACCGGTGTCGTCGTCACCGGCCGAGCCGCAGCCGGAGCTGGCTCCACTGTCACCGGCCCAACGGCGGCTCTGGCTGGTGGAGCAGATGCACCCCGGTGGACCGGCCTACAACGAGGCGGCGGCCACCAGCCTGCGTGGCCCACTCGACGTGGCCGCACTCCGGGGCGCGCTCCGCGATGTGGTCGACCGGCACGCGCCGCTACGTACCTCGTACCGGATCGTGGACGGCCAGCCGACGCAGGTGGTGCACCAGCGGGTGCCGGTGGACTGTCCGGTCGTCGACCGGACCGGCTGGGATGAGCAGGACGCCGTCCGGCAGGCGCTGGCCGAGGAGAGCCGACGAAGGTTCGACCTCGCCGAGGGACCGGTCTTCGCGCTCCGGCTGCTGCGGTTCTCCGACACGCACCACGTACTCGTCACCGCCTTCCACCACCTCGCCAGCGACGGCCACTCGTACGCGATCTTCACCCGGGACGTCTCCGCCTGCTACCGGGCGCGGGTGGCCGGCATCCCGCCGGCACTGCCCCAGCTGCCGGTCACCTACCCGGAGCTGAGCCGGACCCGGCTACCGGACGAGGCACAGCGGGCGGCCGACCTGCGGTACTGGCGGAAGCGGCTGGAACCGGCCCCACCGCGCCTGGTGCTCCCCTCCGACCTGCCCCGGCCCGCCGTACCGTCGGCGGCCGGCCGGAGCGTGTTCGAGGTGATCCCGGCGGAACTCACCGACCGGATACGCCAGTTCAGCCGCTCGGCCAGGGTCACGGTCTTCACCACCCTGTTGACCGCGTTCGCCGTGATGGCCAGCCGGTTCAGTGGGCAGCGGGACTTCGTCATCGGCACCGGCGTGGCCAGCCGTGACGAACGAAGCGCGGATCTGGTCGGGTTCTTCGTCGACACCGTACCCCTGCGACTCGACCTGCACGGGGATCCGACCTTCACCGAGCTGGCCGTCCGGGTGCAACGGGACGCCGCCGACAGTTACCCGCACACCGGGCTCCCCTTCGACGACCTGGTACGCACGCTGGCCCCGGAGCGGGAGGCGGGCCGGCACCCGTTCTTCGACGTCGCCATCGAGTACGAAAGCGGCGGGGCGTTCGCGTTCGATCTACCAGGGATCACCGCCACTCCGCTTCAGCAGGGCCTGGACAAGGCTCCGGTCGACCTGATGGTGTACCTGTCGCACGAGCGGCAGATCCGCTGCCATGTCGAGTTCCGTACCGACGTCTTCGACGAGACGACCGTCCGACGCTTCCTCGACCACTTCCATCGGGTGCTCGATCGGGCCACCGAGGATGCGACGTCGCCCCTGTCCCGCCTCACCGCCGAGGTGGACCAGCCCGGTGACGGGTTACGCGGTCCGGCCACCGCCGACTCCGGTGAACTGCTGCACGACCTGTTCCTCGGTCAGGCGGCCCGTACGCCCGAAGCGGTGGCCGTCGTGGCCGGTGACATCCGGTGGAGCTACCGCGAGCTGCGCGACCGGGTGGACGGACTGGCCCGGATGATCGCTGCCACCGGTGCCGGCCCGGGCGACGTCGTGGCCGTACTCCTGCCCCGCCGACCGGAGCTGGTCGCCGCCCAGCTCGGGGTGCTGATGGCCGGTGCCGCGTTCCTGCCGCTGGATCCGTCGCATCCGACGGGCCGTCTGGCCACCCTGCTGACCGACAGCGCCGCCCGTCTGGTGGTCACCACCGCCGGCGTCGACCTCCCGTCCGACGTGCCACGCCTCCTGGTCGAGGACGCACCGGCAACGCCACGCGACGCCCTGTCGGCGGCGGATGCGTTGCCAACGACGGATACGTTGCCGGTGCTTCGGCCGACGCCGGAGCAGGCCGCCTGGTGTGTCTACACGTCCGGATCCACCGGCCGCCCCAAGGGGGTACTGGTCTCCCATCGCGCTGCGGTGAACGCCGTCGGCTGGCACGTACGGGCGTTGGATCTGTCCACATCGGACGTCGTCGGACACGCGCTCGCCCTCGGTTTCGACGCGAACCTGAGCGAGATCCATCCGGCCCTGGCCGCCGGTGCCAGCGTCCAAATGGCTCCGGAGGAGACACGCGCCGACCCGGCGGCGTTGACCACCTGGTGGGCCCGGCAGGCGATCACGGTGGCGTTCCTACCCGCCCCGCTGGCCGAGGTCGTGTTCGCGCTGCCGGCCACGCCGGACAGCAGGCTTCGCGTACTCGTGGTCGGTGGCAGCGTCCTGCGTCGCCGGCCGCCAGCGGACTTCCCGGCCAGGGTCCTCAACGTCTACGGTCCAACCGAGAATGCCATCGTCACCACCGCCGGACCGGTCGCTCCGGCCAGCGCCGATGCCGTCACCAACCCCGACACCGCTTGCGGTGACCGCGATGTGATCGACATCGGTAGGCCGATCGACAACGTGCGGTTGTACGTGCTGGACCGGTCGGGCCATCCGGTGCCGCCCGGCGCAGCCGGTGAACTGCACGTCGCGGGCCGCAGCCTGGCCATCGGCTACCTCGGTCGGGACGAGGAGACCGCGACTGCCTTCGTCGCCGATCCGTTCGTCACCGATCCTCTGGCGGCGGTCGGTGCGCGGATGTACCGCACGGGTGACCGGGTCCGACTGCGCGGGGACGGCACGGTCGAGTTCCTGGGCCGGGTCGACGACCAGGTGAAGATCGCCGGCCACCGGATCGAACCGGCGGAGGTCGAGGCAGCCCTGTTACGACTACCCGGCGTCCGGCAGGCCGTCGTCGTGGCCCGGTACGACCAGCATGCCGAGCCGTACCTGGTCGGGTACGTGGTGCCGGCGGATTTCGATGGCGACGCTACAGCACAGCGGCCGGACCCACTCGTCGCCGAGCTGTCCCGGGCCCTGCCGCCGTACCTGGTTCCCCGCTCCTGGGTGTTCCTCGCGGAACTGCCGCTGGGCGGCACCGGCAAGGTGGATACGGCCGCACTACCGGCCCCCTCGGCCAACCAGGACGTGACCGCCGGCAGCGCCGACGACAGCGACAGCCTGAGCGAGTTGGAACGGCTGATCCACGATGCGTGGTGTGCAGAACTCGGGGTCGACCGGGTGCCGCTGGACCGGACCTTCTTCGAGGCGGGTGGACATTCGCTGGCCTCGGTACGCCTGGCCAACCGGCTGGCCACGCTACTCGACACCGAGTTTCCGGTGTACCGGGTGCTACAGGCACCCGGTATCCGGGCGATGGCAGCGGCACTGGCCGCCGACCGGCCAGCACCGAGCAGCAACGATCGGCGGATCGAGGACGAGGCACCGGCCACGTACCAGCAGGAGCAGATGTGGTGGCGGCAGCGTCACGTACCTGATCCACCGTCGGTGCACATCGCGCTGCGGGTGGACCTGACCGGGCGGTTGTCGGTGCCGGCGTTGACCGAGGCACTCGACACCCTCGTACGGCGGCATCCGGCGCTGCGTACCCGGCTGGTGGAGCGGGCCGGCGGGTTGGTCCAGCAGGTGGTGGCGCACCGGCCCGTCAGGCTCGCGGTGTCCGACGTGGCCCGGCAGGACGTCGGCGCATGGGCGGTCACGGCCGGGCGTGAACCGTTCGTCGACGACGACCCTCCGCTGCTGCGGGCGGCGCTGGCCCGCGTCGCCCCGGACCGGTGGTCGCTGTTGGTGGTGATCCATCACCTGGTCGCCGACGGCTGGTCGGTCCTGCGTCTACTGACGGAGTTGGCGGAGACCTACCCGGCCGCACTGGCCGGTCGGGCGGCCGACCTGCCTCCGCTCGAGGCCAGCTACGCCGACTACGCCCGCAGCCAGCGGGGTACCACCGTCGACGAGGGCGTACGAAAGTACTGGCGGGACCAGTTGGCCGGGGCACCGACCGGGCTGACACTGCCCGGCGACCGGCCCGGGCCGGCGCGGTCGCGGGCGGGAGCCGAGTTCCCGTTCGCCGTTCCCGCCCCGACCGCTGGTCGGGTGGCGGAACTGGCGCGGGCGGCCGGGACCA
The DNA here is from genome assembly GCF_042679305.1 of Micromonospora sonneratiae. Taxonomy (NCBI): domain Bacteria; kingdom Bacillati; phylum Actinomycetota; class Actinomycetes; order Micromonosporales; family Micromonosporaceae; genus Micromonospora; species Micromonospora sonneratiae. Next base: position 43,809 of record NZ_JBHTMP010000030.1, on the reverse strand, counting down.
CCGTATTCCCGGTCGTCGCCAGCGCCTACGCGGTGCTGCTGTCCCGGCTGACCGGCAGCGACGACATCGTGCTGGCCTGCCCGTACGCCCACCGCGCGGGCCGGGCGTACGAGACCGTCGTCGGCCTGTTCAGCAGCCCGATGCACATCCGGCTACGACCGGCGGCCAGTGCGTCCTTCGCCGACCTCGTGGCGGCCACCGACGCGACCATCCGTGACGCCGTACGTCATCAGCCCGCACCCGTGGCACTGGTCTACCGGGAACTCGACCCGGACTGGCGGCCCGGTACGCTCCCGCCGGTCGGGACGGCGCTGTTCGCCTGGAACCCGGGTACGCCCGAGCTGAACCTGCCGGGCCTTGTCACCCACGTGGTGGACCAGCCGTTGGCCTGTGCCCGTCGCGACTTCGCGATGATGTTGAGACCGGTGGAGGACGGGTTGCTCGGTGCCGTCGAGTACGCCACGGACCGGTACGACGAGCGCACGGTGGCCGGCTGGTGCGACCGGTTCGTACGGATCCTCGACGCGGCGTCGGCCGACCCGCACCGACCGGTCGACACGTACTGAGGTGTCGGGCCGTACCGACCGGTCGTCGCCCCCGAAGCGACGACCGGTCGGTACGCGATCACCTCGCCAGGGGTCCGTTCACGGCGAGGACGGCCGTCCTCAGATCCGGACCATGGTCGATTCGTAGCCGCCCCCGCCGGGGTAGGTCCATCCGCCGGTGACCGTGGTGTCGTCGGCGCTGAACACACCCTCGTAGTACGCCGGGCTGCCCTTCGCACCCGCCCAGATGGTCAGCCTGTCGCCGGTGAGTTCGTAGACGTAGTCGAAGGTGTTGCCGACCGCGTCGTAGAACCGCGACACCACGTCCGCGCCGACCGGCTCGCCGAACGGATGCAGGTTCCCGATCACCTCCAGGCCACTGACCGGCTGGTCGTACTGGGTGAGTTCAACGTGCTGGAGCAGGAAGTACCCGCCGCGCATCCACTCGTACCGCACGGTTCCCTCGGCTCCGCCGGTCACGGACCAGGTGCCGACCAAGCGGTCGAGTGCCTTCAGTTCAGCGCTCGGCTGGGTGTTCTCGGACATCTCTTCCTCCTTGATGGGTGGCTCGCCGATACCTCGGAGGCGACGCCCGCACCTCGACACCTACAACCTATGACTCAGGTCACATCGCCGGAGGGTCGAGATCCCCGGTCCGGCCACGAGGTAGCGGCAGGAACTCACCAGGGAGAAACCCATGGCCACCGTCGCCGTACCCACCGTGCGCCGCTCGTCCGACCGCCTGCTGCTGGCCGGCGCCGCCGTCATGCTGACCGTCCGCTGTGTCCGCCGCCGGGCCGTACTGCCCGCCGTGCTGAGCGGAACCGCCGCGCTGGTCCTGCTGCTGCCCGTGTCGCCGGACCACATGAGCATCCAGATCGCCGTGAACGGCCTGGTCGCCTTCAGCTGGACAACCGTCCTCGCGCTGTCCCTGCGCCGCGCTGCCCGCCCCGACGTACCGTGACCCCATCACGACCAGGAAGGGGACCGACCATGAAGTATCTGCTGCTCGGCTACACGCCGGCCGCCGCCTGGGACGCCGCGACCGCCGACACCCCGTCCCCGGAGGCCCTTGCCGCGTTCGCCACATACCAGAGATTCGAGCAGGAACTGATTGAGACGGGCGAGTTCGTCAGCAGCGAGGGCCTCGGCCACCCCGCCGTCAGCACCACCATCCGCAGGACCCCGGACGGCGTGGTGGCGACCGACGGACCGTTCGCCGAGCTCAAGGAGGTCCTGGCCAGTTTCGCGGTGATCGACGTGGCCAGCCACGAACGAGCCGTCGAGATCGTCTCGCGGATCGTCGGGGCGTTGGGGGAACCGATCGAGATCCGGCCGATCATGGGCGAGGAGTGCACGTGACCGACTCCACCGAAGGACGTTCAGCGGAAGCGGAGGGCCGGGAAAGCGTGCGGAAGGCAGACTCGGCATGACCGCGGACGTCGAGCACCTGCTGCGTACGGAAGCGCCGCAGGTGCTCGGCGCGTTGGTACGGCGCTTCGGCCACTTCGACATCGCCGAGGATGCGGTGCAGGAGGCCCTGCTGGCCGCGAGCCGGGCGTGGCCGACGAACGGTGTGCCGGAGAACCCGCGCAGTTGGCTGATCCGGATCGGCTATCGGCGGATGGTCGATCTGCTCCGCTCCGACCAGGCCCGGCGCCGACGTGAGCAGGAAGCCGGCATGGCCGAACTGGCGATGCAGGAACCGGCCCGCCAGGCGTACCCCGCGCAGGAGACCGACGACAGCCTCACCCTGCTGCTGCTCTGCTGCCACCCGGCCCTGAGCACCACCTCCCAGGTGGCGCTCACGCTGCGCGCGGTGGGCGCGCTGACGACCGCTGAGATCGCACACGCGTACGGCATGACCGAAACCACCATGGGTACGCGAATCAGCCGCGCCAAACAGCAACTGGCCCGCGCCGGCGCCCGCTTCACCCCGCCGACCGATGCCGACCGGGGCAGTCGGATGGTCGCCGTGATGCAGGTGCTCTACCTGATCTACAACGAGGGCTACACCGCCTCCACCGGCGACGAACTCGCCCGCGTCGCCCTGACCCGCGAAGCGATCCGGCTGACCCGTATGCTCCGCGATTCCCTGCCGGACGACGCCGAAGTGACCGGCCTGCTGGCGCTGATGCTGCTCACCGAGTCACGGCGCGCTGCCCGTACCGAGGACGGCCAACTGGTACCGCTGGACGAGCAGGACCGGAGACAGTGGAATCATGAGCTGATCCGCGAGGGCACCGAGCTGATCGACAGCGTCTGGAGCCGGCGTGAGGTGGGACCGTACCAGTTGCAGGCGGCGATTGCGGCCGTACATGCCACGGCCACGTCGCCGGAGCAGACGGACTGGCCGCAGATCGCGGCGCTGTACCTGTGGCTGGAACGACTCAGCCCCACCCCGCCGGTACGGCTGAGCCGGGTGGTGGCGGTGGCCCAGGCGTACGGGCCGGCCCGAGGACTGGCGCTGCTCGACGACCTGAACCGGCGCTATCGGCTGGACGAGGAGCGGCTGGCCCGGCAACGGGAACGGGCCGTGCGGGCCCACCTGCTGGAGATGACCGGCGACGCGGCGGGCGCGACCACGCTGTACCGCGAGGCAGCCGCTCTGACGGACAACAGGGTCGAGCAGAGATACCTGCTCGGCCGGGTCGACCGGCTCGGCTGACGGGACCGTTCGTACGGACCGTGGCGGGTTGGAGCTGCTCCGACCCGCCACGGGCTCACCTTCCCCGTTGACGCGCCCGCCGAGCCGGCTGGGAGCTGTCGACCGGGGTGGCCAGGTGGCCGTCCACCAGGCGATTCAACGCTCGCAGGAGCACCGCCCGCTCCTCCGTGGGCAGCGCCCCCAGCGCCTCTTCATGCACGCGATCGACGATCTCCTGGCTCCGCGCGGCCAGCCGGGCACCCTCCTCGGTCACCGCGATGATCCGGGCCCGCCGGTCCCGGGTCGACGGGCGGCGCTCGGCGAGGCCGGACTCTTCCAGGGCGTCGACCGTCACGACCATCGTGGTCTTGTCCATGTCGCCGATCTCGGCCAACTGGATCTGGGTGCGTTCCTCCTCCAGAGCGTGGACCAGTACGCAGTGCATGCGGGCCGTGAGGCCGATCTCGGCCAGTGCCGCAGCCATCCTCGTCCGCAGGACGTGGCTGGTGTGGTCCAGCAGGAAGGACAGATCAGGTTCGGTACGGGCAGGAGCCATGGCGGTCATGCCCCCAGGATACCGATTTGTTCCGTGGCAGATTATCCGCCGGCAGACCTATCGACCGCGTAGTACCAACCGCCCCCGGTCCCCGGCCACCGGTCGCAACCGGGGCTACGGGCAGCCCCGGCGGGTGGCCGTCCGGCCGGGCCAGCCGCGCGAGCCCAGCTCTGCCGGTGGGACAGCTCAGCTCTGCTGGTAGGACACCGCCGCCAGCCCGCAGGCGGCGTGCAGGAAGAGGTAGTCGGCGCCCTCGCCCCACCCCAGGTCAGCACCCCCGACCAGCCCGAGGTAGTCCATCGGTCGACCGCAGGCCGCGCAGTCGACGTACTCCGCGTCCTGGATCCAGTCGGGTGTCCCGCCGAGCGTCGATCCTCCCTCGTCCCAGGCACTGGCCAGGTAGGGGGAGGAGCGCGGTGGCCCGACGACGGGCAACAGGGGCGGGGGCTCCTCGGTCGAGCAGCGTAGGTAGTCCGGCCGCTGGTTTCGCGACGACCACGAGGAGCCACCGTCGGGCGTCACGTCGGCGTACAGCGTGGTGTAGTTGACGCACAGGAAACAGGTGGTGATCCGTAGACGCCCGGACCACCCGGTGTGGGCGAGTGCCTGCCGGACCTCGGGCGCCCCGGTGTCGAGATCCAGCACAGTCCACAGCGGTGACGCGCACCAGGGGCACACCGGACCGTCTGGGACCTCCGGCACCTCCCGCATCACCAACTCGTACGCGACCGGCCCGCACAGTTCGCGGCGACTTCCGTCCGGCCGTACGGTCCAGCCACCCTGTCTGGCGTAGCCCAGGGAACTCACGGACAACCCGTCCATGAACGTGGGCGGGGTCTCCTGCCAGCGACGCAGCGCTGCTTCGGCGAGTTCGCTCCGCGTATGGGCGAGGACGACCAGCAGGTGGTTCAGTTCGAGGCTGGAGGCGACGCCCGCGTCGACGCGTCCGACGATGCTTTCGACGACCTCCCGGTCAGCCGCCCGGAACAGGGTCGGCGGCCACAGCACACCACGATCCAACAGCTCCGGCAGGTGGGCCGCCAGTCGGGTGGGGTCGGCGGCGGCGATCCGCGCCAACTCGTACACCGCGTCGTCGTCGCCGGTCGATGCCGCCGCCACCAGGTCCTGGATCATGTGCGGGATCGTAGCCACGGCCACCGACAACCGCGCCCGATCCACCGGTTGCGGAGAGGTTCTCGGGGACGGTGCCGAACCGTACCGACCGAGGCAATCGGTACGCGGGACGAAGTGCCCGCAATCGTCACAGGCGGGTCGGGTGGCGCTCTGCCCGGCCGGGAAGGCAGCATGGCCTACGTGTCCCAGCCGCCACCTCTTGCCGCCGTGCGGCAGAACGCTCAGGCAATCCACGACGCGGGCGATCCACCGGCCGCCCGCGCACTGCTCACACAGGCACTAGAGGCCGGTCGTTCGGCGTACGGCGCGGACGAGCCGGAGGTGCTGGCCACCGCGCACCTGCTGGCTCGCCTGCACCGCGAGGCGGACGATCCGACAGCGGCCCGCAGGATCCTCGAAGTGGCGCTGGACGACGGACAGCGGAAATGGGGTGATGCCCACCCCGTGATGTTGGCGATCTCCTTCGAGTTGGCCCTGGTCGCCGAGGAGCTGGGCAACCGACACGAGGCCCGCCGTAACTTCACCCGGGTGGCCACCGCCGGGCCAGGCGTGCTCGGTGAGGACAACTGGACGGTACGGGCAGCCCGCGACTACCTCGGCATCGCGACCACGGGTGGGGACACTGCCGCCGCACCGGCGAGTTCGCCACCACTGCCGCCCCCACCACAGATCGAGCCGCCAACCACACCGATCTCCACCATCCCGATCGCCACGCCCCCCGTGCCGGCCCCGCCGGAGGGCACCCCACCGCTGCCGCCCCCACCGCAAAACGTCCCGTTACCACCGCCTCCACCACTGCAGACACCATTGGTACCGCCGGCACCGGTCACCTTCCCGGTCTCGTCGCCCCCCGTCACCTTCCCCGTCTCGTCGCCACCGAGCAGCTTGCCGGTCTCGTCACCGCCGACCGCGCCGAATTCCTCACCCCCCGGCTACCCGGCTGCGACGTACCCTCCGATCACGCCGCAACCGACGGCCGGACCGCAACCGGCAGCGCCGGACGCCTCCCCCAGGGGGCGCGGGCCGACGATCGCCGCGATCGTCGCGGCGGTGGCCGCCGTCGCCGCCGTGGTGGCCGCCTCGCTGGTGGTGGTCGCCGTACTCGGGGACAGGTCGGCGCCGCCGAACGAGCCGGGCAACTCCCCCGCTCCGACAGCCGGTGGAAACCCACCGACGGACCTGCGACTACGCGACGACCAGACCACCATCACGATCAGCTGGACGGATCCGACCGACGGCACCGTGCCGTTCATCATCGCCGGTGGGCGGGCCGGGCAGACGCTCGGCGCGATGGCCACCACCGATCCCGGCGAAACCAGTTTCACGGTCAACGGACTGAATCCCAAGCTCGACTACTGCTTCACCGTGTTGGCGGTCTATTCGACCGAAAACTACGTCACCTCGAGTCAGGTCTGCACGAGCCGTTCCACGAGCCCGTCACCGCGTTGATCGCCGCCACTGTCGTAATCGCAACGTCCAATCGCTGACCTGCGGTTACGGCAGTGGCAAGGCCGGCCGTCCACAGGCCCCGTCGACTGTGTCCACAGGCCGACACAGCGGTTTCCCACCGGCGCTCAGCAGGCCATATGATTGCCTCCGGCTCCGGGGCGGAATGCAGATGACGGCGCCGGCCAGAGACGTTCGCGAGTGGGTGGGGAGGCGGCCGGCTGTGGCCACCACAGACAACGGCACCATGGGCGACAATCACAACAGCGACGAATCCGTTGGTTCGGGACCGACCACCACACCGCGCCGCCGGTCCCGGCTACGCGGCGGACTGGTCACGATCGGCACGGTGGGTGTCCTGGTCGTCGCGATGGGCCTGACCGTGCTCGGGCTCGGTGCCGCGGACAACGCCGTGGCCAGCCACGACGCCAGCGCCTGGCTGTGGAGCGCGGCAAAGAGCGAACTCGCCCGGGTCAACGGCATCACCGGACGGGTCGACACGCGGACACAGGTGCCCGGTGCCCGCAGCCATCCGATGCAGGTGGTCCAGACCGACCGGATGCTGCTCCTGCGCGATCTCAACACCGGTCAGGTCAGCTCACTCGACCTGGCCACCCTCCAGATCGTCGCGACGACGAAGACGACCCCCGGCCTCGGTGTCAACGTCGCCCTACAGGGCGATGCCGCCTTCGTCGTCGACGCGGTCCAGGGTGTCGTCCGGCAACTGGACCCCCGCTCGCTGACGCCGATCGGCGAGCCGGTCCACTACCCACCGGGCATCACCGGCGGCTCGTTCGACGGCGACGGCCAACTGTGGATCGCGGTGCCCAGTGAGGGCACGGTCTCCGCGATCACCGCCGGCCCGCTGCCCGCGACGAACAACGGCGGAGGCGGCGGGGGCGGACTGAGCCCCAAGCAGGTGCGTACCGTGGCCGTCGCCGAACCCAGTCACGACCTCGTCGTCTCCACCCTCGACAACGGCGTCGCGGTGCTCGACCGGACGACCAACACGCTGACCACGGTGCGTGGTGACGAGCAGCGCAAGGTGCCACTCACCCTGTCCGGGCCGGGCACACTGCCGGCCAGGACCACCGGACCGGTGGTGGCGGTCACCGTCGCCGAGGACCGCCAGGTCCTCCTGGTCGGCGCCGACGGCGGCGTACGGCAGTTCAAGGTGCCCGGCGAGGGCACGCAACTGAGCCCGGCAGTCGCCTGGGCCGGCCGGATCTACTGCAGCGACCCGACCACCGGCGTCATCTACTCGCTCGACACGGCCACCGGTCAACCGGCCGACAAGATCGAGGTACGTAACGCAAACGGGCCGCTGGAGCTGGAGGTCCGGGAGAACCACCTCTTCGTCAACGCACCGAACTCCGCCACCGCCCACGTGGTCGACGACAAGCACCAGGTGCGGGTGGTCGACAAGTACACGAACGACATCCTCGGTGGTGACCCGCCACCGCCGGCCCCGCCGGCCCCACCGAGGAAGCCGACGGTCGGTAAGCCGAGCGCACCTCGCGGTGTCACCGCCGCCGCTGGCGACGCGCAGGCCCGGGTCAGCTGGCGGCCGGCGTCGGCCAACGGCGCGGCGATCACCAAGTACGTGGTGAAGGGCGCGGACCGGACCTTCGAGGTCGGCGCGAACCAGCGCTCCCTGGAGGTCACCGGTCTGGTCAACGGCGAGACCTACCGCTTCTCGGTGCATGCGGTCAACGCCAAGGGTGCGGGTCCGGAGGCGACCAGCAACCCGGTGGTGCCGACCTCGGAGGTCCCGGACGCACCGGCGAGTGTGACCGCCCAGCCGCGGCCGGACGGCACGGTGCTGGTCAAGTGGCCGGCCGCCGACGGTCAGGGCCACAAGATCGCCAAGTACTCGGTGACCGCCGTGTCACCCGGGGCCAATGCCCCGGCCGGCGAGTCGACCAGGACCGAACTGGTCGTCCCGGCCGGCGAACTGGAGTACGGCACCCAGTACGCCTTCACCGTGGTCGCGGTGAGCCGTACCGGGGCTGGTTCCAAGTCGTCGCCGATCAGCAACAGTGTCGTTCCGTTCAACAAGCCGGATGCGCCGACCAACCTCAGGGCGACGACCGTGGCCGGCCAGCCCGGTGCGATCTCCGTGGTCTGGTCCCCGGCGAAGGAGAACGGGCGGGAGATCACCAAGTACGTGGTCGAGGCGAACGGCCGCAAGATCGAGGTGACCGACACCCGGGCGACGGTGACCGGGCTGGGCGACGGTCAGAACGTCACGGTCAAGGTCCAGGCGGTGAACGAGGCCGGCTCCGGACCGGCGGCCACCGACACCGCCCGTACGGTGGCGCAACCCCAGGTCACCGTCACCGGGGTCACCGTCGACGCCACCTCCGCCACCATCCGCTTCACGGTGGACGCCGGCGGCGGGGAGCCGACGTGCACGGTCACCCCGAGCGGCAAGAGCGCGGTCAACGCCCCGAACTGCTCCAGCCTCCGGGTCACCGGCCTGACGCCGAGCACCAAGTACACCTTCACCGTCACCGCCCGCAACGCGGCTGGTAACGGCACGGCAACCGGCACCGGGACGACCACCGACCTGTGGGGCACGGCGACCTGCAACAACGGCGCATCCGGTGACACCGCCACCTACTGCGACAGGGACCGGGACGGCCGCAACGGCAACGAGATCTTCTCGGTGACCCGGCAGGACAACGACAAGCAGGTCGGCTGGGCCAAGCCGGGCACCCGGCTGAAGGCGTACTGCAAGGCGTCGGGCGAGCACATCGACTCGTACATCTACAACGACCAGAAGGCCAGCACCTGGTGGGTGCGGGTGGAGTACAAGGGCCGCAACTACATCCCGTGGGCCTGGCTGAACCTCGACGGTGGGGACAACATCAGCGCACTTCCCACCTGCTGACCCCACCCGTTACGGCAAGGAGCACCATTCACTGTGAACAGTCGTGAGCCGCTCTCCCAACACCACGTGCAGGGCTTCGCCGCCCTGGCCGCCCGGCTCGGCGACAAGGTCAGCTCGATCGTGCTCGGCAAGCCGCACGTCGTACGGTTGGCGCTGACGGCACTGTTCGCCCAGGGGCACATCCTGCTGGAGGATGTGCCCGGGGTCGGCAAGACCACCCTGGCCCGGGCCATCGCCGCAGTCGTACGCGGACAGTGGCGGCGCATCCAGTTCACCCCCGACCTGCTGCCCGCCGACGTGGTCGGGGTGACCATCTTCAACCAGGCCACCCGGGGCTTCGAGTTCCACCCGGGGCCGATCTTCGCCAACATCGTCATCGCCGACGAGATCAACCGGGCCTCGCCGAAGACCCAGTCGGCGCTGCTGGAGGTGATGGAGGAACGTACCGTCACCGTCGACGGCACCCGCCACCCGGTGCCGCAGCCGTTCCTCGTCGTGGCCACGCAGAACCCGGTCGAGATGGACGGCACCTACCGGCTGCCCGAGGCGCAACTCGACCGGTTCCTGATGAAACTCTCCGTCGGCTACCCCGACGAGGCGGTGGAGATCGAGGTGCTGCGCGGGGCGACCGTACGCTCCCCGGAGGCGCTCGAGGCGGTCACCGACACCACCGTCATCGGCGAGATGGCACGGATGGCGCAGCAGGTGCACATCGCCGATCCGCTCTACGCGTACGCCGTCCGGCTGGCGGCGGCCACCCGGGCCCATCCGCAGGTACGGGTCGGGGTGAGCCCCCGGGGTGTCATCGCCCTGACCCGGGCGGCGTGTGCGTACGCCCTGATCGACGGACGGGGTTGGGTGCAGCCCGAGGACCTCAAGGCACTGATCGAACCGGTCTTCGCCCACCGGATCCTGCTCTCCCCCGACGCCCAGGTACGGGGCGCGACCGCCACCCAGGTACTACAGGAAACGGTGGCGTCGGTGCCCGTACCGCTTCCCTCGGCCCAGCCCGCCCGCGCCCGGGGCTGACCATCCGACCATGACGATCACCGCCCGGGGCGTCGGCCTGCTGTCCGGCGCTGCCGTCCTCCTCCTGACCGGGTTCTGGTTCGGTTACGCCGAGCTGGCCCTGCTGGGCACCGCCTCAGCTCTCGCGACCGCCTGCGCCGTCGGCTACGCCGCCTGGCGTCCGCGCCTCGACGTCACCCGGGTCGCCGAACCGGACCGGGTCGCCCGGGGCGAGTCGGCCGTCATGACGCTGACCGTGCGCAACACCGGTCGGCTGCGCTCGGCCAACCTGATCGCCGAGGACCGCTGCGGTAGCCAGCCGGTGGCGGTACCGCTGCTACGGCTGCGGCCCGGCCACGACACGACGGTCAGCTATCCGGTGCCGACCCATCGCCGGGGCGTGATCCCGATCGGCCCGTTGCGGATCGTCGGCCGGGACGTGCTCGGGCTGGTGACCCTGGCCCGCTCGCACGGCGACGCCGCTCAGGTCTGGGTCTACCCGCGCATCCATCCGCTGGCTGCGGTTCCGGCCGGTGTCGTCCGCAGCCTGGACGGCCGGATCGACCGGGTACCACACGGCTCGATCACCTTCGACTCGTTGCGTGAGTACGTCGTGGGTGACGAACTGCGTCGGGTGCACTGGCGTACCAGCGCCAAGGTGGGTGAGCTGATGGTGCGTGAACACCTTGACACCAGCCTGCCCCGGATCGTCGTACTGCTCGACAACCGGGCTGGGGCCCATCCCCGGGTGAGCGACGGCGTCGCCGAGACGTTCGAGTCCGCCTGCGAGGCAGCCGCCTCGGTGGTGGCCGCCGCGTTACGCGAGGACCTGCCGGTCAGTCTGCTCCTGGTCGTCGAGCCGTACGACGGTGGCCAGGGCGGCGGCAGCCCGCACTTCCTGGACCGGCTGGCCGTCGTCACGCTACAGCCCGCTGACCGGGGCGGCCCTCCGCGACCCGCTGACCAGGTCGAACCCCCGCAGCCCGGCGGCCGGGGCGACGACGGCGGTCCGCTGCTGGCCGTCACCCGCCGGCTCCGTCAGGAACGACACGGCGACACCCTGGTCTTCCTCACCGGGCCGGGTGCCCAGGCCGACCTGGGTCACCTCGGCGCTCTGCGCGGGGCGTACCCCTCGGTGGTCGTCGGGGTCTTCGGCGCGGACCGGCGGACCCCGGCCGGCGCTGCCGGCATGGTCGTCATCGACGCCGCCGACGGCACCGAGTTCGCCGCCGAATGGGATGGCATACAGCGATGGTGAGACTGCTCCGGATCGTTCCAGTTCCCCTGACCATGATCGTGATGATCGGGCTGGCCGGGGTGGTGCTCGGGCAGGTCTATTCCGATCAGCTGCTGACGCAGCTCGTCGTCGGCGCGGCCATCGGCTCGGTGGCGGTCAGCCTCGCTGCCCGCCGGCTGCCCTCCTGGCTGGTCGCCCCCCTGTCGGTGGTCGCCCTGGCCGGGTACGCCGCATTCGCGCTGTGGTTCACCGCCCAGCGTGCCGAGCTACCCGGATCGTTCGGCACGGTGGCGCTCGACGCGATCCGCAACGGCATACCGCGACTGCTCACCGCGATGATCCCGGCCGAACCGGTACCGGACACCGTGATCGTCCCGCTGGTGGCGGCCTGGCTGGCCGGGCTGGCCGGTGCGGAGGTGGCCATGCGGGCCGGCCGGGTGCTGCTCGGCTACCTGCCCGCCGCGCTGCTCTATGTCGGTTCGCTCTACGTCGTGGGTCCGAACGCCGATCCCGCGATCTGGCCGACCGTGGCGTTCGCCGGGGCCGTAGCCATCGGGCTGGCGACGAACGGTCGAGCCGGTACCACGCCGACGGGGGCCACATCCGATGCCTCCGCCGCAGCCGTGCCGGCCGCCGTCCGGGCCCGCATGGCCGCGGGCAGCGCCGCCGGGCTGGTCGGGGTCATCGGTCTGGTCACGGTGGTGGCCCCGGTGGTGGCCGGGCAGGTCGGCGGGGTACCGGTCGACCCGCGACGCTACGTGCAGCCACCCCAGGTCGACAGCCTGGACGAGAACCCGCTGATCAGGATCTCCGGCTGGGCGTTGAACCCCGGTCAGAAGCTCTTCGACGTACGGACCACCGTGGGCGGGCCGGCCGACGACGCACCGCAGCCCGGCGAGGCCGCCCCGGACGGTGGTCGGTCCGACCCGGTACGGATCCGGCTTGCCGTACTGAGCGACTACGACGGGGCGACCTGGCGGGTCGGCGCCACCTACCGCAACGCCGGCCGGGTGCTGCCCACCGTGCCACAGAACCCCTTGGCCAGCGTGGTCACGGTCCAGCAGGAGATCGTCGTCGGTGACCTCTCCGGACGGCTGCTGCCGGCCGTACCGGCCCCACGGCAGGTCACCGGGGCGCGGGTCGCGTACGACCCGGACAGTGGCACGCTGATCCGGCCGGAAGGGCTCTCCCCCGGGCTGCGGTACGAGGTCACCTCGGCTCGGGAGCAGCCCGACCTCAGCCTGCTGACCGCCGCCAACGTGCCGTCCGGCAACGCGGTGGCCCGGGTGCTGCGGGTCGCCGACGGCGCACCCGAACAGCTACGTCGACTGGCCGAACAGCTGGCCGCCGAGAACGGTGCGCCCTATTCGCGGGCGCTGGCGATCGAGCAGTTCCTGGCCGAGCACTATCGGGTGGTGGCCGACGCCCCCAGCGGGCACGCCTACCCCAACCTCGGTTTCTTCCTGTTCGGACCACGCAACGGTGGTGGCCAGCGGGGCACCTCGGAACAGTTCGCCGCCGCGTTCGCGGTGCTCGGCCGACTGATGGGTCTGCCGACCCGGGTGGTGGTCGGGTTCAGCTCGGCCACCGGCAACGGCCCGGTCCGCGCTGCCGACGCGTTCGCCTGGCCGGAGGTCCTCTTCGACGAGCTCGGTTGGGTGGCGTTCGATCCGATGCCGCAGCCGGACACCGATCCCCGCCCGGTGGAGGAGGATTTCCGGCCGCGTCCGGAGGAGCCGCCACCGACGCCGGACGAGGCCGTACCGAGTGCCGAACCGACCGAGCCCACCTCCCCCGGCCAGGCCGCCCCACCGCAGCGGGACGGCGGAATCCCGGTGCCGGTGCTGGCCGGCGGGGGCAGTGCCACGCTGATCCTGCTCGTTGCCGGGTCGATGCTGTCGATCGTGGCACTGCGCCGGGCCCAGCGGCGTCGACGACTCACCGTCGGAGCGCCACAGGACCGGGTGGCCGGGGCGTGGCGGGAGGTGACCGATGCGTTGCGGCTGGCCGGAGCGCCGGTCTCCGAACACCTGGCGGCCGGTGAGGTGGTGACCCACGCCCGCTCCGTGCTCGACGGTGCACCGGGACCGACCGACACCGCCCCCGACACCGCGATGCTGCGGCCGTCGGTGCCACCGATCGAGGAACTGGCCGAGTTGGTCAACCTGTCCGGCTTCGCTCCCGGCGCGACCACCGAGGAGCAGGCCCGGCGGGCGGGTGACCATGCGGTGGCATACGCGACCGCGTTACGCGCCCGGCGTTCCTGGTGGCGGCGACTGCTCTGGTCGACGCATCCCGGCCCGCTGCGCTGGCGGCGCTGACGGCACGCATACCCGGCCGGTCGTACTCGCGGTTCGCCGCCACCAACGTCGGCGGCGGGTGTGGCAACGACACGGTCGTGGGTGCGGGCGTTGTCCCGCCCGCACCCCACGACCTGATCTCGGCTACTCCACGGCCGGTTACCTCAGGGCGTACGCCCGTTGGATGGTCTGTTCCGTACGGTTGCCGTCCGCGTCCCAGGCATGCACCCGAAGCCAGACGAAGCCGTCGGTACGGGACCGGGCCGGGTGGTTGGTCACCACCTCGAACCGACCGTTACCGGTGGGGACCGCCAGTGCGTGGTGCCAGGAAGTCCCGCCGTCGGTCGAGGTCCAGACGGTCATCCCCTGGACCCTGGCCCGGTTCGGGGTGAGCCCGTGCGCGGCGGCGGTGACCGTGAAGTGATGCAACCGACCGGCCCCGGCCTGGTTGGACAGGTCCAGGTTCAGGTCGTAGTCGAGTTGCAGCACCGGCTGGAAGGAACAGGAACCCGTGTTGATCGGACAGACGTATCCGGCGGGTCGACCCGGGGTCGGGGTGTCGGAACGGAAGGTGTAGACCGTGTCGACCCTCGGAGCCAGGGTCCGGACGGAGTCGAGGCCGTACGCCGTGTCCGTGGTCTCCAGCCGGTAGACCCCCGGCCCGGCCGGCAACTGGAACCGCCGTGGCGACGAGGACAGCGGCGGGATCACCGTGCCGTCCCGGGTCAGTTTCCAGGTGCTGTTGCCGGTGGCCGCCACCATGTTGTGTCCGGTGGCGCCGTCCAGCCAGTACTGCCCGGCGAGAAGGACGTCACCGTCGCGACAGAATCCGCAGGTGTTCTCCCGTACGACCGGGGTCGTCACCTCGATCGCACCGATCCGCAGCGGCGCTCCGAACCAGTTCTCGGCCGGTCGACGCTGGCCCTTACGGAAGTAGTCGTCCGACCCCCACCAGAACTGCTCGTCCGTGCCCTGCGCGGTCCTGCCGACCTGCACGATCTGCCGCAGCCACCGCAGGTCGTCCCCTTCACCGACGTACTCGGTACGGGCGGTCGGCCCGGGGAACCGCCAGGTCGACTGGGACGACCACGGGTCCTTCGGGCCCAGTGGCGCCCAGATCGAGTCGAACATGTGCGGCCGGTCGGCGTGGTACTTCGTCTCCAGTTTCACCATCGCCTTCGGGTCCACCGGTCGCTCCGGCCTGGCCGGCACGCCGCCCGGATGATCCCGACGCAGGTGGTAGACGTAGGACGGGTTGCTGTTGCCGCCCAGGGTCAGGGTCGTCCGGGTACGTGTACGAAGCGCCTCGCCCTCGTCCCGGGACAGCGTCAGGGTGAGCATCGCGTCGGTGCTCGACACGAAGTTGCCCAACAGCGCGGGGGCACCGGCGACATCCACGTAGATCAGGGCAAGTTTCGCCCCGGCCGCCGAGGCGTTGTCCCGCGCCGTCCGCGCCGCGTTCTGCGCGTACGCGTGCCGCCACGGCCAGACCAGGTCGTCCGGGACCTGGACGCGGATCAACGCCGCCCGGTCCCGGACTCCGGCCGCCGCCAACTCCTGCGGTGTGCCGGCACCGGCGAAGACCATGGGCAGGTCACGTTTCCTGCCGTCGAGGTGCTTCGAGGCGGCGAGGAGGTCGTAGTCCGGCCGGAGTCGCTGACCGCCCCTGACCCGCAGGTCCACGAGGGACTCCGACAACGTCCACTGGTTGTTGAACTGGAAGAAGCCCAGTCGTACCGGTCTGGTCGGGGTGGCGTACCCCCCCGTACCGGCTGCCGCCGATCAGCACCGAGTAGGGCAGCACCGAGCCGTCCGCCAGTCCGCGCAGGGTGCCGAAGGTGACGCTCGGCATGTCCGTCGGCGACGACGTCGGCGGACGGATGTCGACTCCCCTGCGGGCGTCCAACGTCACCTCGGTCGGCCCGGCGACGTCCACCTCGGTCTCGGTCATCAGGGTGACCCGCCGGATGTCCTCCTCGTGCTCGTTCAACGCCACCTGGATGTCGTACACGCCGACCGGCAGGCGCATGGTCACCACACCGTTGCGGGCGGTCTCGTAGTACGCCGGTCGGGTCATCGGGTCGTTGTCGACCGGGTTGTCGATCCGGATCGCGCCGACCGTCTCGGGACGGGGTGTGTTGCCCCGTGACCCGATCAGCCGGACGGTCACCGGATGGGTCGCGGTCTCCCGGTACCAGGAGACACCGGTCCGTACCGCCACGGAACCGTCGGCGGAGTTCGCCAGCAGCAGTCCGCCGTAGCCTCCGGTCGGGCCGAGTCTGGGGTCGACGGTGAGGGTCACCTCGGCGCTGCCCCGGGCCGGCACCTCGACCGTGGTCGCGGAGAGAACGGCGGCACCGGCGGGCACCGGCCTGCCGTCGAACGCCCGCACGTCGAGCGCGAGGTCGAGCGTGACCGACGCGTCACCGGTGTTGCGGTAGGCGACCTTCTGCACGCTCGGCGTCTGTCCAGCGTCGGCGAACCGGCCGACGTTGACCGTCGCCGGGCCGTAGACGCGCTGGTTGAGGGCTCGTGGTACGTCCAGCCGTCCGGTGCCACCCTGCCACCAGGCGTAGCTGCCGGCCCGGGTCGTGGTCACCAGCGCGTCCTTCAGCTGCGCCGGGGTCCAGTCCGGATTGGCCTGGGCCAGCAGCGCGGCGGCACCG
This sequence comes from Micromonospora sonneratiae, assembly GCF_042679305.1. Lineage (NCBI taxonomy): Bacteria > Bacillati > Actinomycetota > Actinomycetes > Micromonosporales > Micromonosporaceae > Micromonospora > Micromonospora sonneratiae. The sequence continues at coordinate 27,377 of NZ_JBHTMP010000030.1, read as the reverse complement.
GCGACGTGCGGTGTGGCCATCGAGGTCCCGCCGATCCGGACGTACTGGCCGTCCACGATCGGACCGAGTGCGGTGCCGGCGGCCCGGGCTGCCACGATCGCCGCGCCCGGTGCCGTCATCTCCGGCTTGACCGCCGCGTCACCGTAGCGCGGGCCGCGGTTGGAGAATCCGGCCAGCGCGTCGCGGTTGTCCACCGCGCCGACGGTCAGCGCCGAGGTGGCCGCGCCCGGGCTGCCGATCGCCAGGTCGCCGTAGTTGTTCCCGGCCGCGACCACGAACAGCGTGCCGGTGGTGGCGGTCAACGTGTTGACCGCCTCGCTCATCGGGTCGGTGCCGTCGGTGGTCTCGGGCGACGACAGGCTCATGTTGACCACGTCGGCCCCCTGGGCCGCGGCCCACTCCATGCCGGCGATGATCCAGGAGTTCTGCCCGGAGCCGCTGGCGTCGAGGGCCTTGGCCGACAGCACCCGGGCACCCGGTGCCACGCCCCGGTAGCGTCCGCCCAGCGCCGCGCCGGATCCGGCGACGGTGGACGCCACGTGCGTGCCGTGGCCGTGGCGGTCCACGCCGTCCGGCTCGCCGGTGAAGTTCGCGATGCCGGCGATGCTGCCGGCCAGGTCGGGGTGGGTCGGGTCGATGCCGGTGTCGATCACGGCGACCTTGACGCCGGTGCCGGTGACACCGGCTGCCCAGGCGGTCGGCGCACCGACCTGCGGCACGCTCTCGGCCAGGTCGACCTTGAACCTGCGGTCCAGCCAGACCTTCTCGACGCCACCGGCGAGGGCGGCACGGGCCGAGCCGGCGTCGGACTCCGGGGTGAGCGCGTCCCAGAACTCCCGGGCGTTCGCCGTCGAAACGCGCAGGGCCGCACCACCGATGCTGGTCAACGTACGGACGTTCTCACTGGCGGGCAGCGCGTCGGCCTGCCGGGTGAGGGTCCTGGCGGCCGAATCACCGCGGAAGGTGACGATCACCGGTACGTCCTTCGCCGTACCGGTGATGCCCTGGCGGACCAGTTCGCGGACGTTGAACAGGTCGCGTTCGAGTACGCCGGCGGTGACGTACAGCGCGGCGTCGGACGGAATGACGTACAGGTCGTCGCCGTTGCCGTGGACGGTGAAGGTGACCGCCCGCACCGGATCGTCGGCGGCGTCGACGGCGTAGGTCGAGCGACCGTCGGCCCCGGTGGTCACGGTGACGACGTCGCCGGTGAGCAGCGGCACCCGATGCGTGCCGATCTCGTTCGGATCGGGCGGGTTGGGGTCGGTGGCTGGCGAGGTGGCGGGTGAGGGTGGCGGAGCCGGTGCGGCCAACGCGATCTGCACCGAGGTCAGGACGAGGGTTGCGGCGGTGGCTGCGGCGAGGAGAGCACGGGGGAACCGCACAGCAGACATTGACACCTCCTGGCGTAATTGATCGAAAGCTACCGCAGCCCCGGCAGCCTGTGAAGATCGAATAGTGACGGTTTCCCGCCACTCACCAGGCAGGTATCGGTGCAGGCCACCACACGATCAGTGACGACACTGATCGATGTGGCAGCGGTCAGTTCCGGGTGCCGGGACCGAGCTGGGCGATCACGGTGGCCAGTGCGGCTGCCCCACCGGCGGCGATCTCCGGCGTCGGCAGGAGGGCGATCACCGGTGTGTCCACTCCGGCCGCGACGTACCGGCGTACTCCGGCCCGGCAGACGTCGGGAGCACCGTGCAGTACCAGCGCGTCGACCAGTTCGTCCGGTACCGCAGCCGCCGCCCCGCTCCGGTCCCCCGCCGCCCAGGCCCGCCACATCGGATCGAGCACCGGTTCCCGGCCGAGCCAGCGGTGGAACTCGGCGTACGCGGGCACCGTGAGGTAGTTGGTGATCAGCCGGCGGCCCAGCGCGCGAGCATGTGCGGCGTCCTCGGTCGGGCAGACGAACACCCGGGCGGCCACCTCGAAACCCGGCCGCCGGTGCCCCACCTCGGCCAGCACCCGGGGTACGTCGGCAGCGGCCAACCAGTTGAGGATCGTGCCGTCGGCCTCGGCGCTGGCCAGCCGCAGCATCCGGGGACGCAACGCGGCCAGCAGGATCGGTGGTGGTACGGCCGGGGTCCGTTCCAATCGGAACCGCCGTACGGTGAAGGTGTCGTACACCTCGTCGACCGTGTCGCCGCGCAGCGCCGCCCGCAGGAATCGCAGCATGTCGCGGGTACGTCGGTAGGGCTCGGTGAACCGGGTGGCGTTCCAGTCCCGGACGAGCACCGGGGAGGATGCGCCGATACCCAGCGCGAACCGGCCGGGTGCGGCCTCGGCCAGTGCCGCCGCGCTCATCGCCAGCAGTCCCGGTCCCCGGGTGTAGACCGTGGCGATGGCGGTGCCGAGCCGCAGCCTCGGTTGCCAGGCTGCGGCCAGCGCCAACGGGGTGAACGCGTCGGTGCCGTTGACCTCGGCGGACCACAGGTCGGTGAAGCCCGCCTGTGCCAGCGCCGCGTAGACCGAGGCGTGGTCGGCCAGCGGAACCCCGCCCAGCGGTACCGTCATCCCCCAGCGTGTCGTCACCGATCGATCGTGCCTGGCCAATGGGTCCGACGGCAAGATCCTCCGGCTACCTGGCTACCTGGCTACCCGGCTACCCGGCTACCTGGCTACCCGGTCAGCCGCTACCCGGCTACCCCGGCCGGCCGGCCACCCACCGTCAGCCGTCAGCCGTTGTGTCGTGGAACGACCCGGTGCACAGTGGTCAGCACCAGGGCCATGACGAGGCTGGCGACCCCGGCGATTCCGGCTGCGCTGCCGGCGTACGCGACGAAGAGCCGACGGCGACTCAGCGACTCCGGTGGAATCAACAACACGTCGTTGGTGAGATAGACGGCGAGCGCGGCCACCGTCACCAGGGCCAGACCGCCCAGCCCCAACACGGTCAGCGCCGTGTGGTGGGCATCCTGCGGCTCCACCTGGGCATCCTCGTGCTGCGACAACAGGAGCAGGATTCCGGCCAGGGCCGCCCAGACACCCACCACCAGCATGGCCGCCGCGGCGTCGCTCGGCCGGTGCCAACCTGCCGACAGGGTGCCGACGCCGGCCAACGCGGCGTATCCGGCGGCCAGCAACGCACCCCAGCCACGTACCCGGGCCGGAAGCACCAGCACCAGGGCGACCGCGACCGAGGCTGCGACGGTGGTGTGGCCACTGGGCAGGGTGTTACCGACCGCCGCCCGTTCCGGGTCGATGCCGAGGTCCGGTCGGTAGAGACCGTGTTTGAGCAGCTGCGTCGTCACGTTGGCACCGGCGATCAGCAGGGTGGTCACGAGAGCCAGGGCGATCCGGCCCCGGATCAGCGCGATGAACCCGATGACGGCGGTGGCGGCCAGCAGGGAGAGCACCGACATGGCATTGAGCACCGTGTCGACCAGGTCCTCGATGCGATGCTGGCCGATGGTGTTGCCGGCCAGCGCGATCGTGTCGAGCGACTGGCCGCGCCCGGTACGCACCGCGACCCACCAGAGCGCGACGAAGGCCAGGCCCTGGACGATGGCCAGCAGCACCAGCCAACCGGCTGTCCGGCCCCTTGTCCGCCCCTGCATGACATCACCGTAGTCCCGCACGGGTCACCTCGCTCGGCAGCGCACGCCGGCGTGGACGAGCTTCCGGCGGACCCGTACCGGACCGCCCGGCGAGGGCGACCTGACCAGGCCCCGGGCCTGCGGTTAGGCTCGCCTAAGACAGCTACCGGAGGTGAAGATGTCGTCGGCACCGGACCGTAACCAGCCGGAATCCCTGACCGGTCTGCTCGGCGGTCGCCGGGGCGCGATCGACGCCACCCTCCCGCCCGTCGGCTTCGGCATCGGCTGGTGGATCAGCGGCCACTCCGTGTGGGGCGGCGTGATCGCCGCGTTGCTGATCGGGATCGGGGTCGCCGGCTGGCGCCTGGGACGCGGACACCGCCCCCGTTCCGTGCTCGTCGGCCTGCTGGCCGTCTGCCTGGCCGCCATCATCGCCCTGCGTACCGGCCGGGCCAGTGACTTCTTCCTGCTCCAGCTCGTCTCCAACGCGGCCAGCGCACTGGCCTGGACGGTCAGTATCGCGGTGCGCTGGCCGTTGCTCGGGGTGGTGGTCGGCGTCATGCTCCGCCAGCGCGGGCGGTGGCGACGCGACCCGGCGCTGCTGCGGGCGTACGGTCGGGGCAGCTGGGTCTGGGTCGGGCAGTACGTCCTACGGCTGGCCGTGTTCATCCCGCTCTATCTGGCCGACCAGGTGTTGGCGCTGGTCACCGCCCGGGCCGCCCTGACCTGGCCGCTGGTGGCGGCCTGCCTGGCGGGCAGTTGGTGGGTGATCCGCCGTTCGCTGCCGGCGGGGCACCCGGGCCTGCGGCACCCTCTCGAACCGGCGCCGGTGCCGGCCGCCCCGCCGGGCAAGCCCGACGCAACGGGGTGAGGAAGGGCCCCTTCCTGTCGTTTCTCGCTGCCTTGGAAAGAGGCCCCTCCTGACGGGTCAGCCGTTCGGGAACAGGTGCCCGAAGTCGGCGAACGCCATCGCGATGTCCGACTGCGCCCAGAACCGGTGGTACCGGAACTGCGGTACGGGACCGCCGTCCAGGTACGCCTGGACCTTCGGCCAGTCCGGGTCGTTGCGGTAGAAGGAACGGATGTCCACGAAGCTCTTACCCGCGGTGATGGTGTCGCCGTTGGGCATCCGCCCGGTCCAGCCCGGCGGCAGGTAGAGGCCCTGCCCGGTGGTGGCGTTGTAGACGTCGTCGAACCGGTTGTAGTCTGCCCGGGTCTCGACGGTGGAGATGCCCTTCGCCTCGGCGTTCGCGTACATCGCGTCGAGCAGGCCCTTGGCCGTGGTCTTCGCCCCCGCGTGGCCCGACTTGGCCGCGTACCACATGAGGGTACGGGCGTACGCCGCGCCGACACCGACGTCCCGGCCCTTGTTGATGACCTCGACGTGCAGGTTGTCGTTCGGTAGCGGGTTGACCGGGTCCCAGACCTCCGGCTGCCCGGTCCACCGCATGTCCGACGGGATCTCGAAGTTGCCACCGGTGCCGATCGTGGTGTTGGCGATCGCCCACGGCACCCACTTGTCGAGGATGGTCTTGGCCTTGGCGTTGCCGGTCACGTAGTACAGTTCCGCGACCCGTTGCAGCGACCAGACCTGCATACCGAACCACTGGTTGCTGCCCGGATCCTCGTACACCGGGTGGTCGTCGTAGAACATGCCGTAGAAGGTCGACTTACCCGCCGGTGGCTGGCCGTACGCGCCATCCCAGCTGTTGGTCGCCCCACCGGCGATCGCCCCCTCGGCCGACTGGAGCCACTGGTACAGCTCGAGCTGCCGGTTGAAGCTGTTGGTCCAGTCCGTCACCGCGGTCGGTGACTGGGGCCGCAGCTCCGCGACATTGGTCAACGCCCAGGCGGTGAACGGGTTCTGGTATCCGAAGTGGTTGTGGCTGGAGCCGATCCGCCAGGACCAGCCGGCCGACGTGTCGGTCGCGCCGCCCCACGCGTAGTACCACGACATCAGGTAGTGCGCCGAGTCCTTGCCGGTGCCGGCCGGGCAGGTGGTCGCCCCGACACAGTTGCCGATCTTCTTGAAGTACTTGTCGAACATCGCGTACCGCAGGTAGTCGCCCATCTTGGCCGCCTTGGCCACGGTGGCCGCTACCTCACCCGCCTTGCCCTGCGCCTTCGCCCAGGTCAGCGCCCAGTAGGCGGCCTGGATGGCGCGGGCGTCGGCGTCCGGCGCGTTGGTGTACTTCCACTGCTTCGCCGGGGCGTTGTTCTCCTTCACGGAGATGTCCAGGAAGCCGTACTGGCCGCCGTGCCGGAAGGTGTCGCAGGACGGTTGCGGCACGGTCTCCCACACCGACTCCTGCGGGCCACGCTGGAAGGTGTTGATGTACGCCGGGCGGGTGGTGCCGTCGCCGCACCGACCGAAGCCGTACGTGTTGTCCACGTCCAGCAGCCAGTGCATGCCGTAGATGTCGCCGGTGCCGTACGTGGTCTGCAACTCGTTACGTAGCGGGTCCTGGCCGACAGCCACGTTCGGCTGCAACTGGGACGGGTACTGGCTGGGCAGGTTGTACTCGGCGGCGTACTGGGCGGTGCCGTTGACACCGGCGGTCGGCTGGTCGGCGTGCGACGGGATGATGTAGTTCTCCATCACCGTCCAGGCGTTGTTGAACGGCGCCCAGTTCTGGGTCACCCGGCCGTACTGCGCCTCGAGCCAGATCCAGAAGCTGAACGCCTCGGAGGTGGTCTCGTGGCCGTGGTCGGGCGCCTCGACGATCAGCGTCTCGATGGAGTGGTACGGCACGCCCTCGGGGCTGAAGTAACCCGAGTTCTTGATCTTCCCGTACTGCTCCAGGAACCGGGCGGTGTAGATGTTGTCGCCACCCGGTACGTCGTTGTCGATCTCGGTGACGACGATCGACAGTGGGGCGTATCCGGTGGCGGAGGCGGTGACGGTGGCGGTTCCGCCGACGGTGTCGGCGTCCTCGGCGGCCGAGACGGTGACGTCGACACCGGCACTCCAGTTACCCGTGCCGAGCGTGACCTGCGTCGGGGAGACACTGACGTCGGTGTCGCCGCTGCGGGTGAGGGTCACCGGCACGTTGCCGGTCGGGGCGGCACTGAGCCTGAGCTTCACCGTCGACGTGCCCCCCTCGGCCACGCTGACCGAGGACGGGGTGGCCACCAGGACCGGCCCGGAGGCGGGTGTCACGGTGAACGACTTCTCGTCGATGGCGCTGAGGTTGGCGTTGTCGTACGCCTTGGCCTGCACCGTGTAGCTACCGGCGGGCTGGTCCTCCAGCAGATAGCTGTACGGCGCGGTGGTGTCGGTGTTGACCAGCAGGCCGTTGCGGTAGAACTCCACCTTGGCGATGGTCCCGTCCGGGTCGCTGGCGGTGGCGGTCAGCGGTACGTCGGCTGGGGCCTCGAACGGGCCGGCGGGCACGCTCAGACTCACCGTCGGTGGTTGTTGGCCGCCGCCGCCGCAGGTCACGCCGTTGACCGAGAACGAGGTGGGTTTGGCGTTGGGGCCGCTGTAGGAGGCGTTGAAGCCGATGTTGGCCGTCGCCCCGGTGCCCAGGTTCCCGTTGTACGACATGTTCGTGGCGGTCACCTGGTTGCCCGACTGGGTCCAGTTGGCCGACCAGCCCTGGGTGATCTGCTGGTTCCCGGCGAATCCGAAGCGCAACGTCCAGCCGTTGATCGGATCACCGAGGTTCCTGATGGTCAGGTTGGCGGTGAATCCGGTGCCCCAGTCGTTGGTCGCGTAGACCACCTCGCAGGAGGTGGCGGCGTACGCGGCTGCTCCGGGCAGGCTCAGCCCACCCGCCACCAGTACGCCGGCGGCCAGCATCGCCACCCGACGTCTTCTTGCCTTGAGTCTCATTTGGTCGATGTCTCCTCGCCGGACCGGGCCGGGGCCGTACGACGCCCAGCCGAGCGCCGGTCGCCGGTGTGGCAGGCGTCGACAGGGTTGGCTCTCTGACTGCCGCCTGGTCGACGCCACCTGGGCGAAGGCGCGGTGAAAGGGTGGTGGCCCCGTCCCGGATCGGGGTCGACGAACGACCGGAGCACGCCGCATGGCGCTCCGGTCGGTGCGGGAACGTCGTATCCGAGATCCGGATGCCCCTCGACGGTCCGCCGGTCGCGCGGTGTGACTCCCGTCCACGACCCGTCGACAGTGTGCCATGGGAGCGCTCCCGCAGCAACCTCGACGCGATCCGAGATGCGATACCGGCCGATTAAATGTTTCGGCGACGTTCCAGACCTTTCACAAAAGCGTGACACCGACTACAGTCCAGACACCGCCGTCGATGGGAGCGCTTCCATCGACAGTGGCCTTCCCATGAAGGCGACAGCGGCCTTCCGACGAAGGTCTGGTGCCGCGCTCCAACCAGGACGCTGCACCATCGATCAGCCGTACGGTGGGCGGCGGGACCAGCCCGGACCCCGCCACCCACCGACCCACCGTCCGTGAAAGGAGGTGGCACCAGAGCCACTCGCGTGGCCCGGCTCCCGCAGACACGCACGACTGGACACCTGAATCCGCTCCGGCGTGCGCGTCATCCACGGTGGGGACGGGGTTGCCCTCCCCGTCCCCACGCTAAAACCCTTAGCCAACCAAGGGAATCGGCGTTCGCTACAGGCTACCGCTACCCTAGACGTGGGAGCGCTCCCGGCCCGCCCGGTTCCGCACCGCGGAGGCCTCGTCCTCCGGCGGGACGGACGCGCCCGGGTCGGTCGGACAAGCCGCAGCCGTGGATGACCGTCCACTTACGAGGAGACAAGCCACATGTCCGTACTGACCCGGCGGCATCTGCTCCGCCGTGCCGCACTGTCCGCAACCGCTGCCGCAGAACCGCGGATGATCACGAAGGCCGCGATCAGCGGCGGGGCTGGCGCCCTCGCCAGCTGCGACTCCGGCACCGGTGGCGACGCCGGAACCGGCCACGACGCCGGGACTGGTGACGGCTCAGGGCCCGGTGGCGAACCGGAACCCGAGACACCGCTCGGACTGCGCTTCCCCGACGGCTTCGGCTGGGGTGCGGCCACCTCGGCGTACCAGATCGAGGGGGCGGCCAAGGACGACGGTCGCGGTGAATCCATCTGGGACACGTTCAGCCACACCCCCGGTCGGGTCCACGGCGGTGACACCGGCGACGTCGCCGCCGACCACTACCACCGCTACCTGGCGGACCTCGACCTGATGAAGGACCTGGGGCTGCGGACGTACCGCTTCTCCATCTCCTGGCCCCGGATCCAGGCCGACGGCACCGGCAAACCCAACCAGCGTGGCCTGGACTTCTACCGTCGCCTGGTGGCCGGGCTGCACGAACGCGGCATCGCCCCGATGGCCACCCTCTACCACTGGGACCTCCCCCAGGCCCTCCAGGACGTCGGCGGCTGGGAGTCACGCGAGGTGGCATACCGGTTCGCCGAGTACGCCGATGCGGTGTTCCAGGGACTCGGCACCGACGTCCCCACCTGGCTCACCGTCAACGAGCCCAAGACCGTGGTACAGAACGGCTACCTGCACGGACACCACGCACCCGGGAAGAAGGACCGGCCAGCGGCCTACCTGGTGGCACACCACCTCCAACTCGCCCACGGGCTCGGCGTGCAGGCGTTCCGGGCGGCCGGCATCCCCGGCCGGATCGGTGCCGCACTGAACCTGCACCCCTGTTACCCCGCTGACGACAGCGCCGAGGCCCGATCGGCCACCCGGCTGTACGACGGCTACGAGAACCGCCTCTACCTGGACTCGATCTTCAAGGGCCGCTACCCGGACGACGTACTCGACGATCTGGGTCCGCAGAGCCGGATGGTGCAGGGCATCCGGGACGGCGACCTGGCCGTCATCTCCACTCCCGTGGATCTGCTGGCCGTGCAGTACTACACGCCGTACTACGTCACCCGCGACGGCGACACCGAGAACCGGTGGCCCACTTCGCAGGCCAGCTGGCAACAGATCTTCCCGGACGGGATGTACGACATCCTCACCCGGGTCACCCGGGACTACGGCAGGGTGCCGCTGACGATCACCGAGAACGGGTTGCCCACCCCCGACGTGGTCGACGAGGACGGCACGGTCGACGACCCGAGCCGGATCAGCTTCCTACGCGACCACTTCGCGGCGGCCCATCGGGCCATCGCCGACGGGGTGCCGCTCGAGAGCTACCACGTCTGGTCGCTGATGGACAACTTCGAGTGGGACCAGGGGTACGCCGAACGGTGGGGACTGATCTACGTGGACTACGCCACCCAGCAGCGGATCCTGAAGCGCAGCGCGCACTGGTACCGCCGGGTCATCGCCAACGACACCGTCTGACCACTGGTTGACGCCAATCGCCTGACCTCGTGCCGATAGGTGTCCCGGCGCATCCGGCACCTATCGGCACGAGGTCGGGCCGTCCGGCGGCCCGGTCAGCGGGGCAACGCCTGCTGCAACTCGGCCCGCAGCGCCGGGGTCAGCATCTCGCCGGCCTGCTTGGCCAACCGGGCCATCTCGTAGCCGACCACGCCGATGTCCGCGTCGCTGCCGGCCAGGGTGGCGAGGATCGACCCGTCCCGGATCTGCATGACGAGGAAGTACCCCCGCCCCATCTCCACCACGGTCTGCTTGACCACGTCACCATCGAACATCTGGGCCGCACCCGCGGTGATGCTCATCAGGCCGGAGGTCACTGCGGACAGCTTGTCCGCGTGGTCCCGGGGCAGATGGTCGGAGATCGCGACCAGCAACCCGTCGGACGAGACCACGATGGCGTGGGACACACCGGGCACCCGCTCGGTGAACGCGTTGACCAACCAGCTCAGGTCCCGCGCCTCTTGGCTGAGCGTCTTCACTGTCACTCCTTCTCGATGCGTGCGCCGGGTGGCGGCACGACTATCTCGGTGGAATCTTCGGCTTCCGCTCGACGTAACCCACCGTAGAACCGGGACAGCATGCCGCCCACGGCCTCCGGGTCAGGATCCTCCCGCTGTACGGGCACGGGTGGGGTCGCCGACTGGGTCACCATCGGCAACTGGGCCATCGGTACGCGTACCGGCAGCCCCCTGGCGTTGACGCCACCGGCCCGCACCGGTGCCGACGCTACCGCCCGGTCCGGTCCGACCGGATTCGCCGCTGGGCCGTCCGAACGCTCCGCCGCCGCGCCACCAGCCGACGCCGCGCCACCAGCCGACGCCGCGCCACCAGCCGACGCCGCACCACCAGCCGACACCGCACCGGTGCGCTGCCCCGGGCCCGAGGCGGGACGGTTCCCCTGCCGCGACCACCAGGTGCTGCCGGTGGTGGCGGTACCGGAGGCCGGGGGAAGGATGTCCTCGGCCCGTACCGGCACGGTCCATCGCACCGACGCGGGTGCGGACGGTACGGCGGTAGTCGGGGCCCGCCCGGCCACCGGCAGTTCCGACGCAGGCGGACCACCGGAGGCCGGACGGCTGGCAGCGGCGCCTCGCACGGCCGCCCCGACCGCACCGGTCGACTGCTCCCCATCGGGTGTTCCGGCCAACGCGGCCAGCACCCGCCGGGGTGGCTGATGGTCCGGGTCCTGCTGGTCGGCCGGGGCCAGCATCGCGGCGGGCAGCCACACGGCTGCGGTCACGCCACGTCCGGCGGCCCGCAACTGCACCCGTACGTCCTGCCGGGCGGCCAGGTGGCTGACCACGAACAGACCCATCCGCTCGGAGGCCGCCACGCTCGCCGCAGGTGGGGACTCCAGCAGTTGGTTGGCCTCCGCCAGGGCGGCCGGGCTCATGCCCAGGCCCTCGTCGGTGATCTCGACGATCGCCCGGTCCCGCCCGTGCGCATGCCCGGAGATCCGTACGAGCGTGTCCGGTGGCGAGAATGCCGAGGCGTTCTCCAACAGTTCGGCCAACAGGTGGACGAGGTCGGCAGCCGCGTGGCCGACGACGTGGAGGTTTCCGCTGCTGGCATGCCGGACACGCTGATACTGCTCGATCTCGGCGGTGGCGGCCAGCATGACGGTGGAGAGCGGGACCGGCCGGCTCCGCCGCCGTACCGGATCGGAGCCGGCCAGCACCAGAAGGCTCTGGTCGTTGCGCCGCATCCGGGCCGCCAGATGATCGATCTTGAACAGGTTGTCCAGCTGGTCGGGATCCTCTTCTTCCCGTTCCAGGTCGTCGAGCAGCTCCAACTGACGCTCGACCAGCACCTGGCTACGCCGGGCAAGATTGACGAACATGGCGTTGACGTTTCGGCGCATCATGGCCATCTCGACGGCGACTGAAACCGCACTGCGGTGCACCGCGACGAACGCCTCGGCCACCTCACCGACCTCGTCCATGGACCGCAGGTCGGCCGGTGGCACCTCGATACTGGACACCCCGGAGTCCACCCGACGCAGTCGTTCCAGCGCATCGGGCAACTCGACCTGCGCAACCCGTAGGGCCTGGCTCCGCAGCATCTTCAACGACTGGGCAATGGATCGGCCGATCATGACCGAGGCCAGCACGGCGCAGAGCAGCACGGTCAGCACCGCGCCCGCAACCAGCAGGGTTTCCCGCAACTGGGCGACGCTGCGGGCGTCCGCCTGATCGATCGCGTCGGTCAGTACGTCAGCCTCGACCTCGCGGAGCAGGTCGGCCCGCTGCTCGCTGGCCAACCACCAGGTCGCCGGGTCCAACACCGCCGGCTCGGCGGCATCGGAGGGGATCGTGCTCTCCTCCATCCGCAGCGCCGACAGGAAGTCCGACCGGACCGAGATCTCCTCGTACCGGCGGATCTGCTCCCGGGTCGCCGCCATCCGGAACTCGGCCAACGCGGCAAGCTGCTGGGCCCGTAGGTCGGTGAGGTTGATCTGGTCCTCCGGGCCGTAGGCGCGGGCCCGACCGGCGCTGTAGAGCTGCGCCCGGATCCGGGAGCCGACCTCCTTGGACCGGGCGAACTGCACGTACCGCAGCACCGCCTCGGTGAGTTCCGGCTGTTCGAGGCCGGGCGACGGCTCAGCCAACAGGGACAGCAACGCGTCGATCGCCCGGTTGTAGTTACCGAGCACGGTCTCGGTGCTGAGCATGACGGCCGGCACCGCGGCACGGACATCGGACAGCAGGTTGAGCGCCTCGTCGGCCCGGGAGTAGGCCACCCGCCACGACACGTCGGCGTTCAACAGCGGTTCCGCGGCGGTACGGAACTGGGTGATCGCCTGGTCGGTCACCGCGTACAGCGGGTTGAGCGCGGCGACCGCGGCTCCGGAGTCGGCCCGACCCGGCAGGGCGAACCGTAGTCCAGCGAGCTCCCCGGCGGTCCGGGCCCGTTCCTGTTGCAGTTCGTGCACCAGCGTCGTGATCGGACGGCCGATCTCGACCTGCTCGGCGAACTCGCTCAACCGGTTGCTCTGCCCGGCCAACGTGCTGGTCTGTATCCCGGCGAGCACCAGGAACGCCACGGAGGGAATGATCAGGACAGCGGCGAGCTTGGTCCGCATCCGCCAGTCGCGAAGGCGAAGCGGTGAGCGTCGCCGATGGGTCACGACCCGGACATCGAGACGACGTCGGCGCTGGTCCGACGTCTCATCGTGGGGTTGGTCCGGGCCAGCACTCACCATGCCTCCAAGGCGTCTGCCCAAATCAGAAACGGCATCGCCGCCGATGGCCCGGCCTTCGGTTCGACTCAGGCAGGATACTGTGGAGGCGGCTCTTCTGTCGTTGCCTCCAACTCTTGATCGTCCGTCCGGCCGATGGGGTCCGGGCCGGCCGTGGCATCGATTCGACCGATCGCCACCAGCGCCGCACCGGTCGCGCCGATTTCCGGGTTGGGCACATGCTGGACCTCGCGGGGGGCCAGCGCCACGGCGAAGGTACGCCGCCACCACGAGGACGCCGCGATGGCTCCGCCTCCGAGGACGACCTCGACCGGATGCTCCACAGTAGATTCGATGTGGGCCAGATCCGCAGCGACCTGATAGGACAGCGCGCTCATCAGGCCGGCCAACAGGTCCACCGCAGTGGTGCCGAAACTGACGCCGGTGAACTGGCCGCAGCCGGCCGGGGCCAGTCCGGGCGGCCGGTCGCCACCGAGCCGGACGTCGGCCGGTGTGCCGCTGCCGGGCACCCGGGCGGCCAGCGCCGCATCCAGCGCCGGCCCCTGCGGCAGGCGCAGTTCCCGGTTCGCCCAGGCGAACAGGTTGCCCCCGGCCGAATAGGCGGTCCCGGTGACGACGTAGTCCCGGTCCACCCGGTAGCGCCACAACCGGTCCGGTAGCGGCGGCAGGGGTTCACCGGCCGGTATCCGCTGGGCCAGCCGTACCGCTGCCGACGTCCCCACCGTGACCGCCGCCCGGCTGGGGTCGACGCAGCCGGCTCCGACGTTGGAGGCGGCACCATCACCGATCGGGGGCGCCCAGGTGGCGGCCCGTAGTGCGGGCCAGCGCCGGGCAAGATCGGGTCGCAGCCGGCCGGTCCAGCCCTGCGGGGCCAGCGGCAACAGCTCGCCCGGGCGTACGCCGGCCAGCTCGCACGCCTCGGCGTCCCACTCGAGGGTACGGATGTCGAGCAGCCCGGTGCCGGACGCCTGGGACACCGACATCGGTGCCTCGTCGAGCAACCGGCTGAAGACGTACTCCACCAGCCCGGCGAACCGCGCCGAGACGCCTCCGGAGCGGGCCCGCAACCAGGGCAACCGGACACTCCAGTAGAACCGGTGCCACCAGGTGCCGGTGCGCTGGTGGAAGGTGACCGGATCGGCGGGGCCGGTGGCTCCCGGCAACGGCTCGGGGCGGGTGTCCAGCCACGTCAGCACCGGGCCGAGTGGCGCACCACCGGCACCCAACGGCACCACGGAGTGCCACTGCGCGGCGGTGGCGACCAGTCCGACGTCGTCCAGGTGACCGGCCGCGGCCAACTCGTCGAGGCACTCGATCAGCGCGGTGAGATAGCCGGGCCCGTCCAGGGTCGCGGCTCCCTCGGCCGTGGCCAGCACGGTCACCCGACGGCGGGCCAGGGCACCGGGCCGGGGCACCGCGTCGGCGTCGAGGACCAGTCCACGCACCGAGGAGGTCCCGAGGTCGAGGGCGAGAATGTTCATCCCGGCACACCGTACCGTAGAAACACCGGTCCACGACCAGGTCAGCACGGGCATCGGGTCGATCGTCCGGCCTCGTCCCGCCGGGGGGTCGCGGAACGGCGTCCAACAGGTGGACGATCGGCGCCCCGGGCTACCTACGGTGGCCCAGCCGCCGTAGGGTGGAGGGGTGCTCGCGCGATTGAATTCCTGGTGGTCCGCCCCTGCGGCGGCCAACCATCGCGCGTAACTCTCCCACGCGGCCGCCCAGTGAGGCGGCCGTCAGCGTTTCCCCACGGATTCCGGCCCCTCTCCGACCCGGACGGCCCCCGGACCGAGCGAGGAAACGAGATCATGACGCTGCTGCACCGCCTGATCACCATGCTGGGTGAAGGCACCGACCCCGGCCCGTTCGCCCTGCTCCGTCGCGAGGGTGCGGCCCACCTCGAGGTCTTCACCGGTACGACCCACACCGTCGACCGGTTGGCCGACGTTCCCGTGCCCGACGCCCCGGGCCGCCCGGGAACCCTGGCCCTGGTGCCATTCCGACAGGTCGCCGAACGGGGGTTCGCCCACATCGACGACGGCACCCCGCTGGAGTGCCTGACCATCGACAACCACGAGCTGATCCGGCTGGACGACGCCCTCGCCGTCCTGCCCGACCTGCCGGTACGCACCGAGGGCGGGGACTTCGACATCTCCGACCAGGAGTACGCCGAGATCGTCGGACGGGTGCTCCGGGACGAGATCGGGCACGGGGCGGGGGCCAACTTCGTCATCCATCGCACCTTCCGGGCACAGCTGGTCGGGCCGGTGCTGGCCACGGTGCTGTCCGCCCTACGCCGGCTGATCACCGGCGAGCGGGGCGCCTACTGGACGTTCCTGGTGCACACCGGCAACCGCACGCTGATCGGGGCCACGCCGGAGCGGCACGTCAGCGTCGAGGACGGCCTGGTGATGATGAACCCGATCAGCGGCACGTTCCGGCATCCCGACGGGCCTGCCGACCGGGAGGCGTTGCTGCGCTTCCTGGCCGACCCGAAGGAGATCGACGAGCTGTACATGGTGCTCGACGAGGAACTGAAGATGATGGCGACGGTGGCGGAGCGGGGTGGGCAGGTGATCGGCCCGTACCTCAAGGAGATGTCCCATCTGACGCACACCGAGTACCTGCTGGCCGGGCGGGGCTCGCTGGACGTACGCGAGGTCCTGCGCGAGACCATGTTCGCCCCCACCGTCACCGGCAGCCCGATGGAGAACGCCTGCCGGGTGATCGCCCGCCACGAACGGACCGGCCGGCGCTACTACTCAGGGGTGCTGGCCCTGCTCGGCCGGGACGGGGAGGGCCGGCAGACCCTCGACGCGCCCATCCTGATCCGTACCGCGGAGATCTCGCCCGCCGGGGAACTGCGGGTATCGGTCGGCGCGACCCTGGTACGGCACTCCACCGCCGCAGGTGAGGTGGCCGAGACCCACGCCAAGGCGGCCGGGGTGCTGGCCGCGCTCGGGGTCCGGACGACCGGGGCACCGGTACGTTCGGGCGCGCCGGCCACCCGCCTCGCCGACGATCCGGCGGTCCGGTCCGCACTGGCCAGCCGGAACGACCGGCTGGCCCGGTTCTGGTTGGAGCAGCGTACGGATGGGGACACGACCGTACCGGCGCTGGCCGGCCGACGGGTGCTGATCATCGATGGCGAGGACACCTTCACCGGGATGCTGACGCATCAACTCCGCGCGCTCGGCCTGGACACCGAGCTCCGGCTCTGGCACGAGGTCGGCGACGCCGCCGGCTTCGACCTGACCGTGGTCGGACCGGGGCCGGGTGACCCGACCCTTCCGGACGACCCGAAGATGGCCGCGCTACGTGGTCTGCTCAGCGAGCTGCTGGCCGACGGCCGGCCCACCCTCGCCATCTGTCTGGGACATCAACTGTTGTCCGGGCTGCTCGGACTGCGTCTGCACCGGCGGGACCGGCCCTACCAGGGGGTGCAGCACGACATCGACCTGTTCGGGGTGGTCCGCCGGGTCGGTTTCTACTCCACGTTCACCGCCCTGGGCGACACCGACGAGATCGTCACGGCCCACGGCCCGGTACGGCTGGCCCGGGACACTGTCGACGGAACCGTGCACGCCCTGCGCGGCCCGACCTTCGCGGGCGTGCAGTTCCACCCCGAATCGGTACTCAGTCAGGACGGCATGCTGGTCCTGGCCGATCTGCTGCCCCAGTTGCTGCCAGCCTCGACCACGTCGCCACGTTGACGTAGTCCGCACCGCCCCCGCCGCGACTGCGCCGGCGCTGGCGGGGACCGGCACCCACCCTCCCCGGGTCACCGGTCCCCGTCAGCGCGTACGGCTGGCTCAGCCGGCCGCCAGTCCCTGGCGCAGCGCGGTGCCGATCTGCACCGCCCGCCGGGCGGTCAGTGCCGTCGCCGACAACGCGATGTCGTCGGGGATCGTCTCGCCATTGTTGCTGGTGTGCGAAGCGCCGTACGGGTTGCCCGCGATGAACTGGCTCGGGTCCACGTAGCCGGGGGTGACCACGACGCCGCCCCAGTGGTAGAAGACGTTGAACATGGAGAGCAGGGTCGCCTCCTGACCGCCGTTGCGGGTGGCGGTCGAGCAGAAGCCGGAGTAGACCTTGTTGGCCAGCAGACCCTGGCTCCACAGCGGCCCGCTGGTGTCGATGAACTGCTTGAGCTGGGCGGACATCACGCCGTACCGGGTGGGCGTTCCGAAGATCACCACGTCGGCCCAGGTCAGGTCGTCCAGTTCCACCTCCATCACGTCCTGGGTCTCCAGGCGGTGGGCGTGCCAGCCGGAATTCGACCGGATCGCCTCCTCCGGTGCCAGCTCGCGCACCTTGCGCAGCCGCACCTCGGCACCGGCCTGTTCGGCACCATCGACCGCGGCGCGGGCCATCTGGTAGGTGATTCCGGTCGCGCTGTAGTAGATCACCGCTGCCTTGGTACGGCCGTCCATCAGCTGTCCCCTCATCCATCTCGTACGGGCCTTGTACCGCCGCAAACGATCACAATCACCGCCCCGGGTGGTACAAGCCTCCGCGACTACCCGTCGATCGGGGCGACAAACCTTCCCCGGTCTCGGAAATCTGCCCAACCGTGCCCGCCGGAGCAACATCTCCGCAGCTCAACCGCGGTACGGGCAGCCGGACGCGGGAGGCTTTCACGACCGCACGGCCAGCCGGAACTTGGCATGTACCGCAGGCCGGCGAGTCAGTTACGGTTGTCGAGGTCTTGAGTTCACAGCACGTCGCCACCGATGCCGACACGCTCCCGGACCGGTGTGTCGCTGATCGGCGTGGCTGATCGGCGAAACACGCCCCGTCCCGGCGATCCGTTCGGCAGGATCGTCATCAACGAGGAGGTGCCGCCGTGCCGGACACCCGCACGCTCGCCCTGTCGTTCGAGGTCACCGGACCACCCCCGGTCAAGACCGAGGCACTGTCGCTCTTCGCTGCTGGGCACCGTCAGGCCAACCGGGTCCGTACCCTGCTCGAGGCCGCGTGCCTGGCCGCTCAGCACAGTGGCTGGACCCCACTGACCGGGCCGGTCGAACTCGACGTCACCCTGCGCCGGCCACCCGGACAACGTACGGCCGACGCCTCCACCGTGCTCGGCGGCGTCTGCGCCGTGCTGCAGGAGAAGAGACGGGTGGCCAGTACGGGCATGACGCATCTCGGTGTCCTCGTCGACGTCGCTCTCTACATCGACGATCGGCAACTCCACCGCATCTCCTACCGGGAGGAGCCCGCCGAGGACACGTCCTATCTCGTACGAGTTTCCGCCATACCGACCACGGATTGATCCGGGTCCGAACCCCTCGTCTCCGGGCTCAACCCGCCGGGGCGACGAAGGACCACGGTTGCCAGGAAGGGAGAAACATGTCGGATTCGCCCATCTCGCTGGACCGGAACATGCCGGAAACCGCCCGGCAGGACGTACGTGATCAATCGGAGGATCAGCTCCGCCTCGCCCTACGGTCAGCGACCGATCTGGTCCGCGCGGACTACTCGGGCGAGCCGGTCGAGGACGTCTGCCGACGACTGCTGACCGAGACGCGACTCGCGCTCCCGTCCGAGCTCGCCCCGGACTTCACCCCCGACATGGATGAGTTCTGCCGGATCGCGGTGGCGATCGTTCGAGGAACCCCTGTGGCGTTGGCCCCGGTACCGATCGGTGAGAAGAGGACCGCCTGAGTACGGCTGAGGTGGGCCGAGCCGGGCGACGACTGACCGTCAAAGTTCGTCGAGTTCGTGGTACTTCTGTAGCTGGGCGTACATCTCCCGCGCACGTTCGGGCTCACCGAAGTCACCGAGTGCCCCGGCGAACTTGAAGCCGATGTTGTCGGCCTGCGGATCGACGAACCAGACGCTCCCGTCGGTGCCGTCCAGATCAGCTCCCTGGGCCCGTGCCCAGTCCAGGAATCGGTGGGCCTCAGCCAACAGTTGATCGCTCATACGGGCGAGACCGGCCCAAGGATCTTGTCGTATTCCTCGTCGTACCAGTCAGCCACGTTGTGCTTGCGGAGAATCCCGCCGACCCGCGACAGCAGCAGCCAGTTGCCGTTCAACACCAACGCCGCATCCTCCGCCGAACCGGCGAGAATCCTCGCAACTGCCATCAACATGTTGGGGGTGCCCATTTCCGCCAACGCGTCCTTTCGCATGTGGAAGTCGATGTCAACGTAGCGTTCAGGCTCCCATACCCACAAAGAGCCACCATCACCCTCAGCGTCGTAGTAACCATCACTTCCGGCGGTGATATCAACAACGTATCCACAGCTCTCGAACAGATCAGCGCTGAGCATCCGCCTACCGGTCAGCGTCCCCCTCTCGACAAAGTCCGAACCAGCCAGTTCTGCCACCTCTTCGAGGGGAGCGGACCCAGCAAGCGTCAGCCGATAGTCAATAGACACATCCACAACCTTTCTCAATCATGCTTCACAATCTGCACGCGTTGAGCTTGCCCCTCATCGACCTTTTTCGAGACCTCATCCCAAACACCTCTAACTTGTTTAGCAGGAGTGGGAGAATAGCAATCAAAGACATGCCCCTCTATAAGGTAATCCGGAGATCTTGTCGGTTCGCCAGTGTCTCCGGTGTCGAGACGCGCTTCGGCGATCTCCTGTCTTGTGGGATTCTGGTGGAGTCGGTATCCCCTGCCAGCTACCGTATCGGCGCACTCGTTCTCCAGTTCCAGTGCGCGCCGTTGTGGAGGTTTGTCCTTTAACGAGATCCTGGTTCGTGGTCCGGTCGGTGAGCCGCCGGGGACACCGGTCGGACGTCTGGTCCACGGCACCCCTGCATCACGGTCGGCGGGCGCAGCATCACCCGCAGCGGGATCCGTCGGGGTGGAACCGATGTCGGCGAGAGGGGTGGGGCTGGTTGATACCGGACCGCCAGCCCCGGCTAGTTTCCCGCCGACCCCAACCGCCTCGCCTCGGCGATCGCCGCTTCGACGCTCTCGCGGGCGACACCCGTACGCTGCGCCACCAGCACCACGACCTGTTTGACCCCCTCCAACGCCTGCACCATCGGGCCCGGCTGCCCACCCTGCAGGACCACCGTCACGAGCTGCTGTGCCTGACCGATCTGGGTGATGGTCCCGGCCGCCGCATCGCGGACACCGTCCACCGCCCCCTGCACCGGCAGCAACCCGGAGATCGTCTCCTGCGGGGACGCGCCCTGCGCCACGGCAGCGCTGGCCTTCGTCGCCTCACCGATCGAGCCGGCGAGACCACCCAGTCCGCTCTGGATGGTCGAGATGGCATCCCGTATCCGGACCATGCCTGCCGCTACCGCGGCGAAGCCCGCACCGGCAGCCCGTACGGCCACCTCCTGCGCCTGCCGGTCAGCCGCAGCCGCCCGCTCCTGCGCGGTCTCGACCCCGGCCATCAACGCACCCAGCTCACCCGCGAGTTTCTCCATGTGCGACACCTGGCCGAGCCCCTTCGTCGACGATCCTGATGGTTGATGCTCCACGAGCCTTCTCGATGGAACCACCAACCGAGCCTAGAGCCAGTGGCTGACGGTGTGTGGCATCGACGGTCGGCTGCCGTTGGTCCGGGTGCCCGGAGCCCACTAGGCTGCCATGATGGCGACGTCACCGCCGGTTGTCGAGGAGTTCGGTAGCCGACTGGCGGCGCTCGGCTGGGTCACCGACCTACTCGTGGCGGGATCGTTGGCAACGGGTGACTACGTCCCCGGCATCAGTGATCTCGACCTGGTCGCGATCGTCGACGACCCGGTCGATGCGGCTCGGCTGACCGTGCTCACGGACCTGCACCGTCACCTTGACGACGGAGTCGGCTCGGGCCTCGACCTCGGATGCGTCTACGTCGACAATTCCCAGATCCTCGACGGCCGCACGAAGCATCCGACATGGACCCACCGACAACTCACCCATCGTGTTCTTTCCGGGATCACCCGGGCCGAGCTGGTACGGCATGGATACGCCGTTTTCGGCCGCTCACCGCACGACATCCTTCCGGCGATGAGCGATGACGACGTACGTGAGGCGGCCCGGGCCGAACTCACCGGTTACTGGGCCTGGGCGGCCCGACGGCCGTGGCTGTGGCTGAACCCGGTCGTCGCGGACCTCAGCCTCACCTCGATGGCCCGTGGTCGCTACGCGTTGCGCAACGGCGCGCTGCTCGACAAGACCCGGGCCATCGAGCAGGCCGCCGCCCCGGCGTGGCTCGTCGACCAGCTACGCGCCAGACGTCGTGGGAAAGCCGTACGTTCGCCCCGGGTACGCACCGCCCTGATCGCGTGGCTCGACACCCGCCGGACCGTCACCCACGCACGGTGACGACGGCTGGCCACCGGTCCAAGATACCTGCGCGGCGTACGGGAGCGACGGACGAGTTCGACTACTCCGTACGACCGGGCAGGTCGCACTCCCACCAGGCGGTGGACAGTTTCGCGTACCAGTGGCGGGGTTGCCAGTTCCCGGAATGGTGAAGACCTCGGCCGGCGTCGAGGTCAGGCAGGCGACCGGGACGATGGGCGCGCACACACCGTGCTCGTGCGCGAACCCCACCATCAGCAAATCGTACGATGTCCGACCTGGTCGGATGCCGTACCGGGCCGGAACGCGAATCCGGGTTCGCTTCGGCGACCGCGATGGACCTTTCCCGCACCGATAACACCTTTCAATGCAGAAAGCGATAATCGGAGCGCTTCCTTACTGACCACCCCACTGACTATCGTGTATGCCGGATGGGGGATCGTGGCCGTGCACCAGGTGCTGATCGCCAGGCGTTACCGGCTGCTACACCAGGTCGGCAGCGGTGGCATGGGACGGGTCTGGCTGGCCCGCGACGAAATGCTGCACCGCGATGTCGCGGTCAAGGAGCTCCGACCACCGGACTGGCTGACCGAATCCGAACGTGACGAGCTGAATCTGGCGACCCTACGGGAGGCCCGTACGGCGGCCCGACTCAGCCATCCGAACGTCGTTCAGATCTACGACGTGGTGCATGCCGACGACAAGTCGTGGATCGTCATGGAGTACGTCCGATCCCGGTCACTGCACCAGGTTGTCACCTCCACCGGTCCACTGCCGCCACGGCGTACGGCTGAGATCGGGTTGGCCGTCCTCGCCGCGCTGCGCGCCGCGCACTCCGCCGGGGTGCTGCATCGCGACGTCAAGCCACACAACGTGCTGGTAGCCGACGACGGCCGGGTGGTGCTCACCGACTTCGGACTCGCCAAGTTCGACGGCGGTGACGGGGCCACCACCCGCCCCGGCCTGGTGCTCGGTTCCCCGCAGTACGTCGCGCCCGAACGAGCCGCTGACGGCTCGTCCAGCGTGCAGAGTGACCTCTGGTCGCTGGGGGCGACCCTGTACACCGCGGTCGAGGGACGCGCCCCCTATGCCCGTCCCACCGCTATGGCGACCCTGACCGCGCTGGCCACCGAGGGTCCGGATCCGATGCGACTGGCCGGGCCGCTGCGGCCGGTCCTGGCCGGTCTGCTGCACCGCGACCCTCGGCGACGCCTCGCCACCGGCCAGGTCGAACGTCTCCTGCGCGAAGTCGTCGGGCCGCCCCCGTCCGGCCCGGCCACCGGACCACCCTCAGTGACGGTTCCTGACGTGTCGACCAGTCCCGACAGCCACCGGTCACTCAGCATCAGCGTGTTCGACGAGCTACGCGTACTCTCGGCCAGCTTCGCCGATGGCGTACCGGATCTCGAAGAGCTGCCTGCCACCACGGACGAGGTACCCACCGGGACAGCGGGCTCGGTGACCGCGTCGCCGCCGACCGGCCCGTCACCGCAGGGCCGGTCCCGGGGTACGAGGTGGCTCGCCGGTGCCCTGATGCCGGTCGCCGGCCTGGCCCTCGGGCTCGGCGTGGCGGTCCACATCGGCGGGTGGCACGACCCGACGCCGCCCGTCGGCACGGAGCGGGACGGCACAGCCGACGGCGGCACCCCGGCCAACCTGGACCGCCCCGCTGGAACGGTCGGCGGCCGGGACAGCCCCGGCCCCGATCCGACTGCGTCCGGCCGACAGCCGACGACAAGTGCCCGTCGACCCGGGCCGTTCGCCTGTACGGCACCGACCGGCCCGGCTGCGGCCACCCCGGTCGCCTCCGTACCGCCTCCTCCCGGCGAGCGGTTCGCCCTGGTGTCCGGCTGGACCTGGTACACGGATCCGGCGGGCGGGTTCCGGATCGCGGTGCCGGCTGGCTGGTTGCGCTTCACCGATGGGACCACCACCTGTTTCCAGGAACCGGAGGGGGCCCGGGTGCTGAGTGTCGACGCATCCGTACCACCGGCCGACGACGCGAACGATGCCGTCCGTTACTGGCACGACGAAGAGCGACGGGTCAGAGCTGGCGGCGGCATGTCCGACTACCAGCAGATCGGTATCACGCCGATCGACTTCTACCGGGGCGGCGCGGAGTGGGAATGCCGGTGGACCGGTGCCCGGGGCGAGCCGGTGCACACCGTACGCCTGTTGTTCAGCACCTCCGCGACCCGTGCGTACGCCGTGTCCTGGCTGACCAGGGAGTTCGACTGGCAGGTCAATCGTGCGTACCTGCCGATGCTCAGGCAGAGTTTCCGGCCCACGACGTCGTGAGGAGGAGCGGTTTCCCAGCGTCACGACACCGACATCCACTGTGGACGCGTGGCTGATTGCCCGAAGCCGGCCACTCTGACAAAGTGGCGTAGCCTGCGGGAAAGATCTTGGGGAGGATGAACGACGATGATGGGGCCATCCCATGCGCTGTCCGGTGCCGCGGTGTGGCTTACCGGATCCCTGGCGCTGGACTACTTTGCCGGCTACGAGCAGTCGCCACTGATGATCGCTGTCGGCACCGCGGTCTGCGCGGGTGGGGCGCTCTTCCCCGATCTCGACCTGTCCGGCAAGGTGACACGCAACCAGGGCGGGGCGACGGTAGCCCGTACCTTCGGGGTGGTGTCGCTGTTCATCGCCGAGGTGATGGAGAAGATCTCGCTCGGGGTCTATCACGCCACGAAGTTGAGCAAGGATCCACACCGTAACAACGGACACCGTACGCTCACCCACACCATCCCGTTCACCGTGCTGGTCGGCTGGGGCACCACGGCCCTGTGCGCCGCGTACGGCAAGTGGGCGGTCATCGGCATCCTGTTCTTCATGATCGGCTTGGCCCTGCGTGGCCTGTTCGACGAGTGGGCCAAGCGGGCCGGCTGGGTGATCGTCACCCTCGTGTCCCTGGTGGCGGCCTACTTCACCTACCTGCACCTGCCTGACGACCGGGGTTACCCGATGCTCGGCCTCGCGGTCGGGGTGGGTTGCATCGTGCACATCCTCGGCGACATGGTGACCAGTGCCGGGGTGCCGATCCTCTGGCCGATCCCGATCGGCCGGCGGATGTGGCGCATGATCGGCATACCGAACAAGTACGCGGTCAAGGTCGGCGGCAAGGTCGAGGTGCTCGTGCTGCGCAGCGTCTTCACCGCCCTGTCGGTACTGTCGGCGGCCGGGTTGCTGGCCCCGTCCGTACTGCGCCGGTTCGACATCGAAATCTGAGCCCGCCGCTGCCTGTGCCAGCCGGGTCCGTCGGCCGGCACAGGCAGTCTGTTAGAGCCGCTCCACCGCTTCCTTGGCCTCTCGCAGGCCGAGTCCGGTGTGCTGCCGCACCAGCTTGATCGCTTCGATCTTCCGGCCCCGCTGCGCCAGTACCCGTGCCTGGTCCGCCACGTCGGGCGGCAGTAGGGGCAGGGCCGTCTTGCCGGGCCGGTCGGCGGACCGGGACGGCATCTTCGCGAGCCCGTACGACGCCTGCGGGCCGTGCCGTTCGATCTCCTCGACGGCGTCCTTCGCCTCCCGCAGTGACAGGTCGGTCCGCTCCCGGACCACCTTCACCGCCTGGATCTTCCTACCCGCCCGCAGCAGGGCCACGACCTCGTCGGCCAGCGTCCGCTGATCGGCAGGAACGCCCTGACCGGCCACGACTCCCGAAGCGGCCGGGTCCGCCGCCGGCCGGCCGGCGGACAGGTCCGGTGGTACGAGGTTGACGTCCCGACCGGGACGTCGGAACAGGGCCCCGATCAGCAGACCGACCACAACGGAGACGATGACGACGAGAATGAGCCCGGTGTCTGACACGACGCCACGTTAGCGCCCCGGGTCACACCCCGACCCGCTGCGGCGGGACGCTCAGCCCCCACAGCGCCATCAACTCGGGGGTGTCCACCCGGCATCCGTCGGCGACCGTGTCACAGGCGATGTCGACGATCTGCTTCTTGTGGGCCAACAGGTACGGCCGGGCCCCAACGTCTGCGTTGGCCAGGGTCGCGATGCCGGCCCAGTGCCGCCGGCCGAAGAGCATCGGATAGCCACGCAGCCCGTCGTAGGTCGCGCAGACCAGTACGTCCGGATAGGGCAACGCGGTCACCCGTCGGATCGCCGCCACACTCAGTCCCGGCATGTCCACCGGCACCACGACGACGGCCTCGATGCTCGGATCCCGGAGGGCGTCGAGGCCCTTGCGCATCGACGATCCGATGCCGGTCCCCCAGGACCGGTTGACGACGACGGTCGCGTCACTCAGATCGGCGGTCTGGCGCACCTGGTCGGCGGCAGCTCCGAGCACCACCACGAGTGGTGTGCAGCCAGCCTTGCGCATGGTGCCCAGCACCCGGTTCACCAGTGGCTTCTCGCCCTGGTGCAGCAACGCCTCGGGGCCGCCGATGCGACGTCCCCCACCCGCGGCGATGATCATTCCTGCAATGCGGCTCAGTTGTGTCACCCCCATCGTGGTGTCGGACCACCCCACCGGGCCGATGATCGGCCCGATGGTGAACAGGGTGCGTTCGGATCCGGCTGGTCCGGTCCGGTCCGGTCCCGGTCGCGGTCCGGTCCCGGTCGCGGTCGCGGTCCGGTCCCGGTCGCGGTCCGGGACGCGGAGGCGTCGCGCCGAACCCGTCGTACGCACACCGGACCCAACGATCGGCTCCGGCCTGGGGTGTCGGCAATTGCAGCGATTTAGTCCGTTATGTCGCATCGGCGTAGCAGTCGACCACCGAGACGTCGAGCGGAAACCGCACCTGGGTGGCACCGAACAGCAGCCGGCCCGCGCGCACGGCGGCCTCGGTGACCAGCCCGGCCACCTGCTCGGCCTGCTCCTCGGGACAGTGCACCACGACCTCGTCGTGCTGGAAGAACACCAGCTCCGCCGCGCTGTCGGCCAGCACCCCACGCAGGGTGGCCAGCAGCGCCAGCGCCCACTCGGCGGCAGTGGCCTGGATGACGAAGTTCCGGGTGAACCGACCCCGTGCCCGGGCCGCCGACCTGGCCCGCGCCCCGTACGGCCCGTTGGCCGCATCGACCTCGACGTCGGCCCCCTCCCCGGTCGGGTCACCGAATCCGACCGAGGCCGGCGGGCAGGTACGCCCCAGCCAGGAACGCACCAGCCCACCGCCCTCGCCGGTACGGGCAGCCGCCTCGACGTAGTCGAAGGCGACCGGGTAGCTGCGACGCAAGGCCGCGAGGGCCGGGATCGCGGCACCACCGGTCTGGCCGTACATCGCCCCGAGCAGGGCCAGCTTGGCGCGGGCCCGGTCACCGCCGAAGGCGTCCCTGGCCAGCGCCGCATAGAGATCACCGGTGCTGCCGGCGGCGGCCAGCCTGGCGTCACCGGAGACGGCCGCCAGCACCCGGGGCTCCAACTGGCCGGCATCGGCCACCACGAACCGCCAGCCCGGATCGGCCACCACCGCCCGCCGGATCACCTTCGGAATCTGCAACGCCCCGCCACCCCGGGTCGCCCAGCGGCCGGAGACCACCCCGCCGGGGACGTACTCCGGCCGGAACCGCCCGGCCCTGACCCAGGCATCCCGCCAGGCCCAACCATGCGCCGTCCAGATGCGGTAGAGCTCCTTGTACTCCAGCAGCAACGGCACCGCCGGATGATCCACCTCGCGCAGCACCCAGCTACGGGTGTTGGGCAGTTCGATCCCGGCGCGGGCGAAGGCGCGCAGCACCTCGGCCGGTGAGTCGGCGTGCAGTTGCCGCAGGCCGAACGCCTCGGCGATCCGTACGGCGAGGTCGGCCAGCCGGCGCGGCGGCCCACCCACCGGCGACGGCTCGCCCAACAGGTCGAGCAGGATCTCGTCGTGCACGTCGCCACGCCAGGGCAGTCCACTGGCGGCCATCTCGACGGCGACCAGTGCCCCGGCCGACTCGGCTGCGGTGAGCAGTCGGAACCGGCCGGCCTGCTCGATCGCCCCGATCCGGTCCTGCTGGTCGGCGTAGACGCGTACCAGCGCATCGAGCCCCACGGTCGGCGGACCGGGCAGCGCGTCGAACAACGCCGCCTGGCCGTCGCCGGGCGGGGCGACCGGCCGGGGC
>NZ_JBHTMP010000029.1:0-91343 GCF_042679305.1 Micromonospora sonneratiae | reverse complement strand
CGCCGCCGGGCGGCTGCGGCAGGGCAAGACCGCCGTACCCACGGTCAACCTGGCCGGGCCGCTGACCGAGCTGATCGAGATCTTCCTGCCCGGCCGCACCCGCCACCAGAGCAGCGCGGCGCCGGCCAGCCGCCGGGACCCGACCGTCGAGCGGGACGTGCGGGCGATCCTCGACAAGACCTCCCACCAGTTGTGGGAGACCGGCATCCGGTACGCGGTCGCCTCCCGCGCCCACCGGGACGGCACCCTGCCCTACCAGCGGCTGCGCGGTGTCGCCGACGCTGTCGCCTCCTCGTTCGCCGTCTACGCCAGCCGCAACCGGCTCGCCCACCGCACCCGGATGTCTCGCCCCGTCGCCGTCCTGGCCACTCGGCGGCTCGGTCCGGGCTTTCTCACCAGCGCCCCGGAACTTGCGGGGATGGCGGGACTGCCCCGCGACCTCGCCGTGCCCGGCCTGGACCGGGCCCGCGCCAAGTCGATGCCCGTCCCGGTCGCCGTACCCGGCGGTGGGCGGGGACGCAAGGTCCTCGGCGACGCCGAAGTCGGCGGCCACGCCGTCGCCCTGTCCGTGCCGGACGCCCGCTACCACACCCACATGGTCGGCCAGACCGGTTCCGGCAAGACCACTTTGCTCGCCAATTTGATCCTCGACGACATCAAGGCCGGCCGCGGCACCATCGTGCTCGACCCGCACGGCGACCTCGTCCTCGACGTCCTCGACCGGATCCCCGCCACCCTCGCGGACAAGGTGGTGCTGTTCGACCCCGCCCAGCCCAACCCGCCCGCGATGAACCCCCTCGAAGGCGACGACCCGGATCTGGTCGTCGACAACCTCGTCAGCATCTTCGGGTCGATCTTCTCCAAGGCGTGGGGACCCCGGATGGACGACGTGATGAGAGTGTCGTGCCTGACCCTGCTGCGGCACGCCAACGTCACCCTCCAACACATCCCGCCGTTGTTGAACTCGGCCCAGTTCCGGTCGTCGATGACCGTCGACCTCGACGACCCGGACGGGCTGCACGGCTTCTGGCAGTGGTACGACGAACTGTCCCCCGCGCTGCGCTCCCAGGTCATCGGCCCCGTCCTGGCCCGACTACGCGCCTTCCTCCTGCGGGATTTCGTCCGCAAGACCATGCGCTACCCCAAGTCCAGCTTCGACATGGGCAAGATCCTCGACGGCGGGGTCCTGTTGGTGCGGATCCCGAAAGGCGAACTCGGGGAGGACACCAGCCGGCTACTCGGCTCCCTGATCCTGGCCCGGGTGTGGCAGGCCGCCACCGCCCGCGCCAGCATCCCCGCCGACCGGCGCAGGGACTGCTCGATCTATCTCGACGAGGCCCAGAACTTCTTGACCTTGGCCGCGAGTCTGGACACGATGCTGGCCGAGGCCCGCAAGTACCGCCTCGCGATGACCCTCGCGCACCAGGACCTCGCCCAGTTCCCCCGCGAGCTCCTCGCCGCCGTGTCCGCGAACGCCCGCAACAAGATCTTCTTCTCGGTGGCGCCGGAGGACGCGCGGGTCCTGGCCCGGCACACCCTGCCGGAACTCGACGAGCACGACCTAGCCCACCTCGACGCGTACACCGCCGTCGCCCGCCTGGTCGTGGACGGCCGGCAGACCGCCGCGTTCACCATGCGGACCCGGCCGCCGCTACCGGTAGTCGGCGAGGCCACCACGATCCGACAGCAGGCCGCCGAGGCAGTACGTACTCAAGATCCGTCCGCGATCGACGCCCTGGTCAAGCAGCACAGCCAGAAACCGGACGACCGACGCCGCAGAGGCGGCAAAAAGTTGTTCTGACCGATCTATCACCGCGACAGGCGTCGGCTTCCGTAGCGGGATCCGTGTGGGGATCCACTGCCCCTTCCACCTCGATCTCCCATACGAGCTGACAGATGACCGGTAACGGCCTGTCTCTGCCGCACTACGGCCTGCCGTTCGACCACTGTGGTCGAACCCCACTCAGACACCCCTCCGTATGGAGGGCTCTCCTCCCCAAGGGGTAACCCCGTCGTGTCCAGCCGTCTTCCGTCTCGCCCCTCCTCCTCCGACCCGTACCTGCATACCCGTCGTCTCACCTGCCGTGACCGGCTCCTGCTGTCCTGGCTCGCCGAGCACTACCTGCTGTCCACCTGTCAGATCACCAAGGCCCTGTTCCCGTCGGGTCGTAGCGCCCGCCTGCGGCTGACCCTGCTCCACCGCATCCAGGCCGTCGACCGGTTCGTCGACACCGCCGCCGCTGGCTCCACCCAGTACCTGTACGCGCTCGGGCCGCTCGGCCTGCTCCTCAACCGCAACGCCTACCACGACCCCGACAACACGGCGGCGAAGCCACCGCGCAGCAGCCGCGACCGGGCCGACCGCATCATCGGCAGCCGCAAACTGCGCCACCTGCTCGGCGTCAACGACTTCTTCACCGACCTGCTCGCCCACGCCAAAAGCAACCCGCAGGCGCGGCTGGACCGATGGTGGTCCGAGCAGCACGCCACCGACGCCTACGGCGGCGCCGGGGTCCAACCTGACGGCCACGGTGTGTGGACCGTCGGCGACGCCACGGTCGGGTTCTTCCTCGAGCACGACAACGGCACCGAACCCCTCGCAAGGGTGCTGGCCAAGCTGCGCGCCTACGAGCGGGTAACCGCCTTCGGCCCCCGCTACCCAGTCCTGTTCCGGGTGCCGAGCCGAGGCCGGGAACGCAACATCCTCGACGCGCTCGCCGGGACGTCGGCCGCGATGCCGATCGCGACCGCCGTGCACGGCACCGATCCCGCCGGGCGCGTCTGGACACTGACCGGCGACCCCGACCGGCTCCTCCACCTGCACGAGCTCCCCAGCGACCACGGCCCGTACGCGGCCACGAACCCGAACCGGTTCGTCCGCCACGATCCCGAGCCGCCTACCGAACAGGTCGCCCATACGCGTCTCTGACAGACACGCACCACAGCTGTCCAACCACATACCCCGCTGTCAGATCACGGTGATCTGTCAGGAGCCGGCGAGTAGCCGTCCTTGACCGTCGTTCACGTCTGACAGTGCAGTTCAGCGGCCCTTACAGGATCTGCGGCGCTCCCAGCGCTGACAGATCAGGCCGCTACGGTTCTCGGCACCACTTCACCTTTATATATCTCCACCCCGGTAGGTCCCACCTTCGGACCCACTCGCCGCATCCCGGCACCTGACGCCCACCCGCCCCTGCGGCCGGTCGGCCCAGCAGCCCGCGACGAACCCCGAAGGTCGCACCTACCACCTCGCACCACCCGCAACCCACCCACCAGCCGGCACCCACGTACCCAGTGGACCGGCTACCTCCGCGTGCCCACGGCACGCCCAACCCCGAAGGAGAGCCCACATGGCCAAGAAGACGGCCCCCGCGGCCACCCCGACCACCACGGTCACCACGGCCTCCGTGGCCATCCCGGAAGCAGTCGTTCGCACCATGATCGTCTGCGTCTCCGACGAGCTGACCCAGGTGCTCGACAGCACCCGGCAACTCGAACGCCACCTCGGTGTCTCGGGTACGAGCTGCCCCCGGTACTGGGCCTCCCCGGCCATCTACCCGTGGCAGCGCCGCCAGCTCATCGACCTGCGCAAGGCCAAGACCGGACCCCGGTACTGCGCGGGCGGGCCCATCCGCCTGCTCGACCTGGCCGGTATGCGCCACGGTGCCTACGTCGGGGCCTCCGTGCGCCACGCGCACTGGGCCCGCGTCGTCGCGGGAACGAAGGCCGCCACCCCGTGGCCGAACTTCCTGCAGGAGCACCTGTCCGACCCGTCGGCGTATCCGATGGACACCGCGACCGCCGAGTTCAACCGGCAGCCGCGGGTGCAGGCCATGCGCATGTACAACGCCGCCACGTACGGTCCGGGTCATCTCGACTTGGGCGACCTGGAGATGTTCCAGGCCGGTGCCAGCGCGTACGCCAACTACCACGCCCTCTGGGCACTGTGCACCGACGCCTTCCTCACTGAGGCCGGCGACAGGTTGCAACCGGCCAGCGCGTTCTTCGCCGACCGGATCACGTACCTGGAGCGGGCGGCCCGCTACCTGGACTCGCTCGACGCGTCCCAGCGGCTGTTCGCCGTCACCCTGCACCACTCCTGACCACGGACCGGTCGGGCCAGCAGACGACCTCCCCTGAACCCGAAAGGGACCTCGCTGCGGCCCGACCGGTCCCGCCCACGGCAGGACCGAATAGCCACTCCAACCCAACGATGATCGGAGGAACCTCATGGCGGAAATCGTCAACCTGACGCCGCACCCTGTCCAAATCTTTCCGAGTGACACTCCGGATCGAATCGAGCCGGGCAGCGTCACGCCGCTGCGCGTGATCACACCATCCACG
Source organism: Micromonospora sonneratiae (assembly GCF_042679305.1). Taxonomy (NCBI): domain Bacteria; kingdom Bacillati; phylum Actinomycetota; class Actinomycetes; order Micromonosporales; family Micromonosporaceae; genus Micromonospora; species Micromonospora sonneratiae. The sequence goes on along the minus strand of NZ_JBHTMP010000029.1, from coordinate 86,999 downwards.
CAGCACCAACCGGCGAGGTTGGGGCAACGCGTCGTCGGACCCGACGATCTCGATCTCGGCGTCCCTGTCGAGCGAGTCGCCTTCGGTGCGGCCAACAACGGCGTCCCGCCGTTGCCGCCGCCGGTCGAGGGCACCTACTACCTGGTGTCCCTGGTCGTCGGCCTTGCCGCGTACGACCGCGACGACCTGCTGGTCTGCCACAACACCGTCCGAGACCTGGACGGATCGATCATCGGTGTCCGCGCGTTCGCACGTCCGCACCGCCTCTGACACATCGACAGTACCGCTTGGACCGGTCGGGCCAGCCACACCATCCCTCGCACACAAAGGGACCCGTGTCGCTGCCCGGCCGGCTCCACCCACCAACCTCACGACACCTGAAGGGATGACCGTGCATGCCTGTACGGCTCTGGTTCGACCTGGCCACGGTGCTGCACCTGGCCGAGACCGCGATCAGCACGCGCCAACGGGTCGACATCGACGGCAACGTCGTAACCGACGCTCCGCCCCCGCTGCACCTCATGCGCGACTGCAGCGGCAGCCTCGACGACCGCCTCTATATCGACGGGAACGTCCAGCCGAGCCTGTCCGAGTACAACATCAACGCGGAACCGTTCCGCAGCACGTATCGCGGTCGCCGCTACGGCCACGGCATCACCTGGACCGAGTGGCTCGGCGACCCATTACGCCACCACCACCCGATCCAGGCACGGATCGCGCTACTCGACGACGCCAGGCTGATTGACCTGCTCCGCGCCGGACACGCCGCCGGCTTCGACATGTTCACGCTCGACGCCGAAACCAACACCGGACTGCGGCCGTCGGTCGCCCGACGCCGCGCACGGCGGTCCCGCCGGACGCCCCGGGCTGGGGCATCCCACCAAGCCCGGCCCGCGCAACGGCCGCCCTATACCTCTTCCAGGGGAAGAGATCCCCGGTGATCGTCGACAAGAGCTTCGACGCGGACGAACTAAGTCGCTGCATCCTCACGCGCGTCCACCACATCGACGGCATGTCCTGCGGATGCGGATCCGCCGCGACAGCGTTTTCTACCAGTGCCTGGCCGTCGCCGAGGTCCTGACCCCGCCCCTGACCTGGGCCACCCGCGCCAGCTGTCACCCGAACATACCGGAGTACGCCGACGACGAAGGAACCCTCACCGACGTGGCCGACCGGCTCATCGCCCGCGCCCGCACAATCCTCACCGGGCTGGCGAGCCCCGCCCGCTGACCGCCTCCGGTGCCGGCTGAACCCCGGCCCGCCGGGACTTCTCACCACCGCACTCGCACGACTTGGCCGTTGCCCGGCCGACCCGCGCACATCGCGCACCCCCGGGCACGGCCGTATGGCCGTGCCCGGGTTCCTGCCCTCTCCAGAAGGGAACCCCCATGGAGTCGAACCCTGCTCCGGCCGCCCGCACCGCAGGCGGCGGCATCCGCCGGCTGAACATCGCCGTGATCGGCGGCAGCCTGACCGGCCCCGTGACCGCCCTGCTGTTGCTGCACGCCGGCTTCGACGTCACCGTCTACGAAGCCACGCCAGCGTCCGCCCCGCTGGGCGGCGGGCTCATCGGTCTGGAACACGCCACGCTCGACGTGCTTGACCGCCTCGACATCCCACAGCGCGAGTTCATCGCCTACGACTCGGAAACGATCTTGCAGGTCGCGATTCGCGATCGCCAGCCGGAACAGACCGTCGTGCGCACCTACCCCGGCCGGAACACCACCTGGACCCTGCTGCACCGCGCGTTGGCCGCCCGGGTCCCGGCAGGTGTCCTGCGCAAGGGAATGCGGGTCACTGGCCTCGCCCACCATGCCGGTCGGCCGATCCTGCAGTTCGCCGGCGGGCGCACCGAACCGGCCGACCTGGTCGTGTTCGCCGACGGCCGATCCTCGATCGGCCGCCGAATCCTGGACCCCGGCCGTAAGCTGCACTACGCCGGCTACGTCGCCCACCGCGGCATCGCGACCAGCACCCCGCAGCCCGACCTGCGGGACTTCGTCCGGTTGGAACCCTGCCCCGGCGCGCAGTTCAACATCGCGCCGGTGCCGGGCGGCTGCGACTGGACGTTCTACCTCGGCTGCAGCGAGGCCGAGTCCGAGCAGCGTTTCGGGGCGAAACCCACTCGTCGGGTCTTCGCCCTGCCGCAACACATCAGCCGGCCGCCCGCAGCCACGTTGACGAGCACGCCGACCACCTTCTCCCGCCCGACCACGCGGCGGTCGTGCACGCCACCGCCACCCGCATGGCCGTACCGGTGCTGGACATCGACCCACCCACCCGCATGGTGTGGCCGGTCGGCGACGGGCACGCCGTCCTACTCGGCGACGCCCTCGCCCCGGTACGCCCCCACACCGCCCGGGGCGCCAACAACGGCATCGAACAGGCCGCCGGCCTGGCCGTCGCGCTCACCCAGCACCGCCGCTACAGGGCCGACCTGCCCACCGCCCTGCACGGCTGGCAACGCCGACACCTGCCCACTGCGGTCGCCGCCGTACAGCAGGGCCCGGTCATCGGCGACAAGCTCGGCCTCGGCACCCGATAGACCTCTGTCTCCCATGGCAAGAGCCCCACCGAACCCGCCCGCCCCTTCAGCAATAGCCCCGAAGGCCGCACCGCCCCCGCCGCCCCCGCCGCCGCCGCCGCCGTATCGACCGGAGGCTCTCTTTTGCATCTCTCATCGAAAGGACCGGCCCGATGGCCACCAGAACGATCAGCGTCGTCTACGACGACTTCGACGGATCCACCGAAGACGTTGACACCTACCAGTTCGCCTTCAACGGCGCCCTGTACGAGATCGACCTGTCCCGCCCCAACTTCGACCGGATGGCCGCCGCGTTCCAGCCCTTCATCGCTGCCGCCCGCCGCCTGCCGAAGTCGACGGTGAGAAAGCAGGCCGGGCACGACACCAACACGGAGCGCCACGCTCTCAACGCCGGTATCCGGCAGTGGTGGGCCACGCACTGGCAGGAGCACAACCTGCCCGAGCCCAGAACCCGAGGGGCGATCCCCGCAGCCGTCCGCGACGCCTACAACGGCGCCCACTAGCCCGACGTAGCGCGTACGCGGGCCGCGACACCAGGTCACATAACGACCGCCCTGGATATCGCGGCCCGCATAGGCGGAAGTCCACCCAAACGACTTGATCGCGCCCCGCTTCGAAGCGTGCATAAGTGCACGCCTCGTCCTCACCCCCCGATAGCAGGGGAGAAAGGAACCGTCGCATGACCGACACCAGGAATCCATCCACCCTGGAGCGGGTGCTCACCGCGCTCGCCGAAATCGGCCCGGCCACCGCCGCACACATCGGCCAGTCCATCGGCATCGCCTACCCCACGACCACCCCGAAGCTGCGAGAGCTGGAAAGCACGGGCCACGCCGAGCGAATCCGCACCGAGCAACGCACGACGCTGTGGCAGTTGACCGAAACCGGCAAAGCGGCAGCCGCGTCAGTCGCTGCCGGCAGCGCCAGCATGCAGGCGTCATCCGCTGCCTCGGCGAATGACGACGACCGGACCGAAGGCGAGTCGCAGCAGCCAGCCAACCGTCGCCCGGAGGCGAAACCGGAGCCCGACACCGAAGCACCTGCCGAGGGCCAACCGCCTACCGACCAGCAGACCGGCGACTCGACGGCGGAAACCGGCCAGGCCAGCCCAACGCCGGCGGAAGCGGCAGGCCCAGTCTGGACGGCCGAGCACGCGCCGCAGGCCGAGTTCGACCCGAAACCGACGCCCGAGCTGGCGCCAATTTCCCATCCAAAGGCGTCGAACAGCGGGACCACGCAGGACCAGCCGTCCGGCGATCCGCGCGCCGACGACCGTGTCGGCGAGTTGGAGACCGACTCGACGGCGGTAGCCGAGCACCAGACACCGCCGCTGGCCGAGGAACCTGGAACCAGCACGCAGGAGGGCGACGGCCGTCGGAAGCCGGCCCAGCCCCGACGCCGCAAGGGGGAACTCCGCGACGAGGTGCTGGCGCTGCTGCGACGCAACCCGGGCACCGCCTACAAGGTCGCGGAGATCTGCAAGCTGCTCAACCAGACCCACGACGGCGCCCACGTCAACAAGGCCAGCGCGGGAGCAGTTACGAACGCCCTGTTCAAGCTCGCCATCGCCGGCACCGTCAAGCAAATCGACACCAAGGTCGCCACCTACCAGGCCGAATGACGGCGCCTTCACCCCTGGCAGCCCGGGGGCGGGCGTTTGACGTTGGCGCGCTCACGCCTGCCCCCGGTGCTCCTTCACAGACAAGGAGCGACAACCAGTGTCTCAAACAGCGAACTCCCTCCTCACCGCCGCGGGCGGGCTCCTCGCCGGGCTGGCTGTCGCCGGCCTGTGGGCGCTACGTCTGTGGACCCTGCTGACCCGCGCTCGTACCCGGCTGCGGAAGCTGGACCGCGTTGTCCTGAACGCACACGGCCTGGTCGAGACCCTGCGGGCCGAACGCGACAGGTACCACCGGCAGGCGACCGAGGACGACACCACCGGCCTGCCCAACCGGCGGGCGGCGGTCGAATGGCTGACGCGCACGGTGAAGACCCACGGCGAGGTCGGCGTCATCGTCCTCGACCTCGTCCGGTTCAAGTTAATCAACGACCGGCTCGGGCATCGGGCAGGCAACACCCTGCTGTCCCAGGTAGCCAAGCGCCTCCGCGGTCTGGGGAAGTCCGACGTGTTCGCCGCCCGGCTCTCCGGTGACGAATTCGCCCTGATCGTGCAGGGCGGTCTCGCCAGAACGACTGCGGTCGCCAACCGGGCCTGGTCGGAGATCAGCCAGGTCCCGTTCGCCCTCGACGGCAGGCAGATCGACATCATGGCCAGCGTCGGCTACACGACCACCGACCAAGCCGGCCGTAACCCCGAATCCCTGCTGCACCACGCCGACATCGCCATGTACTGGGCCAAGGCCAACGGCGGCGTGGTGCACGGCTACGCCGAGCACATGGGTCACAGCCCCGTCAGCGGCCGTCCCCGCGACTGGCCGCCACTACACGGCCGCTAACCGTACATCAGCGCTCCACCTGGCGAAGGACCCAAGCTTCGTGCCGGGCTCCCCGAGCCCGGCACACCAGGCCTCACGCAATTTCCCGACCCACACGTCATTTCAAGAACGTAAGGAACCCGTGATGAGCGACAACCCACAGCCCGATCAGCCAACCGAGCCCTTGGAACAGACGATCCGGAACAGCGGGAACGCCTTCTCTCCCGTGCCGCCGCCCCCAGCCTGGCTGACACATGCCGTTGGCCAACTGGCCGCACACATCCCGACCGGGGTAGAGCCGAACGCGGAGGCGGCGGTGCCACTGCGATGGCTGCGGCACCGCTTCCAGGAACAGATCACCAAGCTGGTCATCGAAGGTCATCTCGACATCACGCACGCCAACGAGGTACTCGACGCACTTGAGCTGCCGTTGCTGGCCCGCTACTGGGAGGTCCGGGTCAGCCTACCGGTGTCCATCGAGGTCACCGCCGTCACCGAGGATGACGCCTTCGACGCCGCCGAGGCGGCCATCGAAACTGCGCTGCGCACCGCCGAACTGCCGGCAAGCATCGACTGGGACGCTCGCCAGCGCGACCGAGCCACCCCTGCGGCGTTCGACCCCGACGCCACCTGTTCAACCCCACCGCCCGGCGACACCGACCAGTAACTCGCGCCCACCCTGCCGACGAGTGCTGAGGAATCTGCCATGGCGGTCTCCGCCCGTTCGGTAAACCGGCGTCACTTTCGCCCACCCGCGCCCAGACATCGGGCACTGCCGCGTTGGCAAGCCCTGGAGGTATCCATGAAGGTCCGCTCCCTGGTGTCGCTCATCATCGCCGTCGTCGCCGTGTTCGTGCTCTGCGCGGGTGGGCTGGGTGGCCTGCTCAGCGGCGGTACCGCCGCCGGGGCCTGCCTACCGGTCTACCTCCCGTCAGCGAGTTCTACCGCCGCCAGCCTGCCGAGTATGCCCAGCATCTGGCCGGCGATCGGCAAGTGGGACGGTGAGCAGGTCGCCAACGCGGCAGCGATCGTCACCACCGGCGCCCAGCTCGGGGTACCGGCCCGTGGCTGGGTCATCGCGGTCGCCACCGCGATGCAGGAAAGCACGCTGCGGAACCTGCCCGGCGGCGACCGGGACTCCGTCGGGCTGTTCCAGCAGCGCCCCAGCCAGGGCTGGGGCACCCCGGCGCAGCTCCAGGATCCGGTCTACGCGGCCGGCAAGTTCTACGCCAAGCTGCTCACGATCAGCGGCTGGCAGACCATGCCGTTGACCGAAGCCGCGCAGGCCGTGCAAATCAGCGCCTACCCCGACGCCTACGCCAAGTGGGAGGGCCCGGCAACGGAGCTCGTCGCGGCCATCGCCGAGACCGCTGGTCTACCGGCGGGTGGCCTGGCCGGCTGTGGGGCGGTCGGCCCGTGGACCCAGCCCGTGCTCGCCCCGGTCGGGTCCGGATTCCGCAGCAGCGACCGGCCGGGTCACGACGGCGTCGACCTCAGCGCCCCGCGCGGCACGATGATCCGCGCCGCGTCCGCCGGCACCGTCCGTACCGTCCGCTGCAACGCCGTCTACGCCAGCACCGGCGCGTCGTGGGGATGTGACCGTGACGGCCATCCCGTCCTCACCCGCGGGTGCGGCTGGTACGTCGACATCGACCACCCCGGCGGGCTTCTGACGCGCTACTGCCACATGGACCAACCTCCGATGGTGACGGTCGGCCAGCAGGTCGCCGTCGGACAACCCATCGGCGTCGTCGGCTCCACCGGCCACTCCAGCGGCCCGCACCTGCACTTCGAGGTGCACGTACGCGGCGACGCCAGCGAGGCCGGCGCGATCGACCCGGTGCCCTTCATGGCCGCGCAGGGCGCCCCGCTTCGAACAAGAAGGATGTGAGAAACGATGGAAAACATCGACCACACGCCTGCGCCAGTCATACGGAACACGACTGCCGAAGGGCGGGAACACTCGAACGTGTCGCCCACTACGGCGCACCGGATATCGGGCAGACATGGTCCTGCGCCACGTGTGGAAAGGACTGGTCACGGGTCGGGGAAGTGTTTTGGCCCGCTGACCAGGAAATGCACATCTTGACCCCTCGGGAAGTCGAGTAGATCCACGTGGCCGCACATCAGAAATTGGTCTCGCCACTGGTCCACGGTCCTGCCAGGACACCGCGGAGGAATACCGCACGTGCCGCCGTCTCCCAATACCTGCCGCGAGTGGACCCGCTCAATCCCACCTTTCCCTCATGCCATCACTAGGAAGGAGCAGCGTGACACGTCAAACCCAAGCGCCACTGACGCCACTCCCGACCAGCTTCGCCTTCTGGTCCATCGACGAGTACACGAACCGGATCCGGCGTGGCGAGATGGCCCTCGACACGCCGTACCAGCGTGGCCGTCGCTGGACCGACGACCAGCGCGTCGACCTCATGCGGTCCTGGTTGCAGGGCGTACCCATTCCCGCCGTCGTACTCAACGAGCGCTACGGCGCGGCCTGGCGGGACAACGGTTGCGACGCCCACGTCACCTACGCCGTAGTGGACGGCCGGCAGCGCCTCGAAACCGCCCTTGCCTGGCAGGACGGCGACCTGGCCATCCCCTCCTCATGGCTGCCCGCCGACTGGGTCCGCACCGCACAGGACACCGACGACGGCCCCTATGTCCGCGTCACCGGCCTGCGCTCGCCCCACCGCGTCGCGCGGCTGATGGACCTGCCCTGCGTGCGGGCACGGGTCGACACCGTCGCCGACGAGGCCGCCATCTACCTGCTCATCAACGGCGCCGGGACACCCCACACCGACGCCGACCTCGACCGTGCCGCACGCATCGCCGACACGCGGGCATACCCGCCGTGCAGCGGCCCCACCCGGTAGTGCAGCCACGACACCACCAACAAAGGAGAAATCGCGAGCATGTCCACCGACAACACGGCGAGCCGTTCTGCCGGCACCGCGCCCGGGTCGTCCAACAGCTCCACCGACCTGCGACACCTGCATCCCGACCACATCCGGCTCGGCGACACTGCGGTGTTCGCCCGCAGCTGGGCCTGGGAAACCCGCGAGCAGGACCAGGAGCAGCGCATCCCCGTCGGCTTCGTCGGCACTCTCATCGACCGCTGCAACGGCTGGGCGGTCTTGCGCTGCACCCGCGAGGTCGCCGCCGGCATCGTCGCCGAGCAGGACCGCCTTCGCGACGCGCAACGGCACCGGCTGCGGGAAACCGGGCTGAGCGACGACGCCCTCGTCGCCGTTGACGAGGCGTATCACCGATGTCCTGGGACGGCGACGAGATCGTCGTCGCCGAACAGGCCACCTATGGCGAGGACGGCATCTCCCGCATCGCCCCGGACGAGCACGGCCAGTACATGGTCAACGGCTGGCGCTGGCCCTGGACCGTCGTCGACCCCGCCGACTGCGACCGGATCATCGGCCGGCCGCCGACCGCAGGCGAGCAGCCCGCACTGGTGATGCTGCCGCACAGTGGGCTACGGGTGCCGCACACCCGCCTCGCGGTCACCGCGATCGCGGTGCCGCACGTCGGCCTCGCCGACGCGCTGGCCGCGATACTCCGGCTCGACGACACACTCGTCGGGATCGCGGAAACCGACGGCCGGCAGCCGCTGGTGTACCGGTCGGTGCGGGGCAGCCGATTCGGACGTGAACGGTTGGCCGAGCTCGCCGCCTGCTGCCGGCGGCGCGGCCAACCAGTCACGGTCGACGAGTTCCTGCGGTGTCTGGTCGAGGAGTACGACCTGACGGTGCGCGCGCACCACGCCGCCGGGCGCGGCGACACCCTCGTGCGCCTCACCGACCCAGACGGCCACATCCTCATGATCAAATCCGTGTCCGCGCCCGCCGACGCCCGCGACCGGGCGCACTCGCGAAAGTGCTCGTTCAGTTCGAGGCACCGGCCGACGGCATCGTCTGGGAGATCTGGACTGTTATGGGCTGGTCGTTTCTCGCCAGGGTCCATGGCCGCTGAACAGCCCCATTCCCGATGTCCGTGCCCCCTGCCCAGCGGCGCGGCACGGCCAATCCCCCCAACTCTCGACAGGGAGCAGATCGTGATCGAAACCGAACTTGTCCTCAAGTACTGCGGTCAGCAGATCGACCCGCAGGCACTCACCGACGCCGTCTTCGCGGACACCAGCCAGCCGACCGTGGCCTCGGAGCTGTGGGACGCGATCAACGAACTCCGTAGCACCGAGAGGTCCATCACCGGACTGGTTCCGACCCTCGAGCAGAGCTTGCGGGACGTCAACCAGGTCCTCGCCGCCAAGCACGACGACCGGATTCCTCTCATCGATATGACTGGTGTCCTCCAGGCACGGGGGCCTCGCCTCGACGCGCTACTCGGTCGGCGCGCCGCGCAGATCGACCGCCTGCGGTCCCTCACCCGGCTCTGGGTGGCACAGCACCCCGGTCCGGTAACCAACCCGCCGCACTGAAGTCCCCCGAGAACTACAACTCGACCGGCTGGCAGCTGGGCGGCGGATCCGCACGTCACCGTGCCGTCCCCGCACAAGGTCGCCGCCGCGGCTCTCCCCCTGCACCACCTGCCGTCGTAGCCGCGACGGCTTCATCCGCCCGTTTCATCTGACGCGACCGCCCCGGCCGGGGCACCTGCTGCCACCGGCCGTTGTGCCGGTCCGTGTCAGCGGGATCCACCCCCGGCCGGGGCGTTCGTGTCCGAACAGCGCGCACCGTCGCGCAGGAGAACCCGCATGATCCCGAACCCGAATCCGGCCAGCACCGCCGTGGTACCTGGCCCGCACGAGGCGGTGACCGCCTCGTGGACGACACCATCCTACGGCGAGCAGCCGGCGCCGCCGGCTACCGCCTCGCAACCGACCGGCTGACCGAGGCCACGATCGAGCAGCCCGAACACGTCGCGAACTGGATCGCCGCAGCCGCCCGCCACGTCGCGACAGGCCGGATCCAGCGCCTGCTGAACGACGCCGCGCAGCAACTCCGCGACCGGCTCGTCGGCCGGCCGCCGACGAAGTTCCGCGCCGACGCCGAAGCGCACGCCGCTATGTGCGACCTACTCGCCGAGGACCTGCGTGACCGTAACGGACGCGGCTGGCCCCACCAGGACGGCTATAACGGGTCCCAGCATGATCGGGTGAGTCACGTGCCGTGGCTACTTCAAGTAGGCTGCGCTGCCGTTCAACCAACGTGCACTCATGTCGAGAAGAGCACACTCCTGCGTATCGACAATTCTGCGATTACGCGGAGTTAGGATGACGCGAAACCGTCGAGTGAAAAATGGTCACGGCTCGGTGCTGCGGCTGAATTCTGCTGGGCTGCTGGTGTCAATCGATGAGCAGTACCTCGGCGAGATCACGCAGCATCTCCTGGTCGTTGCCGATACTTCCGAATCGGCCGCCCCGCGTGGGGCGGCCGAGCTCGGCGCGGATATGTGGCAATGCCGGTGCAGCGGCCGAGCCCATCCGTTTCAGGCAGGCCGCGACATGGTTGCCCGTCGCTGGGTTCTGCCGCCATGCCTGAAGCAGGGTGCTCAGCACGACTGGGGTTTCCGGCTCGCCATCGATGTTCCAGATCGCTGCGGCGGCGTGCACGCGATTCCACTCGTAGCTGTCCGTCAATAGTTCGCGCAGGCGGGGAAGCGCAGCCGCGGCTGGCGGACCGATCTGGCCGAGTACCTCGGCGGCCTCCCGAAGCGCGAAGGTGTCGAGCAGCGCAAGAGAGAGCGGCAGGACCTCGTCGCGGTCGCCGCTGACCGCCCAGAGCGTGCTGACAGCCTCGGACCTGGTCCACGTATCGTCGACAGCGACCAACGACCTGATCTCGGCGAGCGCGGGTGCCGCCGCCGGACCGAACGCCCGTAGCGCCGTCAGAGCGGCTTTCACCACGTCCCAGTTCTGCCGCTCGGCGGCGGCGGCGAGTTTCTCGGTGATTGTCGGCAGTGCACTGGGGTCGCCGAGCTTGGCTAGCGCGGACAGGATGCCACGTGGGTTGGACGGCCACTCCTTGGACAGGTCGGCGCTGGTCAGCCGGTCACACAGGCGGGGCACCAACTGATCTGCGGCCTGCGGCAGCGCTCCCGCCGCCGGAACGGCGAGCCAGGCGTCGACGTCGCTGTCCAGCGCCATCAGCAGGCTGGGGAGTGCCCGTACGTCCCCGAGCCGAGCCAAAGCCACCGCCGTCTTCTGGTGCAGCCGGCGCAAATGCCGTCGCGGAGTGGTCCACCCGTCCGGCCCATGGCCGGTGAGTAGGCCGGCCATGGTTTCCCGGGCTGGCTCTGCGATTGCGTAGTGCTTCTCCAGCAGCATTGCCGCTTCAGCGGCGACTTCCAGGTTGGATCCGCCGAGTTGGGCGGCGACCAGCCGGATCAGGGCGCTGTGGTCACCACGCCAGGCTCCGACGAGATCGTCTGCCATCCGGATCGCGTCCAGCCGGACGCCGGGATCAGGACTGCTCAATTGCTCGACCAGCAGGTCGGTGCGCTGCGGAACCCGTGCATTCAGCAGTGCGTGCAGCGTTCGCAACAGATCCGTGGTCAGTGCGTGCCGCCGGTTGATGCGGTCCAGATCCTCGAACGCGGCGGCGACGAACGGCGGCACATCCTCGGCTGGCGGCGCGACGGGCGGTGGCTCTGGCCACGGCTGCTCCGGCGGTGCGGCGTCGGCGATCTCGCGCAACAGCCCGATTACGGCTGGTACGAGATCGTCGCTGATCGCATCCGGAGCGCATCGGGCCTGGTGGATCAACGCAGCGAGCCGGAACTCTGGTTCATTGGCCGGGTCCGCAGCCAGGCCGGCGAGCCACGCTCTCGCGGCCGGAATGATCACCGGGAGTCGTTGGGCCAACGTGACCGTCGTCTGCGTCACCAGAACGCGTTCGAGCAAGCAGAATTCCATCGCCGACCGGTCTTGAAGCAGGCCGAAGGCCCGGCTGACGTCGTCGAGGAGCAGGCCAAGGCCGGGAATGGCAGCCTGGCGCACCCGGCAGGCAGCATCCCCTGCAAGGTCAACGAACGCCTGCCCGTGTGCCCGCAGGAACGCCGCAGCGCCTACATAGTCCGCGTTGACGTAGTCGATCTCGCATCGTCCGACCGCCTCTTCGCCGATGCTGACCAGCAGCGCGACGATCCTGTCACGGTCTGGTGTGCCCGGATCAACGGCAAGCTCAAGCAGGAATGGCAGGCTCGCCGTCGTGCTGGCGTAGACGTCACCCTGGTGGTGAACCTTGCCGTAGAAGTCGCTCAGTGCCAGGCCCCGTTCCTTGGCATCCGGAGAGCGCAGTGCTTCCAGAAGCGCCGGCACCTCTTCGGCTGAACCGTAGGCATGATGCATCGAGGCCCAGTCGACATCGCGAATTCCGCTGAACATGTGCGGCACTATGCCCAGACCCACCGACACTTTCGGCGAGTCGGCCATCGCTGCTCAGTGACGACCTCTCATGCCGCCGACAGTGCTCACGTGTACGAGAGCAACCGCAGGTGCGACCACCGATAGTGACGACGTCCGCCCACCGTTCGACGGAGGTGGGGCCAGTTATGGCCCTCCTGGTGGGGCCACCCATCTCCGTCATAGCCACCCACGAGACCTCGGCCGGCACAGCATCCCCCTCGCGCGACTCGACCGGCCGCCACTGATCGGCGATCCGGCGACCACCGCACTACCGGCCGCACTGGCCGGACGCCACGAGGCCGGCGGCGGTGACGACCCGGCGGCTCGGGCGCAGCACGTCGCCTGCGGCAACCCGCTGCCGCCGGGGCGCCGCCGGCCCCGCCGCCCAGGGCAGTAACTCACCCACTGCGCCGATCGACGGTGGACCGCACCCCAGTCCTCTCTCACCGACGGCCACCCGGCCCGTGCCACGCGCGAGACGCCCGGGTGGCCTTTCGCATGTAAGGAGCCAAACGACATGACGCGTCGACTCTGGTGGCGGGTGGAGGAGATCCTCCCGCTGGCCGAACACGCCGCCGCCACACCCCAGCACCGCAAGACACGCCAGCAGTACCGTGCCGGCTGGCCAGACGTACCCGCACTGATCTGGTCCCGTGAACCCGACGGCGCCTGGCTGTCCTCCAACGGCGTCCCCATCTGGTACGACCGCGACGGCACCGAGCACCGGGCACGGGCCGAAACCTGGACGCACACCGCCACGGGTGCCACCGGCAATCCGACCCCCAGCGATGGCGAGCACGGGTTCCTGCCGCTGCGGGCTACCTACCTCGACGGGCACCGCACCCTGCTCGACCTGCTGCGCTTCGCCCGCGACCACACCGTGCACTGGTTTGGCCTGTGTCCCGACCCCGCCAGCGACGAAACCAACGACCACTACCTGCTGTCGGTCAGCCGGGGCGACGTCATCGCGCCCATGTCGACCTGGAAAACGGCGAACGTCACCTCCGAAACCGTCGGCGGCGGCACCTACCGTGCCATGGTCGCCAACGGTCACACCACGCTCGACGGCGGTGTGCTGTGCCGCTTTCCGCGCGGCGCGGTGCGCCGCATGGCCGACAACCTCAAGCGCCTACAGGCCGGGGACATGCCCGGCGAACATCCCATGCTGCGGTTCGACGACGACGTGGTGGTGGTCGAGTGGGAGCAGGACCGCCGTGCCGGAACTTGGATCATCCGCGAGATGGACCGGGTATCGCCGGACGCGAATGGCTGCTACGCCATCGGCGCCTACCAGTGGCGCTGGACCAACGCGACCCTGGCCGAGGAGCAGCCGTGACCGCCCGCCGCAACCGGCGACGGTCAGGCACTCCCAACCCCGCCGACGACCGGGACTTCCGCCGCGCCCTGCAACGACAGGTTGACGCCTTGGTCGCCACGGTCACGCTCAAAGACCCTCCCAGCGGCCTCGGCCTGACGGCCGAGCGTGAACGGCGGGAACAGGTGGCCGCCGCCTGGCTCTACATGTCCTGCGTCGCCGTCTGGGCCGAGGACCACCAACTCGTCGAGCCGCTGCTGCGCACCGCCCCGCCCGGGATGGTGCGCAACGCGGCGAGCGCGCCGCTGTGGCTCGGCCGCGCCTTCGAAGCCCTCACCCGGCACCCGTCCACCCAGTGGCTTCTGCACCCGGAGTACAACCCGATGCTGTGGGCCGGCGCTCCCAGCGCCACCGCCTGCGACAACCTGATCACGTGGTGGGCCACGCAGGCGCCGTCGTTGGCCTGGCCCGACCAGGACGGCTATCCGCCGTCGATCAGCGGCTGGGTCATCGGCGATCTACTGCAGATCCTGTCCCCGCAGCGGCGGGCCCGACACGCCCTGGTGCAGACACCTCACTACGTCGCCGACTTCATCCTCGACCGCACCCTCCCCCCAGCCGCCGACACCTTCCGAGACGAGCCAGTACTGCGGCTGATCGACCCGACCGCCGGCACCGGCCACTACCTGATCCGCGCGGTCGACTACCTCTGGCAGTGGTACACCACCGGCCGCATGGACTCCCGATCGGTCGATCAGCCACCGATCGCCGACGGACCCGCTCTCCCGCCCGGCGAGGCGATCCGGCGGATCCTCGCCAGTGTCGACGGCGTCGACATCGACCCGCTGACCGCTGCGGTCGCCCGACTGCGGATGACCGTCTACCTCGGACACCTGCTCACGGGTGCCGGGCTGCTTCCGCGTCCGCTGCGCCTGGCCGCCGTCCCCGCCTGGGTCACCCCACGGATCGCGGTGGGCGACTCGCTGCTCATCGGCAAGATCAGCCGCGCCGAGTACGGCCGGCTGCACCCACACCTGGTGGACCTGCCCGGTGCCGCCTTTCCGTTGTCCGACTTCGCGTGGCCAGCAGACCAGGCGGCGACCACGGCACCCGCACGGCCCGGCCGTAGCAGCTGAACGGCTTCACGCCGGACAAGCCCGGCAACGTGATCAACATCGGTCGCCGTCGCGTCCGAGCCGCACCTATCCCGCAAGCAGCGGGCTACCCCGGACACCGGGTTGACGAACGGCTCGCTCGTCCCCCGGGGACGAGCGAGCCCCACGCCTGATCGCCGCGACCCGCATCACCGCAGGCATCCGAACCGGTGTCACGACGGCAGCGCGCCGAAACATCCCCGACCAGCCCAGGAGTGATCCCCATGCAGTCCACCGACCCGCGTGTGGCCGGCTACGCCGACCACATCATGACCGAAATCAACGGAGACATCAGCGAGGGGATGGTGCCACCCGGTGTCGGCAGCTTCGCCGACCTGCACCGCTACCTCGACGCGAACGACTACCTCGAAGACGCCGGCGTACCCCAACACGGCGCCCAGGCGGACCTCGACCTCGCCGTCGCCGTACAGGACGAGGTCAGCCGGCGGCTGAGGATGCCCGGCCGAGCCTTCTGCACCTACGGCCGCTGCACCTTCAGCACTCACGACCACACCAGCACGGCGAGTGAGAACGGCCAGCACCTGGACAGGGAGGTGCCGCTGCGCTGCGCCCACTGTGGCCATCCCGCGCACTACGACACCCGTCTGGCCGACTACCGGCACGACGACCCCGCTGTGCCCGACTGTTTCCTCATCCGCCGAGACGCCGACAGGCACCGCGAGACCTGGGCCGGGCCGGGAGTCGCGTGGGGACGCGCGAAGCCCGCCGACAACCCCTGGACGACTTGATCTCTGCGCAGAGTCGAGCGTCGATCGGTGCGGTCACCATCGCGCGGACCGGACGGCGAGGAGGTCGGCTCCCAGGCCCCGACCGAGACGGCCAAGCGGTGGTGCCCCCACCCCGATCCGGTCGTCGAAAGGATCCATCCCGATGCCGCTCACCACCTCCGACCGCGTGCCCGAGACCGTCACCGACCCGATGCTCTGGCGCATGGCCGTCCGGGTCGCCGCCGATCACCAACCCGACCCGCACCATCCGGGCCGGTGCGCCAACCTGCGCTGCGTCCACGAGTCGTACCCCTGCCCGCCGCTGCGCGACGCGCAGCGGGCACAGCAGGTCGCGACCCGCCCGCACCGGTTCACGCCCGGACGCGCACGCGTCACCGCCGTCGCGCAGAGGTTCGTCGGCTGGTTCCGCCCCACCCGACCCGTACCGGCACCCCCCGCGCCGGTACCACTGCCTCGCCGGCAGCCCATGGCCGCCCTCCGTCTCGCGGCCTGAACGGCCAGCCGATCCCGAAGTGATCAACCACCGGCGGAGGCCCTCCCCCGGTTCGACAAACCCTTTGGAGGCACCTTGAGCTTCTACGCAGAGACAACCCTGGCCGGCTACGCCCGCGCCGCCGTACACCTCAAGTCACGCATGGTCGACTACAGCCGCACGCGCTTCGCCCGGCAGTACCTGGAGGCGTACCTCGACGCCGCGTTCGAGGAAACCGTCGCAACGACAACACCAAAAGTGCTCGCGGCGATAGACAAGCTCGCCCACCAGCCGTGGCAACTCGGCGATCCCTACGTGCTGGCCCCCGAGATGAGCGCGATCGTGGCCGCCGCCGCCGATGCACTCGACCTGACCGGTGACGTCATCCCTGACGACATCGCCCCCAGCGACAGCGGGGTGCTCTTCCTGCCCGAACCGATCTATCACCGTGGACCGCACGGCCAGGTCACGTCGATCGGCGCGGTGACCAGGGCCAGGATGCACAACATCGACACCGGGAACTCCGACTGGTGGATCATCGGCTGGGCGGACCGCAACGACCCGCTCGACCCCTCCGCCGCCCGCCTACGCTCCCAATACACGCAGTACACACGACTCGCGGCGGACTTCGGCCCGTACGTGCTGACCTCATCAGCCCGGCTTCCCGTGGGCAGACCCGTCGAACCCCGTCCAGACCTTGGTGTCTTCGACGACGAGGACATCGAGTGGGAACCGGCCCCGGACGGACGGTTCTGCATCGACGAATCAACCGTCCGGGTCGACACGGTCGCCGCCATCGCCTACGCGTTCTGGGTCATCCAGGCCCAACCCCTCGCGACAGTCGCCGCCCCGCCCCTCGACCGCGCCGCCCGCCGCCGCGCAAATCGAGACAAGGTCGTCCACCAGACCCGCGTCGTCATGCTGCGCCGCCGCAAAACCGTCACCGACCACAACGACGGTGAAGCGAAATGGCACTACCGGGTCCGGTTCTTCGTGAAATTATCCGTAAGGGAATCTTGAGGCTCCGCGACGACGGGTGACAGCGATCCTTGAGGGCATCCGCGATCTGTCGCGTACGGCCATATCTGGAAGTTATCCGTGACAGTTGTCCTGGCGTGAGCACATTCGGGCAGCGGGTGCTGCTACCGGGCGGCGGCGTGACCTGGACGGTGCTGGGAGCCGATGGGCTGCCGCACGAGGCGTACGAGCGGTTCCTTGCGCACCACCGGGTCCTGTCGGCGCCCAACACGGTGCGGGCCTACGCCACCTCGCTGGGGTGCTTAGAGGTCTTCCTGCGGCAGACCGGTCAGCAGTGGGATCGGATCGGCCGCGACGACCTGGCGCGCTTCGTGCACTGGCTGCGCTTCGGCACCACACCGGACGTTGTCGACCTGGCCGGCGGGCGTGAGCCGACGCACGGCGAAGCTACCGTAGGGCTGCGGATGGCGGCGGTGGTCGCCTTCTACGAGTTCATGGCCGAGGAAGGTTTGGGCCCAGCGCTGGTGCTGCATCGCACCGCCCGCAGGCGGATCGGCGCGGGCCAGCCCTACAAGGGCATGCTGCACCACCTATCCTCCCGACGTCCGCAGCGCGCGCCGGTGTTCCGGTTGCGCGGGCGACGCCGGGACCGGCCTCCGGTGCTGACCCCCGTCCAGGTCCAGGCGATCCTGGATGCCTGCGCCTGGTGGGATGCCGCCGCTCTCGTGTGGCGGGGATCGGTGCGCAACCGGTTGCTGTTCGCGCTGCTGGCGGAGACGGGCGTGCGGCTGGGCGAGGCGTTGTGTCTGTTCCATGACGACTTCGTGGCTGGCCGGGGCGACACGCCGTACGTGCTGGTGACGCCGCGGGAGCATCCGCATCAGCAGCGGGTGAAGGGGTGGCGTTCCCGCCGCATCTACGTCTCGGACCGGCTGGAGGCCCTGCACGGGGACTATCTGTGGGACGTCTGCGACCGCGGCGGCGCCGAGGCGGTGGACAACCTGGGCCAATGGTGGCTGTTCGTCAACGTGGACCGGGAACCGCTGTTCGCCGCGATGCGCCCAGAGACCGTCTACGACACCGTGCGGCGCGTCAAGCGCCGGCTGGGCAATCGCATCCCGGCCGGCTTCACGCCGCACTGGCTGCGCCACACGCACGCCACCGCGTTGCTGATGTCCGGGGCACCGCTGCCGCTGGTCCAGCAGCGGATGGGCCACGCCGACGTGCAGACCACCATCAACACCTACGGGTGGGTGACCGAGGACGCGGCGCTGCGGGCGCTGGCCGGGTGGCAGTCCTTCGTCGGTGGCTGGGACGCCGCGCCGGTCGCGCCGTGAGCGCCACCGTCCGGCCGCTGCACCCGGCCGCCGTCACGCTGCCACCGGCGTGTGACCTGCCGCCGCTGCCCCGGTTCGCCCAGTGGGTGGAAGACGAGATGCGGCACCGGCCGGCGCACGCGGACCCGGCCAAGCGCGACAAGCTCGCCGCCGGCACCGATTCTCGATGGTGGGAAATCCCGGCCGGCTGGCCCGCCAGCAGCGGCCTGGTCAAACTCGACGTCGGCGGCACCAGCCGCGCCGAGGACACCTGGCCGACACTGCCGCACGGCGCGCGTCAGGAACTGGCCTGGACGCTGAGCACCGTCTGCGCTGGCGGTGGCGTGGTCAGCCGCATGGTGTTCAACGGCACCGTCGCAGCGGTCAGCTGGGCTCACCGACAGTACGGCTTGGCGTCGTTGGTCGACCTGACGCCGCAACAGTGGGCGCACGCGATCGTGCATCGCCGCGAGCACGAAGGCTGGACCAATCCGGGGCGGCGCCGCTCTGGCACCGCCGAGAAGAGCAGCCTGAACCAGATCGTGCAGTTCCTGGCCCGGCTGCAACGCATGGTCTGGCTGCACTACGCCACCGAGCATTGGTGGCAGGCCGAGATCTGGGATGCCGACATGGACCCCCGCATCCCGCGCCGCCCACACGAGCCGTGGATGTCGAAAGTCAACATGCTGCGGATCAAGCAACCGTGGCTGCGCGAGGCGACCCGGCTGTGGTTGGCCGACGGGATCACCCGGGACCTGATCCGCATCAGCACCGCGGTCGGGCGCCACAACTCCATTTGCAAGCTCGTGGTGTTCCTGACCGAGCGGGGCATCGACGTCGACCTACTGACCGCCGACCGAGCCAGTCTCAACGGCATCGCCCGTGACTTCGCGGTCTTCTGCCGCGACCCGGTCGGCCGGGGCGTGCGCCGCGCCCGCATCGTCGGGGCCCCGGGCGCCAACGCCGTGCTCAACGATGTGGCGCAGCTGTTCGAGTTCGCGGCCGACAACGCCGCCGAGCTCCGCCGTTTCACGGGCGTCGACGCGTGGGGTCGAGTCGGGGCCGAACATACGTCGGCGTTTCGGCGCATGTGCGCCCGCCGTGGTGAGGTCGCCCGCAAACGGGCCCAGATCACCTCCGGCGAGAAGGCATACCGTGACGCGGAGATCGCGACGATCCTGTCCCGCGCCACCGTCCTCGCGCTGCCAGAGTGCGAAACGTTCACCTACACCCATCGCGGCCAGCATTTCACGGTCGCCGGGCTGGGACAGGAACAGGCGTATCGCATGCTGCTGCTGCAGATCAAGACCGGGCGGCGGATGAGCGAACTCGCCCTGATGGACTTCGATCCGCTCCTGCCACTGCTCACCCCGGTCCCGGGGCCGGACGACGCCGACACCGGCGGCCGGCCGGTGGGCGGGGTCGCGTGGCTGCGCTACCAGCAGACGAAGATCGATGGCAGCGCCGACCGGATCGTCGTGGACCAGGAGTGCGTCGATCTCGTCCACGCGCAACAGGACTGGGTGCGGCGCTTCCTGACCGAGCAGGGCAGCCCCGTGCGGCAGCCGCGCTACCTGTTCGTCGCACCCCGGCAGAACCGCCACGGCAACCGGCCCTACCGCCCCGGCCACTACTACGAGGCGCTGGGCCAGTTCGTCGACGCGGCCCGCATCCACGACGAGCGCGACCAGCCGTTGCCGCTGACCCGCACCCACCAGTTCCGCCACACCGTGGCCACCAACTTCGCCAACGCCGGCGTCCCCGTGTACGTGCTGCAACGCTTCCTCGGCCACACCACCCCGACCATGTCGATGCACTACGTGGCCATCCGCGACGAGACCGCCGAACAGGCGTTCCTGAGCCTGGTCAAGATCGGCGCGGACGGCCAGGAGGTGCCGATGGACCGCACCACCATGTATGACCTGCTGCAACTGGACCGCGGCACCGACCGGGTCCTGCCCAACGGGCTGTGCCTGCTGCCACCGGCCCGCCAGTGCGACAAGGGCAACGCCTGCTACACCTGCGGGATGTTCGCCACCGACCGGTCCTTCACCGAGGTGCACCAGGAGACCCTGGAGCGGACCCGGACGCTCATCGCGCACCGGCAGCGCCAGCACGAGCAGCGAACCGGCCGGCCGATGGCCGAATCCAACGTCTGGCTCCGCGAGCGCCTCCAAGAAATCACCGCACTCGAACGCATCATCGAGCGTCTCGGCCAACTCCCCGAAGACCAACACAGCCTCCAAGGCGGCGGCGTCAGCGCCCGCGTCGCGCCAGCAGCACCGGTGCCGATCGAGATCACGCGCAAGCCGCGCCCATGACTGGGACATCACCCGACCGCCAGCAGCGCGTCGACCGGCTCACGGCCGCCGCCAAAGCCCGCACCCAACGCGCCCAGCAGCACGCCGAGAAAACCATCCGGCGCATGCTGCGTGACCGGCAGCCGATCACCTTCCGCGCCGTGCACCGCGAAAGCGGACTGTCGCTGGACTTCCTCTACGGCAACGAAACCGTGCGTTCCCGCATCGAGCACGCGCGCCACGCGGCAAGCCCACGGCCCGTCGGCCAGCCATCGCACGCCAACAGCGACAGCAGCGAGGGCACCGTCATCAGAGTCCTCACCACGCAGCTGCAGGCCGCCAAACGCGCCCACCGAGACGACGTCGACAACCTGCGCCGCCAGCTAGCCATCGCTACCGGTGAAATCCTCCTCCTGCGCGAGCGGATCCGCGCCCTCAACCTCCAGCACGGACCCACGCACGATGCACGAAGCGATGTCGACGAGATTCACCAGCCACCGGCCTCGTGACCTGCCGTCCTGACGCATCACCCGGTTCATCGTGACCACCGGAACGCGGAACACCGCTCGCGGGCGACCCGTGACAGCGAAGGTGACCGCACCATCGGGCAAGTACTCGTGGTCGATCTCGAGCTCGGGTTCGAGGAGCACGAGCGCGATCTCGTGAACCTGCTCCGGGTCGTACTGCCGCGTCCTTGCCGGCGGCGGCAGCCCGCCCGGTGCACCCACGCAAGCTTCACATCGACCTTGACCGCGTCGCCACGAACGTCCCAGGCCCCGCTGGTTGCCGCCGCCCGCCCAGTACGCATCTGAAGAGTCAGCGGCGACAACACCCGCACCGATCATCTCAGCGACCAACGGGCGCACGGCAAGCAGATCCCTATCGCCCGACTCCCAGGCGAGGAAACTGCGGTAGTACCCCTCAGGCGTCTTGTCGTCGTTCATGGCAGCCGTTCTACACCAGCGCCAGTCCGACCAGCACCACGACGAAGTCCCTCGTCGCGGACGCGTACGCGATGTGCCTGACCTGCAAAGAAACCGTTCAAGATCGAAAACCTACAGATAAGTCAAAGGCCACTGGCGTCACCTCCATAACGCTGACGGCCAGCGGTATCGCATCTGGATCCACCGGCACATCAAAGGACCAGACGGCGCCCCGCTGCTCCTCGGCGATGCCGTCTCCATCCTCGCCCGCTGACCACAAAGGAAAGGAAACCCCATGCCATCCGTCGAAGAGGTCCTTCAAAACCAGCAGAGGCACATCGACGAATTCGGGTGGGCGGTGACCGCTGTACTGCCCACCCAGGGGGAAAGCGGCTCCCCGTTCGCCTACACAGTCGGCCTGACCCAGCACGACTTCCCCGAACTGGTCATCGCCGGACTGCATCCCTACATCGCTCACACACTCCTGAACGACATGGCCCGACGCGTCCACGACGGCGCGCAGCGGCTCATCCACGGTCAACAGGTCAACGATTTGCTCGTCGGCTACGACGCGGTCATCGTCGAGGGGCCCGCCACCGAGGCGCTGCATCCCGGCACGGCCTACGCCCGATACGGCGAGGAACGCGTGCGCCTGCAGCAGATCGTGTGGCCGGACCAGCACGGCCGCTTCCCGTGGGATGACGGGTACGAGTACCCCGCGTACGTGCAACCGCTGCTGGGACGCCCGTAACTCAATCCTCGGAATCACGTAGGCAGTCAATGACTCGGCGCTGGGAATTGGTGCCACCGTCAACGGGAGTGCATTGCGCAGCAATTCGCGGTCCCCGCCCGTGGCCGCGCTCATCACCGTCGCAGCGACCACCGCCTTCAACGCTCCTCTCCGCCGCAGCTTCCGCGTCCTCGTCGACCCGAGCCACATCACCTACCTCCGGCGACTCAGTAGCCCCGGGCCCCGACACGTCGACTCCGGTGACCAGCCGTGCCGGCGCGCTCCCGGGTCGGCCGCCAACCGGCGGGCACGCCGCTGCGAACTCCGGCAGAACCCCGCGCCGAGATTCCCAGGTCAATCCGGTGCCACCTTTTCGCATCCGCTGCCCCGACCGCGGGCCCGTCCACCGCTGGGCGGGCCCGCATTCGCGGGCATCGCAACCTCTCAACTGGAGAAAGCCATGCCTCCGTCACAAAGCCCGCTGGTGCGGGTGGCCACGCAGTTCGGCTACGACCTCGACGAAACCTCTCTCCTCACGGATCCGCGCGTCGCCACGACCGACACGCAGGCCGCCCGGCTGTGCGCGGTCCTGATCGAGCAGGTCATCCGCATCACCGACAGCAACCTGCGCTACGCCATCAGCCGGACCCCGGACTACCTCCACGGCGTCGTCGCAGACAGCGTCACCGCGATCGAGCGTTCCTACCGCGCGGTCGCCAGGCTCCTCGCCATGGCGGTCACCAACGGTGCCGCACGGCAACTCGCCCCCGGCGGCACGCACACCGCCGACCCGTCGCTGTGGCGTCCCGGCGTGGTCCGGATCGCCAGCGCCGACGGCGGACCCTACCCCTGCCAGATCGAGCCCCGGGACTGGAACGGGTGGGTCCGGCCCCGGTTCACCCGCGACGTGGCCGCCCAGCTGATAGCTGACCTGAAGCAAGAGTGGCACCGCGGCGGTGAGCACCCTGGTTCTCTTCCTGGCCAGCTACTTGAGGGTGGCGAGGTGCTCCTCCTGCATGACGAGGGCGTCCAGGAGGTCATCTCGGCGGACGACGACGACATGTTCGCCGTGGGCGCCGGTACCTGGATGTGGGAGGAGTGGCCGTATTAGCCCTCCAGGTCACCGCCGAGGCCGCCGCGCTCACGGCCGGCTTCATCCCTGCTGCGGACCGCCCACGGCCGAGCAGCCCATACGATC
Source organism: Micromonospora sonneratiae (assembly GCF_042679305.1). Taxonomy (NCBI): domain Bacteria; kingdom Bacillati; phylum Actinomycetota; class Actinomycetes; order Micromonosporales; family Micromonosporaceae; genus Micromonospora; species Micromonospora sonneratiae. The sequence goes on along the minus strand of NZ_JBHTMP010000029.1, from coordinate 63,509 downwards.
CCAGCCTGCAACGGATTCTCCACATCGAAGAAGGGACGAGATGTTCAGGATCGTCGCTGTGTCTGTACGCGGACATCGATACCTGGAGGGAGGCCCGAGCGTTCACCCGATCAGCGAGGTACCCGCTGGTGTCGGCACCCGGTTCCTTGACCTCACCGCAGTACAACACCACGTGCGGCGCGAGTACCGAACGCTGTCGGTGATCTGGCGCGTCGAAGTCGTCAACGAACGTGGTGAGGTCGTATCGCGCGGCACGCGTGACGGCCTCAACGGCACCGGCAGCCGCTGGATGTGGCAAACCGCGTAAAGCCTGACCGGCCATCCACGCCACCCATTCCCGGCTCTGCTCGACATCCGGACACTCCGGCGAGCGGCATCAACTCCGCCCGCTCCCACAGCGTCATCCGTAGCTGACCGACGCCCGCTTTCGGCACCGCCACCAGTTGTCCGCCCCGCCCTTTGACGGTGGTTCGGCGCGGCACCAACCCCATTCCCGACCGGGAGGTGGCCGCGCCACAGGCGTGGCCACCTCCTGCCCATTTCCCAGGAGGAACAACAGATGGACTCTTCACCCGCACCAACGCACACCAGCCCCGACGGCGACTTGATCACCGAACCAGGTGGCGGTAGTCGTGTCCCCGCTGCACAGTTCGACGCGTCAGGGGACCGGAGATGACGACACCACCGGCGGGCACGCCCGCCACGCCCAACGGCGCGGCCGGCGGCAGCGGGATCAACGCGGTCAGCGGGCTGCCGAGGCTGCGTGCCGGCGAACTACAGAACCAGGTCCTCGCCGTCCTAGCCCTCACTGGTGTCGCCATGGACGTCAGCGACATCGCCGGAATCCTCGTCGGCCGGTCCTCCGGCGCGATCGGCCAGGCCTGCGACCGGATCGCCGAACGCGGCCACGCCGAACTGCTGCCCGGTTCACCCAAGCAGTACCGCATCACCTCAGCCGGTCTGGCCGAGCACCGGGCACACCCGACGCCGATACCGCCCGCGCTCCAGTCCGCCGCCGGTCGACCCGTGCCCGCCGCCCGGCCGGCGGCCCCCGCTCCACGCCCAGCATCGTCGAACAGCCCGGCAGCCTCGACTCTGCCACCGGCCAAATCCACGACCCGCGCGCCGAAGAAGCCGACCACGGGGCCGGTGCGGCGCCCGAACGGGCAGCTGTACCACCCGCGGCTGCTGGCCAAACGCCCAGACGTCGACGTGCTGCGAGACCTGCGCGCCGCCGACGTCCCCGTGCTGCTGTACGGGCCACCCGGCACCGGCAAGACCTCGTTGATCGAGGCCGCGTTCGGCACCGACCTGTACACGGTGCCCGGCGACGGCGACACCACGGTCGGCGACATCGTCGGGGACTACGTGCCCACCGACAGCGGCGGCTACGAGTTCGTGCCCGGCCCACTACCCCGGGCGATGGAAGCCGGCGGGGTCCTGTTCATCGACGACGCCACCCTGATTCAGCCGAAGGTCCTCGCCGTGGTCTACCCGGCCATGGACGGACGCCGGCAAATCATCCTCAAAGCCGCCGCCGGACGGGTCGTCACCGCCTCCCCCGGCTTCTACATCGTCGCCGGCCACAACCCGGGCGTGCACGGCGCCGTGCTGACCGAAGCCCTCTCCAGCAGGTTCTCCACCCAGGTGAAGGTGTCCTCCGACTACAACCTGGCCGCCGCGCTCGGCGTCGAATCCCGGATGGTCCGCGCCGCCCGCAACCTCGCCACCCAGTACGACAGCGGCGAGATCGGCTGGGCCCCCCAACTGCGGGAACTGCTCGCCTTCAAGCGGATCACCGACGTGCTCGGGGTCGACACCGCCATCGCCAACCTGATCGGTCTCGCCCCGGTCGAGGACCGCGAGGTGGTGCACAAGGCCGTCTGCCAAGCCTTCGGCCTGGCCAAAATCCTGCCCCTCGCCCTCGGCAACCAGCTGTAACTCCCGGAAACGAGGCAACCCATGTCGCTGTCGAAACACCTCAACCCCGACCCCGACGCCACACCCACCCCGCTGCCGGGCGCACGCGCCTGGCTCGGCATGTCGGCCGCGCTCAGCGCACACATCCCACCGATCGCCGGCCGCGAGGACCTGCTCGTCGTCATCGAACCCGGCGCCGGCGGCGGCGCGCCCGCCTGCTTCATCCGCGAACGCGCCACCATCGAAATCGACGGCAAGTACCTCGGCATCGACCCCCGCTCCGTGGACCCACACGACCCCGACGCACGAGAGAAGTACCCCGTGACGTGGGGACTGCTGGTGCACGAGGCCGCTCACTCCCAGCACACCCGCTGGGAGTTCGGGTCCGGACCCGCCCGGGTGGCCGAGGCCGCCGCGCTGCTGGAGGAGTCCCGCATCGAAGCCGCCCAGCTACGCCGCAGGCCCGGCGACCGCCGCTGGCTGCGCGCCGCGGTCACCAGGATCCTGCTCGACGACATCCCCACCACCGACGACCCGTGGGCCGCCGCCGCCAGCGCTGGGCTCGTCCTCGGCCGGGTCGACGCCGGTGTCATCGACCCCGACGAGGCCGAACAGCTGCGCCGCACGGTCGCCCGGATCCTGCGCCCCGCCCTGCTCAACACCCTCACCAGCATCTGGCGCGACGCGCACCAGGTGCCCGACGACGACACCGACGCCATGCTCGCCCTCGGCCGACGCTGGTGCGACGCCCTCGGCGTCGACCCCGACACCCCGCCACCCGCACCGCAACCTGGCCAGGCCGGGCAGGACAGCACGGGACAGGCAGGTACGGGGCAGGGCAGCGGCGGCAGCCCCGCAGGCGGGGGTGCCCTGCGCAACGCGGCCACCTCCGTGATCGGTGCCGTGGCCATCCACGACGCCGAAGCCGCCCAGGCCGCCGCTGCTGCCGCCGCCCGCGCCCAGCAGCGAGCCCAACAACGCAAGGCAGAGGCCGACCAGCAGAAACGGTCCCAGGACGCGGCCAACGCGGTGTTCGACACCGACGCAAGTACGGGTGGCGGAGGTGGTGCGAGCACCAACGGGAACCCGCTGGTCCGCAAGCAACCCCCCAGGCCTCGGACCCGGCAGCCCAGCGACGACGAGCGTGCCGCCGCACGGCAGCTCGCCCGGGCCCTGCGGGAGGCCGCCTACCGGGAACCGACCGACACAGTCACCACCTCGGTGACCCCACCCGGCCGGCTCGTCACCCGCGCCGCGCTCGCCGCCGACGCTCAACGCGCCGCCGGCCAAATCCCCACCTCCGAGCCGTGGCGGCGTACCGAACGCCGCCGCGTACCCCAGCCGCCGATCCACGTCGGCATCGTCGCCGACGTCTCCCCCTCAGTGAAGGCGTTCGCCGGACCGATCGCCTCAGCGACGTGGATCACCGCCCAGGCCACCGCCTGGGCCGGCGGCACCAGCGCCACCGTCACCTTCGGCCAGTACGTCACCGCCGTGACCCGCCCCGGCCAGCCACCGGAAAAGGTCCGACTGTTCGACAAGGAGGGCAACACGCAGGGCTTCCCCCTCGCGGTGGACGCTCTCGACGCCGCCCTCAGCCTGGCCGACCCACGCGGCGGCGCACGGCTGCTCGTCGTGGTCAGCGACGGCGAGTTCACCGCCACCGAGATCACCGACGGTCAGAAACGTCTGGACCGACTGATCCGCGCCGGTTGCGGACTGCTCTGGCTCGGCCCGCCCGACTCCCGGCCGCTGAGCGGCGCCCACACCACCGTCCTCGGCAACCCTGCCGACGCCGGACGCATCATCGCCCGCGCCGCCGCCACCGCATTACGCAACACCTGAACAACACCAGGGACGGCACCGTCCACACCGCCATATGCGGGCAGGGCGGCGCCAACCGTCCCCACGGAACGCTGCGGGCTATTGCCCCTGAGCACCTCGACATCGACATCTGGAAAAGGAGCAGCGACAGGCGTCCCGTCATCACACTGACTGACATCGACTCCCGCAACATCATCACCCTCGCCGTAATGGATTCACATGAGGAAGTGACAACGTACACGTTGCACACCGCCACCATCGACAGCGCGCCGCGAAAGACTGGAGCCCGAATCCTGCCCATCACGCACCCCGGTCCGCGAGACCACTGGAACAGGTAATGCTGGACGGCGGTCAACCATCGGCAGCACATCGGACGATAGAACTGGGCGGGACACTGCGGTGCCCCCGCCCAGCTGAGTAAGAAGCTGCTGCCGTTCTTGCGTTTCACCGCCGCCTTCGTATTCAGCGATGCGTCCGCCCAAAGCTTGCGGAGCTATGTTCGGCTACGCACGCGTCGCCAATGGAAGCCAGGGGCAAGGTCACGGCGTATGGTCGCTCCCCGACCGATCTACCGTGCGATCCCGGCGTATCCCTTGCGCGGGTATGCACCGAGCCAACAGGTGACGGCGGCGGCTGTCTCGCCCAGGTGACTATGACGGATGAACCGGGCTCCACCGGGACGTCCATAGCTGGCCCCACCGCAGCCTGATCTCGCCGGGCATCAAGTAGCGGTCCGTCACGGCCAAGGCTGCTGGCGCTGCCACGTGGAGCTGCGTGCTCATGTCGATGAGAGTGCGTTTTGATAGAGATGTAACGCGATTTGCAAGCCGCAACATGGAACGCGGGTATTGTGTTGGGTAACGGGCAGTCAGTCCGTCCGTGAATCAACCAACCTGCACCAAAGTAATATGGAGCAAGTCGGCTCATAGACGCGAGGCCGGGCGACATATTCTCGGCAGTGGCGTTGGCGTAGCTGGAAGGTCCGGCTATCGCGCGGCATCATCGGGTTCACGCACAAGCGAGAGCACCGTCCTCGCGTTCCAGCGCACACGACCGGGACTGGCCTGCAGCAGTTTTCCAAGGGACCGCGTCGGCCCGAGAAAGTGATTGATTTTTAAGTTCGACGTCTCGATCCGCGCGGTCCCGTCAGGTTCTTGGACCGTGACTTCGCCTAACGATTCCACTTCGGCCTGTAGGATCCACGGTTCGTTGCGGGTCGCATCCTGCGTAAGTGTCTCAAGCAGCGGTGCCATATCCTGCTCAAGCAGTTCGCGGAGAGCAACTACTCCTCGAGCTCCCCAGTTTCGGGTGGTGTCCAGCCCCGCGTACTTCAACATGTAGGCGCGCTCGCCGTCGGGGCGGCGGAGCAGGTCGTTGATGCTGGCTCGCTCGCCGGTCTCCAGAATGACGTGGTTGTCACGGAGGAGCGCGGTGTAAGGGAAAACAGCGCGCTGGGCGTCGTCGAAGTGACGCTTGTAGTCGGGATCGAACGGCAGGGCCATCGCCGCTTTCTGATCGAAGATGGGGATCGGTGGCAGGTCGAACCGAACCTGACCCACCGCTAGCTGGTGGAGGCGGATGCGGAACATGTCCTCGCTCACCAAGCCCGAATAGGAGTGGGCTCTGATGAGGTCGCATTCGTCTTTGGCTGCGTCCGGATCCAGGGCCCAGTAGCGAAAGTCGGGGCTGGTACGCCGAACCTGGTTGGCGAAGTAATGATTCTCATGCGGGCTGGTTGATGATTCGAACAGGTGAAGGATCTTCGCGCCTTCAGGGAATACGGTGTGCAGGTCTGCGGCGAACCGGGCAGATAGGGCGAGGCGCTCGGGCGCAAGAACGCGTTCTAGGGCATCGCATGAGCCCCACCAAGATCCAGGGCATTGGATTTCATAGATGACGCCGTCAATGCTCTCATCGGTGCGCACGAAGAGCGGGATGAGGTGTTCGGGGTCGAGATTCCGCCACTCACCTTCGGGAACCGGGGCGCTCCAGGTGGGGGCAGCCGTTATTTCTTCGGGCAGAGAGTCGGATTGCCACAGGCGAACGAGTGTCTCTTGATAGGAGCGCACGGTCGCCGACAAGTCGTCTGGCGAGAAGATCGGTGGGGGCAGCTCGAATTCCAACGGGCTTACAAAAACGCGAATGCCGATATCGGAGCCGGTACCGGCGGTCATCAGAGAGTCGATTGCTCGGTAGAGCTCGCTCACCTGCGGTAACTCCCATCGGCTTGTCGGTGTCGAACCTCATTGAGAGCCTTGAGGACATCAGCCGGGTCTTCGATGCAGGTCGCTGACTCGCGACAAAGCGCCAAGACACCTTCGACATCTTCGGGGCCAGGATCGGATCCCACCGCATCGAGTACGGATGCGACGGCGGCCCGGCCACTGCCAGGACCGATCAGGATCTCGTGTCGCCGCCCGAGGAGTCGAGCCTCAACGCCGGAGTACACCAAGTCGTTGAGCTCCTCGCTCATTGCCCTAGCCTTGATGATGGCGGCGGCATGCGTCCCGGTTGCCGTGCGGAAGGCGTCGCGACCCACGATCGGAGCATTATCGGTGACACCTCCCCCTAGCGCCTCGGCGTAGGCTGCGCATAAGGGGAGCAGGGCGGCAAGATCGAACGAGGTGCTACCATTCTCGGCTAGGAGGTAGATAAGCTGTTCGAGCGGTATGTTACCGGTCCTCTCACCTACTCCGGTGAACGTACCGCTAATCAAATCGGCCCCGGCTTCTACCGCCGACAGGGCGTTCGCAAGTGCGAGGCCCTTGTCATTATGCCCGTGCCACGCCACAGTCATTGTTGACCCGCGACGACGCAGATCCTTTACGGTGAATGCGACGTGCCGCGCGGCGTCGTCGGGTAAGCAGACGCCCACCGTGTCGTTGAGTACCAGGCAGGATGCGTGCGTGGCGGTGGCGGTCTCGAGCGCGTGTTCCAGGTCTGCTGGGCTGGTGCGGCTCGAGTCTTCGAACGCGACGCGAAAAGCCACACCCAACTGGCGCGCCCGGTCACAGGCGGCCCACAACCGCTGAAGCATGTCAGCGAGGGACCAGTCTTCAACACGTGCCCTGATTGCGCTCGTCGGGATATAGATATCCGCGAGGACCGGGTGGCCCGCACGGTCTTGAACGTCGGCGACGCTCTCGACGTCGCTGATGACAGCGCGCGCCATCACGACGGGCGTAATCGGAAGTCGCTCGCCGCCGGCCGTGCGTACCAAATCGACGCACAGGTCGGCCTCCGTTTTCGAGGCGCACGGAAACCCGACAAAGGAGAACGCAACTCCAATCGACGCGGTCATCCGTAGCAACTCCCTGCGTACGGCCATGTCGGGCCGCCGCGCCCGCACGCTCTGCAACGCGTCGCGGATGTCGTCCTCGACGCCAACGGCGGCCCACTCGGATCTCGCCACAGTCCAGGGGTTGCGCTCGCTCGGTGAGCTGGCGGGTGTCACAGGCTTGCCACGTTCGGGGGAGGAGATGTGAGCCGGTTGAGGCCATGGTGGTCCTCACCCCGCACGACGATGTTGCGGTGGCGCCCGTTGAGGAGCTCGTCGTGGTTGACCCTGACCGCCGGTGTCGTCAGACGGCTGACTACTCCGGTGCGCGGCGCCGCACTCGTATTGATGCCGGACCGGTGGACCAGCTTCTCGGAAAAGATGAAATATTCGCCCGGCTCCAGCACCATCGGCACTGCTTCCGCCTCGTCTGAGGGGCCAGTCACGACGCTTTCCTGGAACGGATCGCCCTGGCCGGCCACTTCGAGGGAGCGTACCTCGTGGTGTGAACCAGGCACGACATGGACACAACCGTTCTTCACCGTCGCCTCCGTAAGGGCGAGCCAGACCGAGACGTTGACCATTGGTTCGAGAGGCCAGTGGTTGAAGTCTTGATGCCAAGCCACGGCGGCGGCGCCGGGAGCCTTGTGCCAGACGTTGGATCTCCAGAGGACAAGATCTGGCCCCAGGAGCGCCGCGACACGGTCCAGGACCGACGGAATCGTGCACAGCTCGAAGACGAGTCGACTGTCCAGATGCCGACAATGCACGCGAGGGCCGACCGCGAGTTGATCGGGCCCCACGACATCGTGTGAGACGGTCGCGGCGAGCTGTTGCGCCTCGTCTGCTCCCATCGCCCGATAGGGACCGAGAAAGCCCTGGTCTTGGTACCTCCGATGTTCCTCATCGTCCAACACATGGGCTCCTATCTGACCTGTCAAGAGCGGGAGCAGGACAAGGCCAGACGCGTAGGCGCCGGCCCGATACATTTTGACCTACCATGGAGTCTGGGCGACCGCTACAGTGTCACCGCCAATCAGTTTTGCGCGCCGGTCCCTTTTGGATGGGTTGACTGTGAACGGATGAGGCAGGGAGGCGAAGCGGACACCATGGGGGCACTTGACAACGCGATCCGTCGAGACTGGAACCGGTGGGTGGGAACAGAACTGACCGGCCTGCGAGTACAGGACCTGGGCCAATGCGACTCTGCGGCGCTACAGCAGCTCGTAACCGCGCGCGGTGTAATCGTGCTGCGTTCGCAAAACCTCGACACCAACTCCTTGATCAAGTTCGCTGCTCTCCTGGGCGACGTCGTCGCCCATCCCATGAAACCGCACGATTTCCACCCCCAAGCGTTCCGTCTGCACAACGACGGCGACTCCACATACGCCGACGGGGACACCTGGCACTCTGACCTGACCTGGATGAAGGCCCCGCCACTGTACTCAGTGCTCATGCTCGACACACTGCCGTCAATCGGCGGGGACACCGCCTTTGTCTCCAATCATGCCTTGTTACAGTCGATGTCCCCTACGTTCCGCGATTTCATCGGTAGACTCAATGCCGTCCACCAACGCACCTGGAATGGCGAAATCCTCGCGGCCGCCCACCCCATGGTGGTGCGACACCCAATCAGCGGCCTGCCTTGTCTCTACGCCAACAGCGGTTACACGACCTCAATCAACGGCTTGCGTGCCTCCGAAAGTGATGCGCTCCTTGCGCATCTACGTATGACCGTTGCCCTCGGCGTCGACTTCCAGTGTCGCGCCGCATGGCAGGAAGGGACTGTCGCTGTATGGGACAACCAAGCCGTCCAGCATCACGCAAGTTGGGACTATCACCCGGACACGCGCTCGGGCTGGAGGGTCACGGTCAAGGCTGCACAGCCCACACCCGCGACATGAACGCAGCACGCGCAGGCTCGACGGTCGCATCCTGCTCCACTACCAACTCCCTGAACGCCAAGATGCACTCAGAGGTAGAGCAGCAACGCAAGCCAAGTCTGACTGCCTTCGAGATCCAAGCACTCAGCGCAGGAATCAACCTCACGGACGGGCACCCTCGGCAAGACCTGACTCCGAGCCAGCGCAAAATCGTGGAGCGACTGCCTCAACTGTTCGACCAGGCCGGCTCGCAGGACTTCAACGAGCTGGAGCGGCGTAGCCAGCGCGCCTTCATGGACGCCGTCGGGCAAGCGTGCGCTCCGGTCGAGTCTGGGCGGGTGCACAGCATTTACGCCAGCAGCGTGGCGACCACCGCAGTCGGGTACGCGATGGCACGCTGCGGAGGAACGATCGCCCTCCTCCATCCGACGTTCGACAACCTCCACGATCTGCTTAGTCGGCACTTGCACGTAGTGCCGCTTGAGGAACCGTACGACGCCGCCGCCGCGCCCGCCGCAGTCGCAGCGCAGGGCGCCACGGCGATTTTCCTCACCACCCCGAACAACCCGACGGGCAGTTACCTGGACGAGAGTCAGCTACAGGACCTGATCACCGGGTGCCTGAAACACGATCTGACACTGTGCCTCGACACGTCCTTCCGCGGGTTCGACCCCCGCGCGCAGTTCGATCACTACGAGCACCTCGAAGGTTCCGGCGTCCGTTACGTCGTGATCGAGGATACTGGGAAGCTCTGGCCCGTCCTCGAGCTCAAGTTGGGTTTCATCGCGGTGAGCAAACACTGGCAAACCGAGTTCGAGCAGGTGCTCTCCGACATCTTGCTAAGCGTCTCTCCTCTGGTGCTGTCCCTGGTCGAAAAGCTTGCCGAAGACGCCGCGAACGGAGGGCTTCAACGATTGCAGGAGCTGATGATTGTCAATCGGACGACAGTCGCCAACGCGGTCGCGGAGATGCCCGGAGTCGTCTGCCCAGACACCGACGCGCGGGTGTCGGTAACGCGCATCCAGTTCCCGAGCGCAGTCGCGGCTGACCGCGTGCACGCCGGATTGCTTGAGCGCGGCATCCACGTACTGCCGTGCGGACCCTTCCATTGGGCGCAGCCGCAAAAGCCCGTCGACACTCTCAGAGTTGCCCTAGCCCGTAATCCCGACGAGGTCGCCCGTGCCATGACTCAGTTGCGGGACGTCTGGACCGAGCTCAGGGCGTAGCCATACAACCACTGGATGGATCTCGCGGCCGCGTCCCGCTCGAAGAACTGCGCATGAGTGAGCACGACGTCGTGGCCGGACTTTCTGAGTGGCGATTGAGAGGCCTTTTTTCGGGCACGTTCAGCAGGCGTCGCGTCTGGCGTTAGCCGGGCCGCCGCAGTCCAAGCAGCGGATCATAGTGCTAACCACAGCCCAGCAGGTCGGACGCTTCCGAGACGGACGGGTCGCGTTCGTAGTCATAGGCCAAAGCCGGCAAAGACATTCGGGCAGTTGACTGAGGAGGCTCGCGTGCGATTCGTGACCTACGAACACCAAGGCACCTCCAGCGTCGGGGCCGTGTTCGACAGTGATGTCGTTGACCTCAATCAGTGGGCGGGCCGCCGTACCGACGGGGCCGACTGGCTTAACGATGTCGCCGATCTACTGGCCGACGCCGAGATGATGCGTGCCGTCACGGTGACCGGGTTGCCGCGGACATCACCTACCGCACAGCTGGTGGACCTCCAGCTGCTCGCCCCTGTGCTCCGGCCGACCAAGGTTATCGGCGTCGGAATGAATTACCGCTCGTTTGCACGCCAGCTTGGTGAACCCGACCCGCAACACCTTTCGGTGTTCCACAAGACCTCATCGGCGTTGAACGCACACCAGCGGGCTGTCGAACGGCCGCTTCATGTTCGGGAGCTCGTACCCGAGGGCGAACTCGCGATCATCATCGGCCGGCGAACGCGGCGAGTCAGTGCCCTAGAAGCATGGGACAGTATCGGCGCACTAAGCTGCGCCAACGACATCAGCGCAAGAGACCTCGAATTCCGCACCAGCCAGTGGACAGCGGGCAAGATGCTGCCGACATCGTGCCCACTCGGTCCATTCGCAGTGACGCCGGACGAGGTCGATCTCGACGCCGGTCTTGATGTCTCTACCTACCTAAACGGCGTCGAGATCCAGCGCGGACGCACCACAGACATGTTCTTTTCGGCGGATGAACTGATTGCTGCGCTATCGTTCCTTGTCGACTTGGAGGTGGGGGATGTTGTGCTGACTGGCACGCCGTCTGATCTCGGCGCGTGTGAACCTCCGGTATTTCTTCAAGATGGCGCAGTCGTAGAGGTTGAGGTCACCCATCTGGGACGACTCACCAACACGGTAAGGGACCTGATGTCGAGCGCCACGCCTCACACGTGAGGCATATCGAGCTTCTGTGTCTCGCCGGTGACCTGCCCTGTGAGTGTCACGGAGAGCACGACGACGTCGAAGATCATCCGCATCTGCGTGGCTCGGCGGACAGCATGCTCCAGCTGCGTGTCGGTCTGCTCTTCGACCGGCTGTACGGCTCGGATGGGGCGAGCCTCCGTTGAAAGGTTTCTAGGCGAGTTGTCCGGTGCCAGATGGTTTCCGTTGGCTCGGCTCGACCCCGGGTATGTGTCGATCATAAGGAGTTCTTGCCATCCCCGCCTACGCGCCGGCCTCGTTGCAGCCGGTTCACCAGCGCGCGTGCCAGAGCGGTCGTCTCGTCGCTGACCTCGGTGTCGATGTCGTCGAGGGAACGGGCGAGCTGGCGTTGCAGGTCGCGGATCGCCGCAGGGTCGTCGAGCTTCGCGTGGGCACGCATGGCTGCCTGGTACAGCGTCTCGGCGTAGGGGCTGTGGCTGATCGCGGTGGTGAGGGCGGCGAGCGCCTCGCCGGGTTGGTCGTCGAGCGCTTCGGCCAGGGCGAGGGTGGCGTCGACGGCCTGCCGTTGCACGGCCTCTCGGTACGGTTCGATCCACTCGTAGCCCTTGCCGTTGGCGAGGGGTCCTCGGTAGGTGTTGACGGCGCGGCGCAGGGCGGCGATACGGTCGGTGGGGCTCGTGGCGCGGTTCGCCTCGTCAAGGGCGTCGCTCATCCGCCACAGGTCCACGTCGACTGCCTCCCGGTGCAGGATGTAGCGCCGGTCGGGGTGGGACAGGTAGGTGGCGGAGCCGCCGGTGCGCTTGAGGACTCGGCGCAGGTTGTAGACGTAGGTGTGCAGCCGGTGGGGTGCCTTGCTGGTCGTGGCTTCGGGTAGCAGGTCTTCCAGGATCGCCTCTTGGCTCGCGACACCTCCCCGAGCTGTCAGGTAGACCAGCAGTTCGAGCGCCTTGCCGCGCAATGGCTGTGTCGTGTCGATGTCTACGACGCGGGCGTCCCCGAGCACCTGGACGTCGACCCGCCCGGTCCCGGCGTCTTCGCCGTCGTCTTGTCGCGCGGCGTCGTCCTCGCCGGCTTCGACTTGGTCGTCCTGGGTTGGCGGTTCGACTGTCGCCGATTCGGTGGCGGGTTCGTCCACGGCGGTAGCGGCGGTGGACAGTTCGCGGTTCGGCTCGGTCGGATCGGACGGCGGGACCGTCTCTTCGTCGCTGTGGGGCGTTTCGCTGCTGCTTGCGGCTGTCTCAGCGTCGGGCTGGGGGTCGGCTGTGGGCAGTGGTGCGCGCTCCGCGGGAGCCGGTGGCTGGGGCTCGCCGGTGTGGGACTCGGCGAGGACCCGAAGTAGGTCGGTGGCCTCGGCCGGGTCGATGACGGTGAGGCGTCGGACGTCGGCGGGATGGCGGCCGTGCCGATTCGCGTCGCCTTCGGCGGGGCTGGTGGATCCGTCCTGGGCGACGACGACGGTGTCGCCGTCGGGCCAGGAGCCGAGCAGGACGCCGTGGATGTCGAGCCGTTGCCCTTGGGTGAGCAGCGCGGCGATGCGGGCGCGCTCATGGGCTGCGGTGGTATCGGCGATGAGCACCATCGGCGGTAGGGGCTCGGCCATGGGGTCCAGGTTCCGCAGGCCGGCGATGGTGTCGACCTCGTAGTCGAAGCACACCCGGGTGCGGTGCAGGGTCTGTTCCTCCAGCAGTGTCAGGGCGTCGGTGAGCCCGCCGGTGACGGTCAGGCGTGGGGTGTCCGGCACGGTGACTGCGGCGGCCCCCAACAGCGTCGCGAGGGTGCCGGAGGGGATGACGACGTAGCTGCGGCCGTTGGGTTCGTCCAGCCCACCGGCGGCGAGGGCGGACACCAGGAAGCCCCGGGCAGCGGCTTCGGCGCCGGGGCCGGTCAGCCCCAGTCCGGCGGGTGGCCACACCTCGATCACCGGGCTGGTGAGCGCGGGCGTAACCGGTTGCGGAACGTCTGTCAGGACGTTGTCGGGTTCGTCGTCGGCTGTGTCTGTCTCGTTCGTGTCGGGATCCGCAATGAGTTTGTCGAGCGGGGTGTCGGGAATCGTCTCTGGGGTCGGTGTCCTCACTGGCTTGGGCAGGCCGCGACGGATCCGGGTGACCACGTCCGGCATCGGCTCGACGGTCGGATCATCTAGGCGTAGCTGCGGTGTGGGTTGCCTGGGGGTGTAGCGGCGACGGCGGTGCGCCCAGACGAGAGCGACGGCTGCGAGGATCGCGGCGACGAGCCCGAGGTCGAGCCAGCTGCCGGTTCCGAGTGAGACACCGGGCGACGGTTCGGGTCGCGGCGTGGGAGTCTGCTGTTCTTCGGCAGGTGTGTCCGGGCTGGCCGCCGGCCCGGCAGAGGCGGTCGGCGACGGGGCGGGCTCCGCCACGCCGTCGTCGACATGGTGGGGCGACGGCGTGCTGGAGTTGGGCGACGGACTTTTGGGTTTCTCTGATGGTGGCGGGGTGGGTGCTGGCGCGGGGGTGTTCGGCGCTGGCTTTTCGGGCCCCATTGTGTCGGGGGCGGCGGGCCGTGGTGGTGTGCCGGCGGGTGGTGTGGCGTCGTCGGGCAGTTCCAGGGTCCAGCCTGGGTAGATCAGGTTCGGGTTGGTGAGTGTTCCGCCGACATCGTGGAAGTGGGTGCCTCGGTTCAGGGCGAAGATTTCTGGCCAGCGGTTGGGGTCGCCGAGCCATTCCTTGGCGATTTCCGACAGGGTGTCTCCGCGCTTCACCTGGCAGGTGTAGGTCTGCCCGGATGCGACGAGGGTCAGATCGCCAGCCACCAGCCGGACTGGCACCGGATCTCCCGTGCCCGTCCGCTTCGGCGTCAGTGCTGTTGTCTGCTGGCCTGGTGCTTCGTGAATGCCCGTGGCCGCCGACCGGGCGGTAGTGGTGGTTGAAACGGTGGTCGCTGCGGTCGCGGCAGCGACAGTGGTGCTTGTGCTGTGACCGGTCGCTTCGGCGGCCCGGGTCAGGGTCGGTGCGGCCTGGGCTGCGGTGGCGAGGACACCGCCGGTGATGGCGGCTACCAGGAGTGCGGCGAGTCCTCGTGCTGGTGCGATGGCTTTGGGCTGCGGTAGGCGGATGCCCGCCACCGCCTCGAAGATCTCCACGATCAGTGACCAGATGAATGCCGCCCAGGCCACCCAGAGCAGGCACACCACAATGTTGCCGAGCATGATGTCGGTCAGTGGTGACGTCAGGGCGGTGCCGATGTCCTGCCAGGTGGGGACATGGCGGGGCAGCGGCCAGCCGATGTAGTGGACGAGCGCGTACGGCACTCCGGCGGTGAGTATGACCAGGAGCGTGAGTCCGGCCAGCCGTCGGGCCGTGGCGGCGAGGAATGCGATCACTGGGACTCCCGGTCGGAGATAGGTGGGGTCAAATGGGTGCAGTGACGCCGGTCAGGGGGGTGGCGGTCGCGGTCGCGGACACCGGCAGGCTGGTGATGCCGACGAGCGTGAGTAGTTGGGTTTGTCGGGTGCTGGTGATGGTGACGGTGACGGTGGTGGTGGAGGCGGACGCGGTGACCTGCCCTTCGACACCGGCTTGCTGGGCGAAGGCCTTTGCTGCTGCGGCGGCCTGGGCGGGCTGGAGTTGGATGGCGCCGGTGGTCCGGTATATGTCGAGGTCGATTTCGCGGGCGCCTGCGCGGGCGGCGGCCTGGGCGAGGTCGAGCAGCCGGACCTTGTCGGACATGCCGAGGCCGAGGTCGAGGACGAGGCCGGCGAGGATCAGAACGATGAGGACGCCGACGGTCGTCCACGGGGTGATCTGGCCACGGTCGTCCCGCTGAATCTGCTGTAGGCGGGTGCGTAGTCGCCTCATGGCATCGACCCGATGTAGCGGTCAATGGGCTGCGATGCGGTGCCCGATAACGTCACGGCACCGGGTAGGCCCAGCCCGAACAGGTCTTCCAGGTGCACGGTGCAGACCACGGTGACGGAGACCTGACCGCCCGGGGCCATGCCGCCGGTGTTCACGGTGGTGGTGTGGGGTTGGCAGGTCATGTTCCGGCTCTGCAGGGTCGCGGCGGCGGTCTCCTTCCCGCCGGCGACGGCTCCGGCTGGGGTGCGGGCGAGCGATGCCTGGCGGGCGGCGGCTGCTGCGGCGGCGTGCACGTCGCTGTTGGCCGAGGCCAGTCGCAGGCAGGCGATGATGGCCAGCGCGGCGAGGACCATCAGCGGCACGTAGGTCAGCGCGATCTCGGTGCTCACCGAGCCCTCGTCGTCTCGCAGCCTGGCCAAATGGCGGGCGAGCCGGCGTTTAGGGTTGGATGGCGTGGCCCTACTCATCGGCGGCCTTCCCTGGTGCGGCGAGTCCCTGTGTGTCGGGGCGGAACCGTTCGACCGGTGCGGTCACCGTCGTTGACACGCGGAGAGACAGAAACGGTACGACCCGCGGTGCGGTGGCCCTGATGTGGACGGTGGCGGTGTCGGCCGTGCGGGTCACGTTGATCTGCCGGTTGCTGACGAGGCTGCCGGCGATTTGGCTGAGGATGGCGTTGGCGTCTGCCTGTCCGGCTGCGACGGTGCCGCCTTCGACCCGGGTCGTCTGCAGCGCGTGGTTGGCGGCGTGCTGGACGGCGAGTTGGGCCACGCCCCAGGTCGCGAACTGCACACCGAGCAGTACGAGCAGCATGAGCAGCGGGGTGTAGAGCACCATTTCGGTGGTAACCGAGCCGCGGTCACCGGCGAGGCGGTGTCGACGTCGGCGTGGGCGTACGTCGGTCATCGTTTACAGGTTGATGCCGGTGATCTTCGTGATGATCTTGGATTGGAAGATCGCGTACACGCCGACGACGAGTATGACCAGGAACGCGATCCACAGCACTTTCTCGGTGGTTTCGGAGCCGCGGTCGCCGCTGTCACGTAGGCGGCGGATCCGGTCGGTCAGGGTGAGGCGGACCAGGGTCAGTAGGGCGAGTGCTCTGGGCACGACGGGTACTCCTTCTGTATGGATTCGGTCAGGTTTAGAACGTGTCGATGGCGGCGACCGCCGGATAGAGGAGGAACAGCATGTAGCCGACCGCCAGGAGCATCACCGGCATGCTCATGCGTTCCGTCGCGCTGTTGGCCTTGGCTTCCAGGGCGTTGGCCTGGTGGGCGCGCATGGTGGCGGCGCGGATGCTCAGTGAAGTGCGGATCCGGGCGCCCTCGGCTCCGGCGAGGCTCATGGTCGCGGCCAACTCCTGCAGCTCGATGACTCCGGTCTCCTCGCCGAGTTGGCCGAGGGACTGCCAGGGCGGTACCCGCAGCAGCCGGGAGGTCGCCACCGCGCGATTCAGGCAGGCGGCGGCCCAGCCGCTGGTGTCCGAGCAGGCATCGTCGAGGGCCTGTTCCAGTCCGGCGCCGCCGGCCAGGGAGATGACGACCAGGTCGAGCACGGCCGACAAGGCGTGGCGGAGCTCGTCGCGGCGCCGCTCGGCTTCGGCGTGCACGGTGGTCTCGGCCAGCCACCATCCACCGACACCACCGGCCAGCGACGCCCACAGTGGGATGCCGCTGCCGAAGGCCGTACCACCTGCCGCGAGCAGCGCAATCACGACCGGCGGGAGCAGGAGTCCGGCCAGGACGGCGAGGGTTTGGTCGGCCAGGTGCGTGGCGGCGGGCCGTTCCAGCACGGCGAGGTCCGCCCGGGTGCGGGCAAACGGCATCCCGAGCGCCTTCCACGGGATGGACAGGACCTGGGTACGCCACGGCAGCGGGGCGGTGGCCGGGGCGGGCGGGCGGCGTAGGGCGTCGAGTGCCTGCGCGAGGGACGGCCGCGTGGGGACCATGCCGGTTACGATGAGCAGTAGCCCGAGACCGGCTGCGGCTCCCGCGAGCAGGACGCTACCGCTCATGTCGACGTCCTGTCAGGGCTGGCGCCGCTGAGGATGCGGGGTGGTTGGGGGATCCGCGAGGCACGGGCCAGCCACCAGAAGCCACCGGCGAATATGCCGCCGACCAGCAGCAGGACCATCTGCCCGGTGACTGTGCTGTATGGGGCGAGAAAGCCTCGGTTGAGCAGGATCAGGCCGGCGACCATGACCACGCAGGTGCCGGTGATGACCCGCGCCGCTGTCCGGGTCGTGGCTCGGGTCGTGGCGACCCGCATCCGGATCTGGGCCTGTTCCCGGGCGGTGGCGGCCAGGCTCGTCAGACTCTCGGTGAGCTGACCGCCGTGGTAGCCGGCGGCCTGCTGCAAAGCGCGCACTACCAGGTCCGCGGTCGGATCGGCCAACTCGTCGGCAAAGGCGCGCAGGGCGTCGGACAGCCGCGCCCCGGTACGGACGGCGTCGGCCAAACGCTGCACTTGGGCGCGGATCGGCAACGGGGTGACCGGTGCGGTCACGGTGATCGCCTGCTCCAGCCCAGCCGCCGAGGACAGGGTGTCGCGCAGCAGTTCGGCCCACGTGGCGATAGCCTCGATCCGCGCGAGGGACCGCCGGTGGTCCCGATCGGGCCCGAGTACACGGGGCAGGGTCCAGACTCCGGCGGCGGTGAGCAGGGCCGCTACCGGCCAGCGGGTCAGCACAGCGGCGGCCAGCCCGCCCGTGACGGCGGCCAAGAGACGGGTTCGGTCGGCCGACGTCCAGGCCCAGCGGGTTCGGCCGGACGGTGCGGGGCCGGGAGGACGGCGACGCAGCCCGTCGAGGATCAGGATCAGGCCGGCGGCGCAGGCGAGACCGAGCAGGATTGCCCGCATGGCTACCACCGGTCCTTACTGAGGAGGTCCGGGTCCAGGCCGGCGGCCACCAGGTCTTCGAGGGTGTCCGCGCGCATCGGCGCTGCTGGCACTGCGCGGCCGTCTCGAGCCGGCCGGTAGATCTCGTTGCTGGGTACCTGCGTGCCGTCCGTTTCGAGGACCTGCCTGATCGAGGACACCACCCGGGTGCCGTCGGTCGCGGTCGACAAATGGATGACGAAGTCGACGGCCTGGCCGATGAGCATGTTCGCCGCGTCGAATGGATACCGCTCCGGGGCTTGCATGACGTAGGTCGCCAGCCGGGTCAGTGCCTGTTTCGATGAGCTGGCGTGCAGGGTGCACATGCTGCCGTCGTTGCCCTGGCTCATCGCCATCAGCATTGGAACAGCCTCGGCGCCCCGGGACTCGCCGACGATGACCCGGTCAGGACGCATTCGCAGCCCCCACCGCACCATCGTGGCCATGTCTATTCCGCCGACACCTTCGAGGTTGGGCTCGCGCTGCTGCAGCGCCGTGCAGTTGGGGTGCTGGTCGGTATCCTCGTCCAACCCCAGTTCGTAGGCGTCCTCAACTGTGACGATGCGCTCTAGCGGGCTCATCGCCCCGGCAGCGGCCCGCAACAGGGTTGTCTTGCCCGCACCGGTACCACCGCTGATGACCAGGTTCTTTCTGGCGCGGACCATCGCAGCGATAAGCTCCCGCAAGCCGAGGGTCATCTCGCCCCGGTGCACCAGGTCATCGAGGGTGACCTTCCGCAGCACATTGCGACGGATCGACAAACTGGGCCGTTTGCTGACCGCCATGACCGCGAAGAGTCGCTGCCCACCAGGCAGCCGAAGTGACAGCCCCGGCGAGCCCCGGTCGAAACGCCGCTCCTCCTGCCCGCTCCTTGCGGCGGCGACCCGCACCAGCTCGACCAGATCCTCGTCCGAGGCAGCCACCGGCGCCACCCGTTGTACCCGGCCGCCGGTCGTACGGATCCACACGTTGTCACAGCCGTTGACGAAGACATCCTCGATCTCGGGATCGTCAATCAGCATCTGCAACCCACCGAGGCCGGTGAAGCTGTCCCGCAGCGCACGGGCGACCGCCGCCTCCATCTGCGGGGACAGTGGTGTCCGCCCGGCGGCGATGTCCGTCTGCGCGTGCAGGACGAGCTCTTCGGCAATGAATCGGGCGATGAGCGCGTCCCGTTCCGGCTGCGGCAGGCCCGCACCCTGAACTGCCAGCCGGTCACTGACCCGTGTCCGCAGCCGGGCGACGACCTCCGGCACAGCCGCGACCCCACCCACCCCGGTCGGGGCGGTCACCGCAACGCCCCAAGTTGAGCGGTGTCACGGCGCGTCGCGAACCAGTGCAAGGTGCCGGCCAGATCACGCAAGGCGCGTGCCAGCGGAGTCCGGTGCCACGTCCGACCAGCCAGTCTCCCGCCCAACACGGCAGCTCCACGCTGGTCACGGGGCAACTGCGCCCACACCGGCAGAGCCAGCCGCGCCCCGATCTCCGCCGCCGGGTACAGCCCTCTGCCGGAGACCGCCAACCCGATCCAGCCCCTGTCTACCAGGTTCCGCAGCCACCCAAGGCGAGCATCGAGATGGTCCAGATATTCGGTCGTAGGCGTGGTCACCAGAACCACCGCGTCCGCAGCAGCCACCAACGCCCTCGCCGGGCTTTCCGGGTAGAGCCGTCCCACGTCAGCGACCACCACCGGCGCCACATCCCGCAACGCATCCGCGGAGCCGGCCAACACACCGACCGATCCGGCAGCCACATCCGCCGACCCCGGTGCCACCACCACACCAACACCGAGCGGCAACCGCTGCACATGCGCAGAAAGGACGCCGCCCACGCCGCCATGGCGCGCCGCCGCTGCCAGCGACGCCAACCCCGGCTGCTGTGCCAGGCCGAACCGGGCAGCGGCCACTCCCCCGGACGGATCGGCCTCCAACAGCAGACCCCCGGCCTGTGGCCATCCCGCTGCCAGCCCCACCGCCGCCGTTGACACCCCCGGAGCCCCGGACACCGACGCGCACACGACCAACACGGCACTACCCTTCCGGTCCGAGCTGCACCAGCGACACATCCCCCGGAGCCGAAGCGACCGCCTCCGCCGCGTCGGCGGCCAGCAGCAGAGTCACCAACAGGCTCCCCACCTGATCCGCGCCGGCCTCGACCGACACCACCGTGGCCACACCCCGCCGCACCCCATCAGACCCGCTACTACCCACCGGGCCCGCCGCCTGCCCCACCGTCGCCGGAGGCACCACAAGAACCACAACCCGTGCTCCCGCCGCCAACCCCGCCGGAGCACGACCAGGTTTGACCGGCAACGCGATCACCGCCTGACCAGCCGGCGGCCACGCCACCGGACCCACCTGCGCCGCCGTCAGCAAACTGCCTACCGCCAGCGGCACCACCGCAGTACGGCCCACGACCTGACTACGCTGGTCAGCCGGCAGCAACACCAGCCCAGACACGTTCGACACCCGCACCACCTGCACATCGACATCAGCAATCACCTGACCGGCGGCCACCGACCGCGCAGCAGCCAGGAACGACCGCCCCTCGTTCGCCCGCAGATCCACCTGCCAAAACACGACCACGCTCAGCAGCACCAACAACGCCCCGAGCACGACCCGCCGACCGCTGCGCTGACCAGACCGCCGCGCGGCATCCTTCGACGGCTGTGCCACCGGAACCGGGATCCGAGCACGGTCGACCGTGACGCTCATCGTTGCCCCGTCACGACCGACTGCGACTGCGCCACCGGCAACCCCACCGACGACGACGTCATCAACGACGGCACCGTGCCGCTTCGCCCACCACCAGCCCACGACACCGACCACGTCACCGTCGCCCGGAGCGTGAACTTGTTACCCGGCACGCCCGCAGAACTGGTCCGATACGTGTGACCGCACGGTGACACCGCTCGCGGATCGGTACCCGCACGCCATGGGGTACCCGGCCCGTGGCACACCACATCAGCGGTCCCATCGCCCGGGGTCCACACCACCCGGACCGGCGTCGCGGTCGCGGTCACGCTCATGCCCGGCACCGACGCCGTCGCCGAACGCGCCCCCCACGTCGACCCGTCCACCCACAGCCACACCGGCACCTGGACCATCACCCCCGCAGCCGAAGCGGGATTCCGCCGGATCGCCGGCGCCGGAAGCCGCAGCCGCGACACAGCCACCTGCGCCAACGCCTGCGGATCAGCCACCTGCCCCGCCGCCAGCCACAACGGCGGGCTCGTCGACACACTGCCGTCCACACGGCACACCTGCACATACCAGCCCCCCGCACCCGCACCAGCCGGAGGCGGATCCTGCTGCGGCAAACGCACATAAC
Organism: Micromonospora sonneratiae; assembly: GCF_042679305.1. Classification (NCBI taxonomy): domain Bacteria; kingdom Bacillati; phylum Actinomycetota; class Actinomycetes; order Micromonosporales; family Micromonosporaceae; genus Micromonospora; species Micromonospora sonneratiae. The sequence goes on along the minus strand of NZ_JBHTMP010000029.1, from coordinate 42,181 downwards.
GGCAAGGCGTACTACCCCCACCACTGCCCGAACCTTCGCCGTTCCCGGCACTGCCATCACCGGTGCTCCCACCGTTACCTGGTGTGCCGGCTACTACGTCGCACTCTTGCGCGCTGGGAAACTCTGAGCAGTCAACCCCGCCGACTCCATCGCCTGCGTGTGCTGGTGCGCTGAGGAGAACCGCGGTGCAAAGACTGGCCGCCGCCAGTATTTGCAGTTTGCTCGCCCAGTGCTTTAGCTGCATGTTCCTACCGCCTGTATGCCGAGGCCGGTTACTTTCCAGCCTTCGCCCGTACTGATGTTCGTGACCGTCGCTCTGGTTAGTCGACGCCCACCGGGCTCGTCGTCGACCGGATCGCCGGAGGTCGTGTAGGTAAGAAACTTCTCGGTGTTGAGGCAATCGATGATGCTTACGGTCATCGGCTGGGCTGCTGGGCTAGCTCGCTCCACCTGCGGAGCTGAGCCAAGCTCGCCCTTGATGACGTGTCCGTCGCGTTTAGTACCCGCGAGCCCTTCTCGGAGCGTCGACAGCGCCCGTTCGCTCGCGTACTTTGCGAGATCCGGCTCGTCAGGGTTCGCGGTCAACCCGGCCTTGGCGTACGCCTGCCACATTCCGCGATACGCCTCCAGTGCTGCAGCTTCGGCTATGGAACGGGAATCCCCTTGAGGTGCCGATAAGGTCGGAGTAGTCGGCGTGGAGCGGTTGCCCGCGTCCCCGCTGTTACATCCGGTCAGGGCAAGGGCAAGAGTCAAAGCAACAAGAACCGGCCTGGTACGAGGCCAAGGCGAGCCGCTCAGGAACTGGAAGCCGCGAAAGCGCGCTTTCCGGCGATGCTCACTGGTAGTTACTTCACTGAGTGCAACACCAGTCTGCTCACGCTCGGCCGACAGCACCACGACACCCCCGTGGAAGTTCCACATCTCAAGGTCTGCAATCACCTCTACACCCAACACCCGCGATTACCGCAACGTGAGTACCAAGAGGTAACTACCCAGCCGTAAGCACCAAAGGGGAACTAAATTTGCGAATAAATGAGACATACACGACACGCACTGTCGGGTTTGCGACACTACGCCCGCCAGCACTAGACACCTAAAATTTTGTGCAATGGCCATTAAGGAGTCGCCACACATGAGCGCCGATTCCAAGGTTCCTCAACCACATGACCTTGCTAGGGAACTCGGCAGGAGGTCGGGCGCGGTCGCGGCTCTTGTAACGCTACGTAACATCGACCGGGCAACCCTGAGCCAGCTAACCAAAGGCGCACATGATGGCGGCATCCTGGACGAAGATCTGAACTGGTTGGCGGCAGTCGGACTCCTCCAACGCGACTCTTCCGGCAGTTGGGACACAGCCAACCCCTCGGCGACCTACCAACTCTCGTCTCTCGGATACGCCCTGGCGAACTCGCTCACCGCCCTCGCCAAGGGATACGCCGCCACAAAGTCACATTCTTCCCCACAAATACAGGCACCCCACTAGATTCGGGCGATCATCCCGGACGATGCGTGAAGTGGGTATTCACGTAGTGCGCTCGCCCCCTACACTCTCCGAAGTAGCCGACCTTGGGGGGAAGGCAGGGTGAACATCTTCCAGACCTACTACGATGCGATCAATCTCTGCGGGCGCCGCTGGACCCTGGAGATCATGACGGCGCTGCAGCAACAGCAGCCAATGCGCTTTACCGATCTACTCCGAGCCATCCAACCAACACCCAGTTCGAAGTCACTGGTCGAAGCCCTACGCCGGCTACACGACCAAGGACTCATCTGCCGACCGGGCGGACCCGACGGCGCGCTGTATCAACTCACGCCAGCCGGCATGCACCTGCTACCGCTCCTCATGGCCTTCCTCGCGGACCTGCAGCGCTGGAGCGAGTCCTACCGCACCGACCAAAAGCCGGCAACCTCGAGCAACGGTAGCCGGAGTCAGTAGTTAGAGCCCGTGCTGGCGTACGTGCCAGCGGCAGTGCCGGAAGCGGCCGCACCAACGCGTGGTCGACATGGGCGTCCACGTCGATCAATAGCACGGCGTGGCTATCAGAGTCGATCGCGATCGTTTGCCCGCGGTCAACCGTGCAGCATGATCGTCTCGATCTGTGTGTCGAGGCAGCTTCCGGCCCGCCCTGGGTCGGTCAACTCGCAGGCGTCACCGTGGAAGTCGCGCAGCAGCAGCATCGGGGAATCACGGGGCCTCCAGGAGTTTTCTAGGCTGTCATGCGGACCTTTCGGTTCGGGCAGCACCGATGGACGCGTTGCGACGGGCAGAGTGATCAGTTACCGCCTTGTTTGGTCTCCAGCTTTGTCAGTTTTGCCGCCATTCCCTACTGGGATCGCGTCATTCGATCGTCTTCCGTGGTTTCGACTTGAATGTTCGCTGCACGCCAGGCGTCGATGACTACTGTCGGGACACGTCCGGTGGGTTTCACTACGTAGCCGTTGTTGGCGGCCCAGAGCCGTACGGCGGCTGCGTCGACAGCGCTTTTCGTGCCGTCTGAACGGAGTGGGACGGATATCGAGGTGGTCGCGGCTCGGTCCAGCGAACGCAGTTTGGCGCGGGCCATGGCTAGCTGCATTTCTAGTTCGGCGACTTCGTCCTCCAATCGCTGCCGCCGCGTATTCTCTTCGGCCTGAACTCGTCGGTTCAGTTCGGTGGCGAGGTTTTGTATTCGCTCGGCGACCCTTCGTGTCTGACCGTTCTCCGACCGCATTGCGCGGAGGAGTAGATGGTCAACGCTTTTAATGACGGTAGCGCTGCCTTTGGGCGGTTGCGGATTTGAAATCGTGCGGATTCCTATCGGCACGGGTGTACGGTCACGCTCGCCCCTGGCGAGTCGCTGCAGCTCTTCCAAATCTTTTGGAGTTTTGATGTCGGGAAGCATGGTCATTTCTGCCGCTGTTGTTCCTTTCTCAAACACTCAGCCTCAATGGCAGCCTCTATCGGGCGGGGCGCGGTTCGGAGGCTCTCGACCGCGTTCCTGACTGAGGTGGTAGCGGCCTGGAGCTACTACGCAGCGTCCCAGGTGGTGGCTGCTGCGATTACCGCACGACTCGCACTGCAATGTACCTTGGCGTTAGGTGAGTAAGTCGCGGCGTGTTGCACCTGGGGCACATACCGCTGCTATCCGTCCCGTGTGCTTGTTGCGAACGCTAGCCAACTCGTGTCAGCTAAACCGGAAGGGGGCCGGCTGGTAGCTCTGTTCGGACAAACGCGACCCTATTATGTTCTCCATCATTTTTCGCTTCTCAATAGGTGGATAAACACGAATCCCATCACAAGCAGCACCACGGCGGCGGTGAGCAACCGACTCAGGCGGAGTCGGATCAGGAACCACGTTTCTGCGGATGCTCCGGCCTTTATCAGCGCTGCGACCAGGAACAGTGTGCCGACAGCAACGGTGAGAGCTTCTGCCATCTCCAACTTCCTCGGATGAAAGTTCCGACCAGGGATATGCGCCCGATGCGTCCGATGTCTTCGAAGGGCGATCTCCCGGCTAGACGTAGACAACAGTGGACGAATGTTGAAAAAGCCGCCCCTGCGGGCGTCAGTCCGCGTGCTATGCGCAGTACGGGAAGCAAGAAGCCCTTCACATCTCGAGCACGCTTATCTCGCTAGGCCTGTTTTTACTGACGTCTGCATTCCGCCCGGTTCGCATCCTGTTCTGTCAACGACCAACCCGTACGGCGCTGCCGGTATCAACACTTCGGCGGCGGATCGAGTGTTTCGTGAGGACACAGGGTTATGTCCTCTGTTTTCCTTGGCGGCCGGCCAGCGGGTGTGCAGTTATGGGCTTTCGCCACCTGTGGTGGTGGTGCCGAGTAGCGCGCGGACTGCTGTGGGCAGGGTGGGTGCGGTGGCGACCAGTTGTGCGTACTCGAAGCCACCGGCGTAGATGCGGCAGCGGTGGTGCTCGATGCGGGCCATGACGGCGTGGTTTTGGTAGTGGTCGGCGAGGCGGCGCATAAGTGTCTCTGGGTTGTCGACTTCGACGTTTGCTGGTGTGGGTTGTTGTGGGACGGCCAGCGGCTGGTGCGGCATGGCGGACGCGAGTTGGTGAAGGAGTGTGGGTAGGTACTTGTTCAGGTTGCTGGTGGCTTGATGCAGCGTGGTGTGGATCGGTGTTTGTACCTCGTTGACGGGGGTGCCGGGTGGGACGGCGTTGAGGAGCCAGCGTTCGCCTTGGACGGACAGTGGCTCGCCGGCGCGGTGCCGGTGGCTTTCTGCGGTGATTTCGGCGGTGAGGCCGAGGCCGAGGATGAGCCGGAGGAGTTGGAGTAGGTCGGTGGAGGGGTTTGGTGGTTGGCTGGTGTGTACGAGCAGGCGTGCTCCTGGTCGGCCGCGACTGGCTTGGTGGAGGTGTTGGATGGCGGGGTCGGCTGCCGGGTCGGATGTGATCACCAGTGCGTCGCGTAGCGTGGAGTCGAGTTCCAGGCCGGTGGCCAGGTCGATCAGTGATGTGTTGGGTGTGTCGAGCAGTTGGGTCCACTTCGCGATCTGGTAGTCGTCTGAGAGTTGTAGAACGGGTGTGCCTGCTGGGGTGGTCGCCACCAGGTGGGTGGTCGGCTTGTCGTCGGGTCGCCAGTTGATGTGCAGGGTCTGCTGGTTCAGGTCGGTGAGGGTGACAACTACTCCGGCGCGGATGTGGGTGATGTCCCTGCAGGTCATGCAGGAGTGGTGTGCGTGTATGCCGGTGCCGCTGCATAGCTCGCAGTCTGGGTCGGGGCGGTCGTCGTGCAGGTTGATGGCGCATCCGCATCGGTTCCACGCTGTGCCGCTGGCGCAGTCTGGACAGCGGCGGGACGGGATTGGCTGGCCCCAGTAGGTCGGCGGCGGTGGTTCCAGGGCTCGTGTCAGGATCGGCACGGTGTGTACGGTGACCTGGCCGGTGGCCTGCGGGTTGAGGATTTCGGTCACGCCGGTTTCGGCTAGTGGGCTGTAGTGCCAGCGGCGGTTACGCCAGATGGCGACCGCGCCGGGCCCGGTTCCGCAGGCCTGTGTGACCTGTCGGGCAACCTCGGTCCAGTCGACGGTCTGCGGCGGGTCTGCGGCGGCCAGGGGTGGGTTGACCCAGTGCGCTGGTGCGGTATGGCGACGGGATCCCGGTGACTGTCTGCGACCGATGCCGATGCCTGATCTGATGGCTTCAGCGGGGTTGGTATGTGTGAGCGCTTCCTGGAGGCTGCAGTGGGTCGGGCTGTCGGCTGGCACCGCTGATTCTGGGGCCTCGTAGCGTATTCCCCACCACAGCAGCGGATTGTCGGGATCTCCGTAGGTGTCACGCCGGTGGTCGACGACGAGGTCTAGGCAGACCTGGTCGGCTACCGCGCACAAACCGGTGAGCAGTTGGTTGAGGTTTGGTGATGCGGGTCCGGTGCGTCCGAGGTAGATCTGCCAGGGCCGGTACTGGGCGGCGTCGGCGACCGCGACGGCTCCGAGCAGCGCTCGAACGGTTTCGGGTAGGTCTGGGTGCCACTGCGGTGGCATGAAGACCAACAGTTCACTGTCCGCGGTGACGGGGGTCTGCGGCATCATCGACTCGAAGACCTCGGCTGCGGCGACTTTGCCGGCAAGTCCACGGACCACGGGCATCAGGTCGGCGGCGTACCTGCCGTTGGGTAGCGGCCGAGGAGCGAGCATGCCGGGCAGGATGTCGACCGAGGCCACCTGGCCCGAGTCGATGTTGGCTACGGTGAGGACGAGTTGCGCTCGGCATACACCGCTGCCGCCGCAGCGGTGGCAACCTTCGCTGACGCTGCCGACGCCGTCGCAGACCTCGCAGTCACGGTAGGGGCCCCGGTCGACGCCGAAGGGCTGGGACCCGTCGATGAGGAACTGGTCACCGCCGTGGCGGCAGTGGCACGACCTCACTACGAAGGTGAGCCCCTGACAGTCGGGGCACACCACGATCGGCGGGCCGGCCGTATCGGGGACGTCCATGTGTGTCTTCGGCCTTTCATGTCAGTGTCTTCGATGGGCTGGTGCGGTTGGGGACAGGACCGCGGGGATAGGCGCGGCCCCGGTAAGCGGTGGGGCTGACGTGGTGGTTGTGTGCAGAGTGGGCCTCAGCGGCTTGTAGCTGCCGGGTCGCCCACATGTGGCAGACGTGCTGCATGGACGGCGAACGGCGGAGGCGACGCTGTCAGGTGAACACACCAGTTCCGGCTGCCGCCGCAGAGGTTTGTAGGCTCGTCCCGCATGTTCACCCGGGCAGTTGGGTACAACTGTTAGCCCACTCCGGGTTCGGTGGAGGCTTTTCGGGGCGTCGCACCTCTGCCAAGGACTCGCCTGTGGCTATCGATCCAGCGTGAGGACGATAACCCGGAACAGTTCATCTTTGGCCTTCTCGTGTTTCGGCAGGTCCTGGTATCCGACCAGGCAGGGGTGTGTCCTCGACTCGTAGCTCTTCTCCGGTCCGTAGGTCCACTTGTCTGCGCGCATCCGCCTGCACCAGTCCTGGTGTATCTGCTCGCAGGTCATTCCTTGGCGGACCGCCCGGACGGTGCGAATCGTCGATTCGCGGTGCGAGGCCGAGGCGTCATCCCATCCGGGCACGGCGTTGTCTCCGGTCGCGGTTTGCAGTGCGCGGATCGCCTCGTGGCAGATTCGCGCCACGTCTACCTCGGAGAGGATCACCCGAATCGCACCGCTGTCGGGCACCGTGGTGGTGTCCAGAGTCGACGTCACACTGTTTCCTTACACGGGTTGGTAGTTGCTGACTGTGAGTTTGGGCCTGCTGGGTCGCTGTTGGCCGGATGTGATGGCTACGGCTGGGCGACAACGGCTGGGTCAACATCGGGAAGGGGCGCCGGTGCCCGGGTGGGATGGGGGGATCGGTTCCCGGGCACCGGCGCCGGCTAGGGAACTCGCCGGGATCGGGGTCCTGGCGGTTGGGGAATGTGGGTTGACGGGGTGGTGGGGTGCCGCCACATGGGCCAGAACGGGGTGTTGTCGGGAAGGGTGAACACCCTGCGTGGGTGGTAGCCGTGGCGGCTGTAAAGGTCACGGCTGCGGGGGCTGCTCGCCTCCAGGTAGGCGGGGATGTCGACTTGGTCGAGATACCGGTGGTGGTGGGTCAGCAGGGCGGTGCCGCGTCCGGTGCCCTGGGCCGCCGGAGCAACGGCGAGCAGGCCAAGGTGGTGGTGCGGTTCGGCGGGGTGGTGGGTGTCGAACAGGGTGTCGAGGTGCCGGAATCGGTTGACGTGGTTGCCGCAGGCGGCGTGGAGACGCTGGTCGTAGTTGTAGGGCGGGATCGTGGGGCCAAGGTGGTGGAACCAGACCGCGACGGCGGACCGGTCATCGAGCAGGTCGACGTGGCCGTAGAAGAGGGCGTGCTCGATGAGGACCTTGAACTGGCCGCGAAGGGCGCTACTTCGCTGGTCGGGTTCGGGGACGAGCCAGGCGGCTGCGGGCAGGTCGTAGAAGGCGTCGGCGATCAGGGTGGCGGTGGTGTCGATGTCGCCCCAGCCGGCGGTGACAATCGGCGGTAGCGGAGTCCTGCTGGTCATCGGAGGGTCTCCTCCTGCCGGGCGGGGACGCTGCGGTAGACGCGGGTCCGACGTGCCGGGGCCGGGCCAACACCGGTGGCTTTGGCACCGAGGCCGATGGCGGCATAGACACTCGGCCGAGTAGCGCGCAGGACGACACCCCAACCGGTCCCCGCCACGCCGATGCTGACAAGCGTCGCCGGTACAGCCCAGGCAAGCCAGTGGCCGGGTGGAACTCCGAGCAGGGTGCCGAAGTTGCGTACCGCCAGGTACAACACGACGGCCAGGGCCAGTAAGGCGACCGCAGGGGCGGTGACACGTCGCCAGGTGTTCTCACCACCGGGGTGGCGGGTGAAGAAGACCGGGACAGCAACCGCGGTGGCGGTGATGAGGAGAAGCACCCCGAGGCCGCCGGAGGTGCCACCCCAGAAGAACAGATGCACCAGGGGGTCCCAGCCACCAAACGCGTACACGGCGATCACCGCGAAGCCGATGCCGGACTGAACGAGGCTGGCGTTACGGGGCGCGTTCCCACGGCGGGTGGTACGCGCCATAACAGCCGGCAGCACCCGTTCCCGGCCCAGAGCGAACATGTATCGGGCGGTCGTGTTATGGAACGAGATCATCGCCGCGACGATGCTGGTCGCGAACAGGGTGTGCCCAACGGTGACGACCGTCGGCCCGAGGTGCCCCTCGGCGAGATTGAAAATCAGCTCGGGGCCATCAGTCTGGGAGCGGGCGACGATCTGGTCCGGACCGGTGGCCACGGTCATCGCCCACGACGCGAACGCGTACAACAGTGCCGTTCCGCCCACGGCGATGTAGGTAGCCGTGGGCACTGTCCGCTGCGGATCTTTCGACTCCTCGGAGAACACCACGGCGGACTCGAACCCGACAAAACCCAGCACCGCCAAGGCCAAGATCGCCCCCACTCCCGGGCCGACAAGGTTGCCTGGTGACAGGGCCGACGTGCTGATCGCGTCTGCGGCGGGATGAGCAAGGTCGGCCACACTGTAGACGACGATGACGGCGACCTCGGCCAACAGCAGCACTGCCAACACGGTTCCGTTGATGTCCACCCGTAGCAGGCCGAGAACAGCGGTCACCGCCCACCCGGCGAGGGCGATCAGCCACCACGCCACCCGGACGTCGAGCCACTGCTCAATCAGCGGCCCGATCGCTGACCCGATCGCTCCGTACAAACCGACCTGCAAAGCGTTGTAGGAGACCAGAGCGACCCACGCCGCGCCGACACCGACCGGGCGTCCGACCCCGCGAGCGATGTAGGCGTAGAAGGCACCCGCGTTGGCCATCCGCCTCGCCATCGCGACGTAGCCGACGGCAAACACGGCCAGGACCACACCGATCAGCAGAAACGCGACCGGGATACCCGTCAGGCCGGTCGTGGCGTAGCCCGTGGTCACCACCCCCGCCACCACCGTCAACGGCGTAGCGGCGGACATCACGAAGAACACGACCGCAGGAACACCAAGCCGGCCCGCGGCGAGCGTGGCCGCCACCGGATCAGACGGCACGGGCACAGACATCAAAAACCCCCTCAACATAATCGACACACCTTGATGATTCGGCGGTAGGGAATTCAGCGGGCGGAGAGAATGGCATCAGCGACCAAAGCCGAGGTGACGTCCACCAACTCGAGCGCAGGCGGCCACAGCCCCGCCGACACCTGGGTCAGATAACGACGTGCCTGCGGCGACGCTCCGTCGAACAGCAACCGGTCCAACCCTGTCGCGACACACAGGCCAGCCAGAAACATGTCCTCATGACTCAACAGCTCCAAGCGACGCAACCGCACCGACAACAGCGCCCACGGCGTAGCGGCGACATTCATGTTCGTCGGCACCCACACTGTTTCCCTCCGCAGCCGGCGGCGCTTCTGCTCCCGCCGCAGGTGTCCACCGCGCGCCAACCGCCGCGCCACGTCCTCAGGCGCACTGCCGGCCAGGAACAACACCCAGGTACGCAGATCGGTCAACTCCGGCCGGGCGACGAGCTGGTCGAACACCGCATGGGCCAGGGCATCAGCAGGGGTACCACAGGCCCGAATCGACAAGCGCCGGCCCTTGACCCACACGTTGCCCCTGAAGACCAGCTCACCCAACAACGCAGCCGCCAAACCCAGCCCAGCAGCCCGGCCAGCCAATCGAGGACGACCCGTCACATCGCTGTAAGCCAACCGGTAGAACTGATCCGCCAGCGCCGCTTCCACGCATCCCCCTTCCTGAAACCGCCCACCACCGCGCCTCGTCGCAAGGACCGCGGAAGGCTCGATCATTGGCCGCCAGCCGCTGACGTCGAAACGGCGGCGCACTGACCTTTGGCTGCCCTAAGGCTGCCGCTACTGACAAGAAGACCGACAACCCACTAAAATTATCGCCAGTCGCGAATATTTTGCTCGCGATACAGGATGATGGCACCACATAGCTTTCGCTACGGTGTGCCCGCCAGCAACTACTTCTCAGCTTTGGAGAGGGATGCTATGGCCGCCCGGCAGCGCATCACACGAATGCAACGGCTCATGAGGCAACGCCGCCTGACTCGTGAGCAGACCTTGGAAGCCCTTAACAGGAAGGCGCAAGCACTTGGGATACGCGACTTCGCACTAAGCCTTCGGCAACTCGACCGGTGGCTAGCTGGCGACGTGGGCACCGAGCCTCGACCGAGTACATGTCGAGTCGTGGAAGCCGAGTTTGGCTACGCTATTGATCACTTACTAGCAACCGATGATGCCAAGCCGCCGAGCTCAGATGATAGCCTGCCGCGCGATCCTCAATCGCTGGACATAGTAGACGCCGCGTCTCGCAGGTCATCGGAGTTCGCCATGTGGGCTGACTCGATTCGGATCGGTGAGCGGCCTCTGACATCGTTACGGGCACGGGTCGCTGCTTTGGCTCACGACTACGTCAACTCCCCTCTAACGCCGGTCTTCCGGGAGCTTGTAAACCTGCGTGACGACCTATTTTCGCTTATCAGAGACCGGCCGGATCCTGCTCGTCTACAGGACATGTATTTCCTCGCAGGCGCCACTTGCGCGATGCTTGCCTATGCCTCGGGCGACCTCGGCTTTCCACACGCAGCCAGAGTCCAAGCACAGGCCGCGTTGGCGTGCGCAGAGAAAGCCGACAACGAGACACTTACAGCGTGGGTGTTGGGCAACCAGGCGATGACCAGTGAGTGGTACGGCAGACCAGAGGAGGGTTTGCGGTTCGCCGCAGAAGCCCTTACCCATGCACAGAAGGCGCAAATACCTGGCACAGTCCTTGTGCGGCTGGCCAGCATCGAGGCTCGCGCATATGGCCGGATGGGTCACACCGCTGCGGCCATAGAAGCCATGGATCGCGCCTCTGCCGCTCGCGACCTAATCGAGGCTCGATACACTGACGAACTGGACGAGCTCGACGAGTTGGGCGGGATCTTGACGTTCGCACTGGCCAAGCAACACTTCTACGACGGTTCCGCCTTCCTGCGGATCGGCAGCCCAGCCGCCGCCGAGCGAACCGCGCTCGCCACAATCAGCGCCTACGCAAGCGGACCATCCACCCAGCGCTCGTACGGTGATGAAGCCCTCGCCTGGGTTGACGTCTCCACTGCCCGCGTTCGCCAGCCCAGCGTTGACCTGGACGGTGCTGCCCAGGCGCTCGATGTCGTCTATAGATTGCCACCGTCGTTGCAGATTCCGGCGCTTCTTCAGCCCTTGTCCGAACTCCGACGTGAACTAGAGTTACCAAGATATCGCGGCTCCGAAATCGCGAAATCAATGCGCGAGACGATCAATGATATACGGGATAACTGCTTCCGCAGCAGTAGCGAGATCACCTCGTGACCACAAATGAACGCGTCCCGAATCGCCCACCTGCCGATCTATTGGGTCTGCTGGACCAGGCGTGTCAACGGGCCGGATATCCGCCAGGCGCAAAGCTCCTCCGCCACTTCGCGAACGCCGTTTACCTCTTGGACGGCGCTCCCGTCGTCGCTCGGATTGGATACGGGGAAGGTGCGACCACCAAGGCGACAACCTCTATTAAGGTGATACGTGGGCTAATCCAGCAGGAATTCCCAACCGTCGCCCCCGCTGATCTCCCCAGCGGCGCTGACCAGCCCATGATTTTCCAATCCTGCAGCCACCCCGTGGTCGTGACCTTCTGGCGCTACTACCCGCAGCCCGCCGGCATCGGCTGGCCGGACACAAGGGCGCTCGGCCATATCGCTTCGCGGCTGCATAAACTACCTATCCCCTCAGTGGATTTACCTCACTACAAACCACTACGATCATTAGCTGCAACGCTCGCCGATCCTGCAGCCCGGCTTGCGGTCACAGATCAAGAGCACGCGTGGTTGACCGTCCGCATCGATGAACTACGCGCGGCCTTCAACCAGCTGGACTTTCCACTCGGGGGCGGCCTCATCCATTCCGACCTCTATGTCGGCAATCTCCTATGGAACACCGATGGTCATCGTAACTCCGTCGTGCTAGGTGACTGGGACTCCGTCTCCATCGGGCCGCGCGAGGTCGACCTAATTCCCACCTATGCGGAGCCCCGCTTCGGCACATCTCCCGCCACGGTGGACCTCTTCGCCCGCGCATACGGCTACGACCTGCGCCTATGGGACGGTTACAATGTTCTCCTCGACATACGTGAGTTGAGCACCCTCACTGCCCTCATTCGCCTCGCCCCAGACGACGTCAGACTCAAAGACGAACTCACGCATAGGCTCCGGCTTCTACTAAGCGGCAACCGCGCCACGCTTTGGCACGGACAGTAGCCACTGTCGCAAGTTAACCTGGCTAGTTGCTACATAGCGCCATCTTCTCTGCCAGCGTAGATCTTGATGCCACAAAGCCCACCCCGTGGTAATCGTTCCACCCGATCATCTGGGCGTGGTGTCATTCTGAAACGTCCATCAGGGCGAGCGACACGGTCGCGGGAACAAAGATGGACGGCAATGGACAGGCGACTGACGTCAGCACCGGCACCCGGGGCCGGCACAACCCGTGACAGGGCACTCCTACGGCCGCTCGACATGCGGCAGTCGGGTGGGGCCTCGGCTCATCCCGCCGGAAGAAGACCCTTCATTTCGGCCTCCTGTAGCTCGCTCGGCACCCGATCGACCGGCCCGCTCAAGCGAGCGCAGAACGAAAGCAAGCGCTCCTACGGAGCGCCCACGCATCGACCTATGGGGCCTGGCGATCAGGACAGCCGCACGGGGAACATACATCCGGTACCACGCGGATCGATCCGCCCGGCCGGGTACGTGGTGGTCCGACGGTGGTGCCTAACGTCCGGGCAACACAACTGTGCCGACTTTTCCGCGAAGCTCCGTCCGTACGTCCTCGCGGTCATCGCTGGCGAGCCGAGCCTGCCTCGTCTGCACCCACCTTCTCCAGGCACGCAGACCCCCGTAGATCACTCTCCGTGCGCGAGGGCACAATCAAGAGGTGATCACGAGCGTGTTCTTCGATGTGGGTGAGACGATCGTTGACGAGTCCCGGGAGTACGGGACCTGGGCGGACTGGATCGGCGTACCGCGCCACACCTTCTCGGCCGTCTTCGGGGCGGTGATCGCTCGCGGCCTCGACTACCGCGAGACGTTTCAGGTGTTCCGGCCGGGGTTCGACCTGGCCGTGGAGCGGCAGCGCCGGACGGCGACGGGACAGCCGGAGTCGTTCACCGAGGAAGACCTGTACCCGGATGCCCGACCGTGCCTGGCCGCGCTGCGCGAGTCAGGGCTGCGCGTCGGCCTGGCCGGTAACCAGACTGCGCGGGCGGAGACGATCCTGCGTGCCCTGGACCTGCCGGTCGACGTGATCGGCACGTCGGACGGCTGGGGTGTGGAGAAGCCGTCCGCGGCGTTCTTCGACCGGGTGGTAGCCGAGGCAGGCTGCCCGGCAGGCCAGGTGCTCTACGTCGGCGACCGGTTGGACAACGACATCCGGCCGGCGCAGGAGGCGGGTATCGCGACCGCCCTGGTCCGTCGCGGCCCGTGGGGGTACATCCTCAACGACAGGGCGATCAGCGACCGCTGCCTGTTCCAGTTTGACTCGCTTGCTGAGCTGCCCGACCTCGTGCGCAAGCACAACGAGTCAGCCGGCTAACTACCCGGAAGAGCCGCCCGGCCGGCGGTGAGAGCGGCGACCCGCTCGTCGAGCCGGGCACCGTGCCGACTGTCACCGAGTACGGGCCGGACGGCGCGGACCCGGTCGAGGCCGGTGCCGTACCAGTCGGTGTGGAGGGCGTCAACGGCCTGGTTGAGGTAGTCGGCGGCCCGGTCGCCGTCACTGCCGTGCGCGGTGGCGAGATCAGCGAGGACAACGCTGCGCTGCTTGGCGCTGGTGCCGATGAGCCCGGCTAGCGCCCGGTCGAGCTGGCCGACGGCTTCGCGGTGGTCGCCGCTGGCGAGGGCGGCGTACCCGGCAAAGGAGTGCAGGCGGCCGTTGTCGTAGAAGTCGAGCCACTCCGGCGGAGTGGAGTCGCCGTCGATCGCCCCCGCCGCCAGATCGATGTGATGGCGGCTGGCGGCTGCCGCCCCGGCTCGCACCTCCACCTCGGAGGCGACGCAGTGCAGCCAGGAGCGGACCATGGGGCTGACGCCATGCCAGGTGTGCTGGAGGGCCGCGTCGATCAGCGGCCGGGCGCTGGCCGGGTCGTGGCCGAAGGCGGGGACGAACGCCATATGACCGAGGACGGCTGCGGCCAAGGCGTGGTCGCCAGCTTCGCGGGTGGCGGCGAGGGCGACGTCGTAGCAGCGTTCGGCGATGGCGGGTTGGCTGAGGTCGAAGAAGGCGAGCCGGGCAGTGAGCAGCGCGGATTCCGCGAGGGCGCTGGCGAGACTGGCGCGGCTGATACCGGCAGCGGCGCGCATGAGCCCGATACCGAGCTGGGTATGCGCATAGGCGGCCTCGTAAAGCGGCCGGGCCGGGCTGGTCCAGTACAGCTCGCGCTGACAGCGCACGATCTGCCGGTACGCGTCGGGGTCGATGGTCTTGCCGTCGGCGTATGCGGCTTCGGGGTCGAGGGACAGCAGTGGCGCGACCAGGGGCAGCATGCTGGCACCGACGAGAGCGCGTAGTACGGACGCGCGGTCCCAACCGTTGCCGTTGTCGTCTCCGGTGAGCATGTCCCACAACCTCCTGAACTCGTGCAGCGTTTCCGCGTCCGGGCGTACGGCCAGCTCGTCGGGGGTGAGCAGGCCGAGGTCACTCGCCGGCTTGCCGAGGATCGCGACGAGGTGCTTGCGGTAGCGCGGGTCCGGCCACCGCTCGCCGATCTCCCAGCGTCGGACGGTGTTGGCGTTGAGCCCGGTGTCGGTTTCGCCGGTTCGGCTCATCTCGGTACGGATGCGTTCGGTGATCTCCTCGTAGGACCAGCCACGTTGGAGTCTCTCCCACGCGAGCCGCCGGTTCGGGGGATAGCGCCGTACCGCCATCGCGTACCTCCGGGCTTCGTCTGTCGACATGGATCACGCTAGCCAGTGGGGTTACGGGTCGTCACTACCTGGTTGCGACTGGACGGGTAGTGGACGGTACCGGTCCACGGCTGTGGACGGTTCACTGATGCCGAGCATCGAACGCTGCCGTTACTCGGTGGCGCCGGTGGTCGCCGACCCGATCGTCAACGGCTGGGGTTCATGGTGGACATATTTATCAGGACCGACCAGATTTCGCCTGCACTGGGCTCCGTCGCCGTGGTGGCGGTCGGCTTCGGTTCCGTGAGGTTGTTTCCTCGCCCGCGTACCGCCATCGGGGCTGCGCGGGCGGGTGACCGGCGGGGTGCTCCCAGGTGCCGCCTCTCCGTGGCGGCCCCGCCATCCTTCCGGCGGGCCCGCCACACCGGCGGACGACCAGGCGAATCCGGTGTCCGCCCTCGTCGTCTCGCCTATGGCCTACGCAGGCCGGAGGTGAGAACGCGATGACGCTCTACCTCTCCCGCAACGCCACGGCGTCGGCGGTCGACGGTTCCACCGGCTCGGCTCGACCGGACGCGCTGATCGTGACCGATCGGATCGTGCTCCCACAGATCGACCCACCCCTGTACACCCACGTCTGGCACCAGCTCTTCGCACGGAACCCGCGAAGGAAGGACCACCGATGATGTCCCGCGTCCTGGTTACCGGCGCGGCCGGGTTCATCGGCTCACACCTGGTCGACGCGCTGTTGGCCAGAGGTATCAGGGTCGCCGGCCTGGATCGCCGCCGGCTCGGCGAGCACGCCCTCGCGGACGAGAACCTGGCAAGGGCCGTCGCCAATCCGCTGTTCACGCCGTACTGCCTGGACCTGGCCACCGACCAGCTCGACGACGCGGTTGCCGGCTGCGACACCGTTTTCCACCTCGCCGCGCGGCCCGGTGTGCGGCAGTCGTGGAGTCGCGAGTTCCTCGACTACACCCAGGCCAACGTGCTGGGCACCCACCGGTTGCTCGATGCCTGCACCCGCCAGGGTGTCCGCCGGCTGATCGTCGCCTCCTCGTCGAGCGTCTACGGCCCGGCCGACCGGCCAAGCCGCGAAGGCGATCCGACCAGCCCGGTCTCCCCGTACGGAGTGAGCAAGCTCGCCGCCGAGCAACTTGGTCTCGCCTACGCCCGGCGGGCCGACAGCCCGCTCAGTGTCGTCGCGTTGCGCTACTTCACTGTGTACGGGCCTCGGCAGCGACCCGACATGGCGATCGGCCGAATCCTGTTCGCCGCCTACACCGGCTTTCCGCTCACCCTGTTCGGCGATGGCAGCCAGCGCCGCGAGTTCACTTACGTCAGCGACGTCGTCTCCGCGACCCTCGCCGCCGCGCACCTCGACGCCCAGGCGGCGGTGCTCAACGTCGGCGGCGGCGCAAGTGTCTCGATGCTCGCGGTGATCGACGAGGTGACCAGGGTCACCGGCCGCCAGGTGCCAGTGAAGGTCGTGACCGCCCAACCGGGCGACGTACCCGCGACTGCGGCCGACCTGACCCGTGCCGGCCGGTTGCTCGGCTACTGGCCCACTGTCGGGCTCCGCGAGGGCCTCGCCCGCCAGGCGGCCTGGCTAGTCGACCTTCCCAGTGAACGGCTCGCGGCCTTCACCTCCTGACCCCCTGTAAAGGAGCCTGCCCATGATCGTGTTGACCGCCGACTCAGCGAGTGAGCTGTTCACCGCCGCCTGCCAGGCTGTGCTGCTCAACGGCCGGATAGCCCGCCCCCGCGACCTTGCCACAACCGAGGTGATCGGCGCGCACCTGTGCCTGACCAACCCCCGGCGGCGGCTCGTCGACGTACCGCCCGTCCGGGTGATCAATCCCGCCTTCGCGGTCGCGGAGGCACTCTGGATCCTCTCCGGCTCTGACTCCCCATGGATCTTCGACTACAACGACAGGCTGCGGAATTACGCGGATGACGGTGTGCTGCGCGGCGCGTACGGGCCACGGCTGCGCCGGTGGGACGGCCGGGTCGACCAGCTCGACGCGGTACGGCGGCAACTCCACGAGGACCCGGAGTCGCGGCGAGGGGTGATCCAGCTCCACGACCCGTCTCGGGATCATCGTGGTTACCGGGACGTGCCCTGCACCCTCGGCTACCGGTTCTTCATCCGGGACGGCCGGTTAATCATGCACACCAGCATGCGCAGTCAGGATCTGTGGCTCGGCTTCCCGTACGACATCTTCACCACCACGCTGATCCAGGAGTTGATGGCCGGCTGGCTCGGTGTCGAGCTGGGCGAGTACCACCACCACGTCGACTCCCTGCACTTGTACGCCGACAACGCGCAGGCAGCCGCCGCCTCCTTGCACGGCACTGCGGGCACGGCGGAACTGGACGCGGTCGCCGTGCCCTGGCCGGGCCTCGATGTCCTCCTCCAGCGCATAATCGCTGGCAACAGCAGCCCCAACGACGGCCCGACGTGGGACGCGTTCGGCCGGACCCTCGCCAGCTACCGCGCCTGGAAGTCGGGTGAGCGCGAACAGGCACGCAAGCTCGTCGCCGACACCCCCGATCCGCTCGGTGGTGCCCTGTCGAGCTGGTACGACCACCTCACCTCAACGGCGCCGGGAGGCCGGCGATGATCGCGCAACGATCCGTACGAGGTGTCGAGGTGGTACTCGGGCTCTGCGCCTACACGCACGACTCGGCCGCGGCGCTCCTGGTCAACGGCCACCTGATCGGCTTCGCTGAGGAGGAACGTCTCGACGGGGTCAAGCACAGCAACGCGTACCCCGCCAACGCCGTCGCCTGGCTTCTGGGCGAAGCCGGGTTGACCGCGAACGAGGTGACGACGGTGGCGTACAACTTCGACGGCCGCCACTACTTGCCAGCGCTCGGCCAGCTTCCGGGGCACCTGGCCCGAGCCACGACTCGCAGCCGGGCGATTCCACGCGCACGCAGCTTCCTCACCGTGCACCGCCGGAACCGGGCGCGCATGCGGGATCTGTCGAGACGGTTCCCGTTCGCCCGGCTCGTCCCCGTACTGCACCACCGCGCACACGCCCTCTATGCCTTTCTCGCCGCCGGCGTGGACGATGCGGCGGTCTTGATCGTGGACAGTCTCGGCGAGCTGCAAACCACCACGATCTGGCACGCCGCACACCGCGATGAGCAGCCCTTTCGGCTGTGTCTGGCCGAGTCCGTCAAGGATCCGGCGTCGCTCGGCTACGCGTACGGCGCCGTGACCGAACACCTCGGCTGGCGGCGCGGAGACGAGGAAGGCACCGTGATGGCGCTGGCCGCCCTCGGTGATCCGGCGCACTTCCATGATCTGATATCTCGCGCAATCCGGCTGACCACGGACGGCTTCACCCTCGACCCGCAACTGTTGCCGCTCCGGGTCCTGTCCAGCCGGTACCGCCGGACGAGCTTGGCTTTCACCGCCGCCACCTGCCCGCCCCGGTCACCGGACGCACCGGTCGAACCGGTGCACGCCGACCTCGCCGCCGCCCTACAGGAACGCACCGAGCAGGTCATGCTGTACCTGGCCGGGCGGGCCACCCGCCTGACCGGCTCGGGCCTGCTCTGTCTCGGCGGTGGCGTCGCGATGAACTGCGTCGCCGCCGGTCAAATCACCCGGGCCGGGATCGTCGACGAGGTCCACATCCCACCCGCGCCGGGAGACTCGGGCACCGCGATCGGGGCCGCCGCAGCAGCCTGGCTCGACGCCACCGGTCGCCCACCGACAGGCATCGGCGGGCGCTGTTACCTCGGCCCGGCGTACCCCGATCTGGCCCTGCCCGTCGAGCCACGGCCCGGACTGACCGTCGCACGGCCGGCCGACCCGGTCCGGCATCTCGCCCAACAGCTCGCAGACGGAGCTATCGTCGGACTCTTCACCGGACCGCTGGAGGCCGGGCCACGTGCGCTGGGCAACCGGTCCATCCTCGCCTCGCCCTTCGCGCCCGAGGTCGTGGACCGGCTAAACAGCACGGTGAAGTTCCGCGAATCGTTCCGTCCGTTCGCTCCGGTGATCCTCGCCGACAAGGTCGCCGACTACGTCCAGCTCCGCCAACCCTCGCCGTTCATGTCCATCGCCGCGCCGGTCACCGACCTGACCCGGACCGACCTGCCCGCGATCGTGCACGGCAACGGCACCGCGCGAGTGCAGACCGTGACTCGTACGCAGCACCCATTCCTCGCGAACGTGCTGGCCGCGTTCGGCGAGATCACCGGACACCCAGTGCTGATCAACACCTCGTTGAACATCAAGGGAAAACCGATCTGCGGTACCCCAGACATGGCCCTGGACTGCCTCGCCGAAACCGGCCTGGACGCCCTGCTCATCGAAGGCTGGTGGGTGACAAAGTGCTGATCGGATACAGCTTTTGGGGATTCCTCGGCCCGGGCGTCGTCGACACCCCCGACGGCGGACGTAGCCACCGCCGCCCCCTGGTCGACGGGCTACGCCAAGCCGGCCACCACATCGTGTTCCTCCAGCCCAACCGCGACCTCTGCGACGCCGGCCTCGACCTCAACAGCAGCTACCAATGGGACGCCGGGATGCCCGACCTCGACATCTTGTTCCTCGAATGGCGCTGGCCCATCCCCGGCCGCAACACCACCCCGTGTGGCCGGCCCGGACACACCTGCGACCTGCACCGCCAAGCCGAACTCGTTGCTCATTACACCCACCGGCTCGGCGCCCCGACGATCCTCTGGGACAAGGACCGGCAGCTCGACCCGACCGACCCGCTCCGCCACACCCGCAACGTCACCATTTGCGAACCGGCCCTGCACCCGAACCCGGGCGCGACGACGCTGCTCTTCCCCATCGCCGACACGATCCTCGACGCTGCCGACCCTGGCGAGCTCGCCGCCCGGCACCGCTCGACGCCGCTGGTCTACGTCGGCAACCAGTACGACCGTGACGACGCATTCGACACCTTCTTCGCCCCCGCCGCTGCGCACCTGCCACACCTGATCGCCGGGAAGTGGACCGACACCCGCCGTTGGCCCAGCCTCAACTTCGTCGGCCGCGTTCCCTTCCCGCAGGTCGCCCAGATCCACGCCAACGCGCTCGCCACAGTGCTACTACTCCCCGAGCGCTACGCCCAAGCCGGCCAGCTCACCCAACGGATCTTCGAAGCCGTCCTCGCCGGGTGCGCACCGCTCCTGCCCACCACCGTCCGAGGCGTCGCCGAACTCGTACCGGCTAGCCTGCACGTCAGGCACGCCACCGACGTACGACACCGGGTCGGCTGGCTCGCCGAGATCGCCGGCACCAGCGACCACGCCGACCTGATCGCCGACTGCCTGCGCCGCCTCGACCCGTTCCGGCTCTCCACCCAGCTCGGCGTGCTCGATCGTCTCCTGCACCATCCGCATCCGGTGTCGTCATGACCCGCCGTGTCCGTCGGACCTCGCCTCGCACCGCCCCTACCCTGGAGAACCATGGACAGGATCGCCATCATCGGCTGCGGCGGCAGCGGCAAGTCGACGATCGCCCGGCAACTCGCCCAGATCCTCGACGCGCCGCTGACCCACCTCGACGCGATCTACTACGACGAGCAGTGGAATCCGTTGCCTCAGGAGGAGTTCGCCGCCAAGCAGGAGAAACTCGTCACCGGCGAGCGCTGGATCATCGAAGGCAACTACGCCGGTACCCTGCCGATCCGGCTGACCGCCGCCGACACCGTGATCTTCCTCGACCTTCCCGCCGCCACCTGCCTCTGGGGCATCGCCCAGCGGCGCCGGCGCTACCGGGGCGGCCAGCACCAGGCCGACGGCGTCTACGACCGGATCACCTGGAACTTCGTCCGCTACATCCTCAGCTACCGACGCACCATGCGACCCCGCGTCCAAAACCTCATCCGCGAGCATGCGCCGCACGTTCGGCTGATCTCGCTCACCAGCCGCCGGCAAGCAAACCGACTAATCGACCGGCTACGACGACAGTCCCAACCAATGACCTGACCCGGACGGGACGGGAGGCGACCGATGCCAGCTAACCCGTTCCTCGATCCCGATCTGGTTCGCGGCAATCTGTACAGGACCGGCGACCGGCTCGCGGAACGCACCCGTGCGCTGCGCGAAGCCAAGGTCGCCGGGCGGGACGCCGCCGAAGTCATCGCCGACCTGCTCGCCCGGCGAATCTCGCCCGGTGCGGTGGTGCTCGACATCGGCTGCGGACGGGGTACCACCACGCTCCGCATCGCCGCCCGCCTCCGCCCGGGGCGCCTCATCGCGGTTGACGCCTCGGTCGCGCTGCTGGACACCCTCCGTACCCGACTGGCCGAGGCCGGAGCGGTCGGCTCGGTAATCGCTGCCAATTTCCACCACATGCCATTGCCGGATGAGGTAGCCAACGCGGCGGTAGCCGCGTTCTGTCTCTATCACTCGCCGACACCGGCCGTCGCGGTCGCCGAGATTTCCCGCTGCCTCCGCCCCGGGGGCGTCGCCGTCCTGGTGACCAAGTCGCTGGACAGCTACACCGAACTCGACCAACTCCTTCAAGCCGCCGACCTCGACCCGGACGCCGCCCGGCGGCCGAGCCTCTACGAAAGCTTCCACAGCGGCAACCTGCTCGGCCTCGCCGCCATCCACCTCACCGTGCTCGACGTCCTGCACGAGCAGCACCTCTTCGAGTTCGCCGACGCCACGCACCTCGCCCGATACCTCGCAACGACCCCGAAGTACCGAATCCACCCGACCGGTGGACCGGCCGACCTCTCCGCGATCCTCCGGGAACGGCTGCCGGCACCGCCCTACCTGACCCGATCCACCGTCAGTTACGCCCTGGCGGCACGGCTATGAACAGCGATCTGTTCATCAAGTGGTACGACGACCCGCAGCGCTGCTCGACAGCGGCGGCCCACCATGACTGGCTCATTGGGCTGAAGTCCGAGGTCCGTCTCCCGCACCTGCTCACGCGGACAAGCCGGCACCTGGCCTTCGAGCGACTACCGGGCAGGACACCCAAGGTGGCCGACCTACCCCGCGTCGCGTCCACGCTCGGCCGGCTGCACGACGCCGCGTACCGGAGAGAGCTGCACTCCGCACGCCTCGACCAACCCCACACCACGTCAACCGGGCTGCTGCTTCCCAGCTTCACCGAACCGCGTCGGGAGGCGCTGCATCGGGCCGCCCGTGTCACCGGCGTAGACCTAGCCGCGCTCGACGCTGTCCTCGACCGGACTGGCCGGCCCGCGGCCTTCTACAAGGACCCAAACGTCCGCAACTACCTCGTTGAAGGAAAAAGCGTCGCCGTCGTCGACTTCGACACTCTCACCCTTGCCCCTTTCGGCTACGACCTGGCCGGCCTGCTCGTCACCGCCTCGATGACATACGGCCGCCTCAACCATCGGACTCTCACGGACTGCATGGACGCCTACGAGTTCGCAATCGCGCCGAACCTCTGCGATCTGGACGAACTGCGCCAGTACGCCGAACTGCACCACCTATTGACGCTCCGGTACCTCGGCACCAACGGATACCGGCACCCGTGGCCCACCGTCCTGCCCTGGCCCGACCCGTTCACACCAACCTGACCGCCCCGAAGGAGCCCTGCCGATGACCCCAACCACCGAACTCGTCATCGCCCGCCACGGCAAAGCCGCCTGCAATGGCACCGGAATCGTCGGCGGCGAACGCGGCTGCACCGGACTGATTGACCGGGGGCGCTACCAGGCCACCCGGCTCGCTGCTCGGCTGGCCGCTGAACACGACGACCGCCCGTACGCCGTCTTCTACTCCACGCCCCGGCGTCGAGTGGTCGAGACCGCCGAAATCATCACTGAGGCACTCCGCCTGCCAGCCACCATCGAGCCGGACCTTCGCGGTCCCGACCATGGCGACGCCGACGGCCGTCCGTGGGCAGACGTCAAGACCGCCTTTCAGGGTCCGCCACAACACAATCCGGACATGCCGTACGCCACCGGCTCCGAAACCTGGAACCAGTACCTCGACCGGGCAACCAGGACCCTGCAAGACATCCTCGCCCGGCACGACGGCGAGAGAATCCTCATCGCCGCCCACGGCGAGACCATCGAGGCGGCCAACCACCTCCTCCTCGCACTCCCCCAGAACGCCTGCCTACGGCTCGGTTTCGTCACCGATCACGCCTCGGTCACCCGATGGCAGCGCCCAACCAACCGGTTCGGCCGCACCATCTGGCAACTCGTCACGCACAACGACACCCGACACCTCGAACCCTGGGCATGAGCAGCAACGACCTCCTCCATCTCTGCCGGCGTCTTCTCGACACCGACGCTGTACCCGTGGCCTGGCACCCGGGCCACGCAGGCACCCAGGTACTCCGTTCCTCGACCGCCGAGCACGGCGAGGTGATTGTCAAACAACACCGCAGCCAGGAACGGCACACGCAGGAGGTACACGCCTACCGGACTTGGGTCCTGGCCCTCGGTGACCGGGCGCCCCGCCTACTCGCGGCAACCGACGATCCGCCCTCGATCGTCGTCACCGCCGTGCCAGGTTTCCCGCTCGACCAGCGAAAACTCGCCCCCGAAGCCGAGCAGGACGCCTACCGGCAGGCAGGGCGATTACTCAAAGCGCTTCACGCTGCCGGACCGCCGAGGTTGGAGCCGGACTGGACAGCCTGGCTGGCCGAACGCGCCGAGTACTGGATCCACCAAGCCGCAGACCACATCACCCCCAACTACCGGGCCGAGGTACGCGCTCAAATGCAAGCGCTCCAGGACCTCGCCCCACTACCGGCCGTGCCGTGCCACCTCGACTTCATGCCCCGAAACATGATCCACGGCGACGACGGCCTCCTTCGCCTGATCGACTTCGAGCACAGTCGCTACGACCTGCCCGCCCGGGACCTCGTACGCCTCGCCACCCGCATCTGGCCCCTACGCCCGGACCTACGCGCGAGCTTCCTTGACGAGTACGGGCAGCTCACCGCGACGGATCATAAGATCCTGGAACATTGCACTCACCTCGACACCCTGACCGAGCTGTGCGCATTCAATCGAAAGTAAGACAAGCCCGACGAGGGGTCCTGAAGCCAGAAGTGGTTGAGGCTCCCAGCATTATCGGACGGCAGCGCGGGGCCGTTGGACCTACAACAGTCAAGACCGAATCCGGGCCGTGTCCCGGCGAGCAGCCTTGTCTAAATTCGAATGCCCTCACGCTCCTAGCCGTCGATGCTGGCTCGCGGCCCCGCGAAGCTCTCCGGCCCCCGAGCTCTCATAGCGATGCCGGAGCCGGAGCCGGTACCTCAGCAACTCCTGAAGGTGTCGGGGCTGTCTCGCTAACGGTGTTTCCGGCGATCTTGGTTAGTAGGTTTCAGCGGCTGGGAAGCGGTCGCTGAAGGTGATGGCGAAGGCGTTCAACGCGGGTTTCCAGCGCATCGTCCATCGGGTTCTGCCTGCGCCGGTGGGGTCCAGGGACCGGGTCACCAGGTACAGACACTTCAACGCGGCCAGCTCGTTCGGGAAGTGGCCGCGGGCCTTCACGGCCCGCCGGTAGCGGGCGTTCAACGACTCGATCGCGTTGGTCGAGCAGATGACCTTGCGGATCTCCAGGTCGTAGTCGAGGAACGGGATGAACTCGGCCCAGGCGTTGTCCCACAGTCGGATCACCGCCGGATACCGGCCGCGCCACTTGTCGGCGAGGTCGTTGAAGGCGGCCCGGGCGGCGTCGGCGTTGACGGCGGTGTAGATCGGCTTGATGTCGCGCTTCAACTCGTCCCAGTACCTGCGGGAGGTAAGGCGGAAGGTGTTGCGGATCAGGTGAAGCTGTCAAGAAACAACTTGTTGCTTTCGGCGTGTGTCCTCGTTGGACTGTCGTGGCGATTCTGGATGGTCTGCGTACTCACCTCGCGGCACGGCTCGACGCATTGCTGCCTCATCTGAACGAGCGGCAGCGGCGGTTGCTGCTCGGGGTCGAGGCCCGGCTGCTCGGTCACGGCGGGATCCGGGTGGTGGCCCGGCTCGCCGGGGTCAGCGAGACCACAGTTCGCCGGGGTGTGTCCGAACTGGAGGCCGGCGCCGATCCCATGCCGGTTGGGCGGGTCCGTCGGGGCGGCGGCGGCCGCAGCCGCGCTGAGGAGCGTGATCTGGGACTGGTGTCGGCGTTGCTCGGGCTGGTTGAGCCGGACGAGCGGGGCGATCCGTGCTCCCCGTTGCGGTGGACGACGAAATCGCTGCGTAACCTGGCCGCCGAACTGGGCCGGCAGGGCCGGACGGTTTCGGTGATGACGGTCGGGCGACTGTTGAAGGCCAACGGGTTCAGCCTGCAGGGCACCGCTAAGACCCTGGAAGGTGATCAGCATCCCGACCGGGACGCCCAGTTCCGTTATCTCAACGATCAGGTCAAAGACCATCAGGCCGCCGGGCAGCCAGTGATCAGCGTGGACGCGAAGAAGAAGGAACAGGTGGGGCTGCTGCCGATGGCGGGGCGGGAGTGGCGGCCGTCCGGACAGCCGGTCCAGGTCGAAGACCACAGCTTCTTCGCCGGCCCACGAGTGGACACCGTCATCCCTTACGGAATCTATGACATGACCACGAACACCGGCTGGGTCAACGTCGGACTCGACCACGACACGGCCGCGTTCGCGGTCGCATCGATCCGGGCCTGGTGGCACGCCAGAGGCCGACTGGACCACCCGAAGGCCACACGCCTGCTGATCACCGCAGACGCTGGAGGGTCGAACAGCTACCGTTACCGGCTCTGGAAGGCCGAACTGGCCGCGTTCGCCTCCGAAGCGGGTCTGACGGTCACGGTCTGCCACTTCCCACCGGGCACTTCGAAGTGGAACAAGATCGAACACCGCCTGTTCTCCCACATCACGACCAACTGGCGAGGCCGCCCGCTGACCAGCCACGAGGTCGTCCTCAACACGATCGCCGCAACCACGACCCGGACCGGGCTGCGGGTCGAGGCCGTCCTCGACCACGGCAGCTACCCGACCGGGGTGGCCGTCAGCCGCGACCAGCTGCAGGCCCTGCCAATCACCCCGCACGCCGAGCACGGCCAGTGGAACTACAGCATCGCCCCCACCGGCGCCAACACCGCGCCACCGCGCGCCGACCAGCGCACCACGGCCCGCACCCAAGCCCTGCAGCTGCTCACCGACCCGAGACTGACCGGCATGAGCACCGCTGACCTGAACGCGCTGCAGGTCCGGCTGGCGCCGGCCCAGGCAGCCCGCAGCGAACAGCACCGCTACGTGCTACGCGGCGGCCGGCGCGTGGCCACCACCGGCCGCAGCCGATCACTGCTCCGCGACGCCGACGAGGTCCTACTCACCGTCCTCTACCTGCGGCAGGTCTGCCCGCAGAAAGTGCTCTGTGACCTGCTCGGAATCAACCCGGTCACGATCGGCCAGGCCATCAGGGCCACCCGGCAACTCCTCGACGAACAGAAAATCACCATCACGCCGACCGTCGTGCGCTACTTCACCCGCGCCGAGGACCTACGCACCTGGATCACCCACGCTGGACCAGCCACACATCCACCCACACTGCCGGCCCGCTACCCCCTGACCGACCCGCGACTGACCGGCATAAACCGCGAAGCGCTGCACACTCTGCTCGAAGAGCTGATCGTCCCCTACGCCGCCGCGATCGAAGAACGCCGCCACCGCCAACGCGGCGGCGACCGGCGCCTGGGCACCCGCGCCGGCGTCTTCCGACAGAAGATCACCGACAGCGACCGGATCCTTGCCACGATCCTCTACCGGCGCCGAGTCTGCAGCCTCAACACCCTCGCCGAACTGTTCGACGTCTGCCGCAGCACCCTCTGGAACGCCATCAACGACGTCCTGCCCATCCTCGGCGACCGACGCATCACCATCGCCCCCGCGCAACATCGGTACGCCACCGCCATCGAGCTGCTTGCATCCGTCGAGCAGCCCGCGAGGGAAACCGACAACGCGGGAAACCAGCAGGTTGTTTCTTGACAGCTTCGGTGGATCACGCAGGTCTGCACCACCGTCTGGGGCCACACGTTCGTCACCACCTCGGGCAGGCCCTTCAACCCATCGCAGACGCAGAAGAACACGTCCTTGACGCCACGGTTGCGCAGGTCGGTGAGCACGCTCATCCAGAACTTCGCGCCTTCACCACCCGTGCCGGCCCACAAGCCGAGGATGTCTTTCTCCCCGTCGAGGGTGACCCCGATCGCGGCGTAGAACGGACGGTTCGCGACCTGCCCGTCACGCACCTTGACCACGATCGCGTCGATGAACACCGCCGCGTAGATGGCGTCCAACGGGCGGTGGGACCAGTCGGTCATCTCCTCGATCACCTTGTCGGTGATCCGCGAGATCGTTTCCTTGCTGACCGAGGCGCCATAGATCTCAGCGAAGTGCGCGCTGATCTCCCCGGTCGTCAGACCTTTGGCATACAGCGACAACACGACCTCGTCAACGCCGGACAGGCGCCGCTGCCGCTTGCGGACGATCTGCGGCTCGAACGTGCCGGCCCGGTCCCGCGGCACGTCGATCTGCACCGGCCCGTTGGCGTCGGTCAGCACAGTCTTCGACCGGGTGCCGTTACGGATGTTGCCCGAACCGGCACCGGCCTGGTCGTGTTTCTCGTAGCCGAGGTGCTCGGTCATCTCCTCGTTCAGCGCGGTCTCCAGGACCGTCTTGGTCAGCTGTTTGAGCAGCCCGTCCGGGCCCGTCAACGACAGTCCTTGTTCCTTCGCGGCCCGCACCAGGTCAGCGGCGGCCTTCGCCTCCGCCGACGGCTCAGGCCGCTTCGTACGTCCGGTCTGCTCGTTCAGTGTCGCGGTCATCACAGCACCCTCCTCACCAGGCACAACGCCCGGCAGGTCAGGCCGGAAACACCGTTAGATCCACACTCCCAAGGTGTCGGCCAGACTGTGGCTAGACGGTAGGCACGGTCACCAGCACAACCTCAGTGGGCTCGATTCCCGGCCGGGTGAGTACCTCTGGTGTACTGCCCTCGCCAGTAAGAAACTCGATCGCAGTTTGTCCCTGCGCAAGCGCGGAGGCCAGCGACTGGCCTCTGGCGACGGCGGTGTAGAACTTGACGGCGAACGCCTTGGCGGCCATGTCGCTGATCTCGTCGACCATAGCCACGACGACCGGCACGGCGTCGAGCAGAGTCTCGGCCCCGTCGAACGACTCGCAGCTGTTGAGTACCAACACCGTCGGTGGAGTGTCTGTCCCCTTCAATAGCCGAGCCAGCATGGCGAAGTCCACATCAATCCCGTCAGGGTTGACGCTGTCCGTGCCATCTAGAAACAGCCCGGCAGATGAGCTGTGACCGGAGAAGTGGACGACATGCGGGCGCTGGTTGTTCAGTGCGTGGAAGAGATCGTCGAAGGTAGCCGCCGGCCATGGTTCGATAGTCACCAGATCACGATGAAGCGTCCCCCGGATGGCTTCGCGTACCTCCCGAACCTCTCGATCGACGCGGAGATGCTCCTCGCCCTCGGGGCTCGCGGTCAAATAGGCCACCCGCAGCGGTTCGGGCTTGGGTGCCGCCGGCTGAAGTGACACCACCGGACGCGCCACTTCCGCGACCCGCCGGGCATGGGCCAACTCCTCGCGGCGGCGGCGCTGATCGTCACGATCACGAGTCCTCCGGAGCGACTCCTCCGCCTGACGCAGCGACTTAGCCACGGCCGCCGCCTTCTTCGTCACCGCTGCCGCCTTCTTTCCGAAGTCGGCGGCCTTCGTCTCGTGCTTGGCGGCATCCTGCTCCGCACGTACAGCCTCACGCGCAAGCCGCTGACCCGTAGCCACCGACGTAGTGCGCCGACCAGCCTGCTCCCGCTTGCGATGCGCGGTGTCGCGGCCCTTTGCCCCAGCGGTCCGCTCCGCGCTTTGCTTCGCGGACAGATCCGCCTCCTCCTTTTGAAGCTTCGCCAACTGGTCACGCAGATAGTCCGGCGTTGGCATCCGCCCCCCTTTCGGTTATTCGGACAAGGTCGGCCCCAGGCCCCCCGAGAGCTCCGGCCATTAGACCGCATGGGTACGACGACCGCACCACTGGCAGGAAGCGCCGCTTCGTCTCTGCCGCCCTCGACACAGCGCCCGTCCTTTGAGGCATAAAACCGTCCAACCTCCCCCGATCACCCGCCCATCGGTACGGAAATGAAGAAGGCCCCGACCCAGCGCGAAACGCTAGTCAGGGCCTTTCCAATGGTGTGCCGCCAGGGACTCGACCCCCGAACCTGCGGATTAAGAGGGCGTTCGATTTGTTCTTGATCTACTAGTATGTGCCTCGCCAGGTGGGTGTGGCTTCGTCCGTTATGCGGCGGCTGACGTTGTCGATCATCGCGATGTGGATCATGGCTTCCGAGCTTGCCGGGTGGGTCTCGTAGTCGCGCACAAGTCGGCGGTGCAGCATCAGCCAGCCCAGCGTTCTTTCTACGACCCATCGCCGTTTGACTACGTGGAAGCCTCTGGTCTCGGTGTTTCTCGGTACAACCTCAGCGTCGATACCGAGAGTGGCGGCGTGTTCGACGAACTTGGTTTTGAAGCCGGCGTCCACCCACGTCTTGGTCACGGTGGGATGGATGGCTTTTACCTGCTCCAAGGCTTGGATCCCGGCGGTGTTCTCGGTCGTGGAGGCGGCCATGACGACGATGGCCAGCAGTAGTCCGAGAGTGTCGGTCACTACGCTGCGTTTACGTCCGACGATCTTCTTGGCCGCGTCGGTTCCTTGCGTGGCGGTCGGCGGGTTCGTGGATGTCTTCACGCTTTGTGTATCGATGACCGCAGCGGTGGGCTGCGCGTCGCGACCGGCCTTCACCCGGGCCAGGGCGGTCAGATCGACGTTGAGCTGGGCGAAGATGCCTTCGTCTCGCCAGGCGGCATAGTAGTAGTACACCGTGGTGTGTGGCGGAAAGTCATGAGGCAGGTATTTCCAGGCGATCCCGGTGCGGTTGACATAGAGGATGGCGTTGAACACCTCCCGGACGTCGGTGCGGGCGGGCTCGCCGGTGGGCCGCCGGTCGATGCGGGCCTGCTGCCAGGCGAGCAGGGTCGGTGCGATCAGCGCCCAACGGGCGTCGGAGATGTCGCTGGGGTAGGCGCGGCGAGCGGTCACGTCCAAGATTTACTCTGGACGGTGCCTCTTGAGCCACAGCCAGGCATAAGCGGTGGTTCTCGATCGGATCTACGTCAGACGGAATCTGAATTGCATTCCACAACGAAACGGAATGCTGCCCGCTTCTCATGGTATGGAGGTATCGCCCCACAGCGGACAAAGCACGCGATTAGAACGGCGAACTAAACCGAAAAATCGGGCATCAAATCATCGAACGCCCCCTAAGAGTCAGACATGATGCTCTCTGTCCGAATTCTGTTCGGCCACGTACGTTCTCATCCGCACCAGCTCCCCGGAATTCGCCGACGTTCCAAGCCCTCAGGCAAAAGCGCGGCGCGGCTGCCGGACCAAGGCAGAAGTTCACTCGTCGCCGGCCACCGTGATTCGGACGGCGACGGGAGCCCCTGCAGCATTAACGTCCAGGTCGACTGGGAAGAACCCGTCGCCGACAGAGGTCATTGCCATCATGATCTGAGCACCACCGATCTCGATGGTGGCGGCCTCGTTCTCGGACGCCCGCACGCTTGCCATGACCTGCCAGTGGTGTGAGTGTGGGCGGAAGTCGAAGGCGAACTTGCGGTCCGGCGTAGCGTTCTTGCGGTCGTTCAGGGCGACCGCCCGCGCGTAGGCGTCTCGTACCGGGAGGTTGAGCCAGCCGTAGCTGTCATCCCCCGGCGTGCCGGTGCGCTGCGCACCGAACTCAGCCGCGACCTGCTCCTCGTCTCTCCCCCAGAACACCACGTCGGCTAAACCGTCGACGGGGTAGTTGTGGACCCACGATCCGAGTGCGTCCGCGTCGGCAAAGACGAACCGGGCGTAGTCGACCCCGATACTGCCGAGCCGACGGGTAGCGACGGCAACGTCCTCACGCAGCCCGATACGGACCTGCGACCAGCCCCACTCCCCCCGCACCACGGTCACCGCTAGCGGCCGATCCGTTGGCACACCGCCGACGGGAACGACCGGCACACCCGTGATCAGGAAGTCGGGATCCCCGTCGGTGATGGCGCGCCGGACTCGGTCTCGATGAGAGATCCGCCTGGGGAACGGGCACAGCGAAGCGTCATAGGTGTGCTCGCGGCAATGCTGGTCGAACAGCCTCCAGAACTCATCGGTGCCGTGGTGCGGAATGTCGTACAGCATCCGGCCGGACTGGCGACCGAATGACCTCGCCGCAGCCTCTGCGTCGGGGCCGACGATCTCGAAGTCGCATGCTGGCAGGTCTTTGGTGCCGTCGACCTCGTCGGGTGACCGGTCTCCGGACCACAACTCCAGGTAACCACCGTCCATCAGGACGAGCTCTCCTGACGGGCACGTCACCTCGCCGAGAAACACGGTTTCTCCCATGATCGAGAGAGTCTAGGCGACGATCGCCCCTTGCCCCCAACCTTGGTCATTGGGCTTCGACATGGCAACGGTGGAGTGTCATCGGTAACGGTTCACGATCGGGTTGCCATGGTGCCGTAGGTCGATGAGGGTGACCTGCCCGAGCCCGGCAGGGGCACTGCAGTGCGGGCCGTGCAGGTCCAGCGATGCCAGATTCGCGGCGATGGCTTGGTCGTCCCCGAAGTAGGTGCCGTCAAGCTCGAAGGACACGCACCTCCCTGTTCCTGCCGGTGGATCGATGTCGTAAGGCTCCGTGACTGGACGTATGCCAGCGAGTTCTTGGCGGAGGCCGCGTCCGTCCAGCCACACCTCAACCACAGTGCGCGAACTCACGGCACCCGCCGCAGCGCTTACCCACTGGTCGGGGCCGAGAAGCTAGCCGTAGTAACCCAGACGCGTAGAGCCGAGCCCATCCAAGACATCGGCTCGGTCGTCGCTCACCACGAAGGTGAGGTCGCCGATGATCTCCGCCTTGACCTGCAGCGTGTACGGCGCAGCAACCCGGGTAGCTGGATGGAGCCCGTGCGCCAGCACGGAGCGAAGCACCTGTGTAGCCAGGTCAGAATCACTTCGATCAGCCCCAAAAAACGGCGGGTCGATCGTACGGACTCGTCAAACTCAACGACCTGGATGTCGGACGTGCTGTATCTCTTCACCGCCACAAAAGCACGTTACTTCCCCGGCAGGCTCTACAGCTTGGTGTGCTGCCCATTCGAGTCATGATCACAGTCCGTCATCACTGACGGCCACTTATCTCCCCGCCAACTGGTCGCTAACAGCCCAGGTGCGTGGGGTGACAGCAGCGGCGAAATCTCGGCCCGCAGGTCGTCCAAGATGATCCACGGCGGCTGCTCACCCTTCCTCACGTTCGGACAGAACGTCATCGCCTCCCGAGGGCCCGCCCAACATCATCTCATTAGGGGCTTTCAAGGCTTTACCGGTCGGCTAATCGGCTGAACCTGCGGCACCCTGCGCACCGCGCGGAAGATGGTCCGCAACCCCCGACCCGCGGGCTTCACCGTCCACGAACACCGCTGGGTTGTGCAACCACCCGGTCCTGGGTCGCCGCGTGCCGCCGGCTGGCCCACGACTACTAACGCCATCCCGTCATCTTCGAAGCGCTCATCCACTGGGCCACCATCAACGCTTGCACCCGCGCCAGACCGAAGTACTCATCGGCGTCGGCCGGATTCATCTCCCACAGCGGCAGGCACGCACCTGGTCCAGGTGGCCTCCATCGGTACACACCGTCGCATCGCCGCAGCCCGGCCGAGGCCCGCACCAGCATAAACCCGGCCAGCACATCGATTTCCGCCACCAACTCGGCCACCCACTCACGGCCTGCGGTGACTCCCGCAGATCCGGCACCGCCGCCGGCACCAACCGAGCACTCCACCTTCGCTGACACAGTCGAAAGGCCAATCGCCGTGCAAACGCCTCAGAATTCTCAAAGTTGTAGCGACCCCACCCAGACGACCCTGGCGAGTGATCCATCCAGCCAGCGGCACTCCTGCCCATCCGCCACTTCCACGAACCCGCAGGATGTCGCACCGCAGACCGGCAGCAGACTTGACTCCTTCGGGCCCCCACGCGTCGATCGACGTCCACCACCAGCGCGACCCGCGACCGCCCTACGCGGCGGCGGCGCCATCAGCCCCCGGTCCCAGTCAGACCGGGAACCTGAGAGGACACCCGACCCGTGCCCGCCCTATCCCCTACCCGGCCCAGGCTCTATGCCGTCAGACATCGCCCCTCACCAGCGGCCTGCCGGCCGTGCCACGCCCCGACCCCAGCCCGGGTCGGCCTACCCGGCAGGTCAACAATGAACGGCCCGACCGCCACCGAGTGGCGGCCAGACCCCCTACTGACCATCGACGACCTCGCCGCCTGGCTGGGCAAACCCAAAAACACCCTCTACGCCTGGCACAGCAGAGGCAAAGGACCCCGCGCCATCCGCGTCGGCAACACCCTGCGCTACCGGCGCAGCGAGGTCGAACGCTGGCTCGACGCCCACACCGACACGGAGCGGTGAGCCATGGCCAGACCCGAACTACCCATCGGCACCTGGGGCAAAATCCGCACCGAGAAACTCGGCCCACACCGGTTCCGCGCCAGAGTCCGGTTCCGCGACTACGACGGCAAGACCCGCGACATCGAAGCCACCGACACCACCAGCC
Source organism: Micromonospora sonneratiae (assembly GCF_042679305.1). Lineage (NCBI taxonomy): Bacteria > Bacillati > Actinomycetota > Actinomycetes > Micromonosporales > Micromonosporaceae > Micromonospora > Micromonospora sonneratiae. The sequence goes on along the minus strand of NZ_JBHTMP010000029.1, from coordinate 8,673 downwards.
CCGCCGCCGAACGAGCCCTCAAGGTCAAGCTCCGCGACCGCACCACCCCCAACGACGACGAAATCACCCGAGACACCCGCATCAGCAGGCTCGCCGAACTGTGGGTCGAAGAGATCACCGCCGAAGAACGCATCACGCCACAAACCATCCACCGATACCAAACCAGCCTGCGCACCACGATCCTGCCCGCCCTGGGCAACCTCCGCATCCGCGAGGCCAGCGTCGGCCGCCTCGACCGGTTCCTACGCGACACCGCCAAGGACCGCCCGGCTACAGCCAAAGGCGCCAAAGTCGTCCTCGGCCAGATATTCGCGCTGGCCGCACGGCACGGCGCGATACCAACCAACCCCGTCCGCGACACCAGCCGGCTACGCAAACCCCGCCGCAAAGTCGTCGCCCTCACCGACGAACACCTCCAAGCCGTCCGTACGGCAATCCGCGACTGGCAACAACCCGTCCCCGGCAAACCCGGACCACGACACACCGGCGACCTCGCCGACATCATCGACCTCATGCTCGCCACCGGCGCCCGCATCGGCGAGATCCTCGCCCTACGCTGGGACGACCTGAACCTCACCGCTGAACGACCCACCCTCACGATCTGCGGCACACTGGTCTTCGTCAAAGGCCAAGGCTTCTTCCGACAACCCTGGACCAAAAGCGACGCCGGCTACCGGATGCTCGTCCTCCCCCGGTTCGCGGTCAGCATGCTCCTCGCCCGCAAGCTCGTCGCCGCCGACAACCCCCACGACGCGATCTTCGCCTCCCGACGCGGCACCTGGCTATCAGCCAACAACGTCCGCCGCCAGTGGCGCCAGGCCCGCGCCGACACCGACCTCGCCTGGGTCACCCCCCACACCTTCCGCAAAACCGTTGCCACCCTCATCAAAGAGGAGGCAGACACCAAAAGCGCCGCCGCCCAGCTCGGCCACTCCAGCGAAGAGGTCACCGACACCTACTACATCGCCAAACCCGTCCAAGCCCCGGACGTCTCCAACATCCTGGAGCGACTCGGCGCCAACCCAAACGGACAGCACCCACCCGCGACGAACAACGATGCACACCGATGACAAACCTGGTTGCCGCACCCAGTAAACGGGGGGTTTTCGGGGGGAGGTTCAAAACCCTATAGACGAAAGCAAAAGCCCTGACCAGCGTTTCCGCTGGTCAGGGCTTTTTCCATGTCGGGCTGGCCGGATTTGAACCGACGACCCCTTGACCCCCAGTCAAGTGCGCTACCAAACTGCGCTACAGCCCGTGTTATCGCTACTTCAGGGAAGTCCCTGCGGCAGCCGCTACAGCGTAGCGCAGACCGATCATCTCGCGCACACAGGCCTCCCCCGCGTCTCTCGAGGTTGCCCCGTCGCCCTTCCCTGCCGGCGACCACGGCATGAGCACCCACACCACCCCTACGGCATCCTAGGAAGATAGGTGATTCGATTGAGTGTGGGGTACAAACAGCTCGACCGGCGGCGCCCTAGGCTCCGCCGGTCGAGCTGTACGCGAAGAGTGTCAGCCGTGCGCCTTGCCTCGACCGCCCGGGCCGAGCTTCTTACGGGGCCGTACGGACACCTCGACCGGGCTGCCCTCGAAGCCGAACTCCTCACGCAGTTTGCGCTCGACGAAGCGCTGGTAGCCCGCGTCGAGCGGTCCGGTGGTGAAGAGCACGAACCGGGGCGGGCAGGTGCCGGCCTGGGTGGCGAAGAGAATCCGGGGAGCGCGACCGCCACGCACCGGGTGGGGTGTCTCCTGCACCAGGGCGGTGAGCCACTGGTTGAGGTGGCCGGTGGGCACCCGGGTCTCCCAGCTGGCCAGCGCCTTACGCAGCGCCGGTGCCAGTTTGTCGACCGCCCGACCGGTCTTCGCCGAGACGTTGACCCGGATCGCCCACGGGATGCGTCGCAGCTCCCGTTCGATCTCCTTGTCCAGGTAGTAGCGCCGATCGGCGTCCACCAGGTCCCACTTGTTGAAGGCGATCACCAGTGCCCGGCCGGCCTCGGTGACCATGGTCAGGATCCGCTGGTCCTGTTCGCTGATCGGTTCGCTGGCGTCGAGCAGTACGACGGCCACCTCGGCCGCCTCGATGGCTCCGGCGGTACGCAGGCTCGCGTAGTACTCCGTACCGCTGGCCTTGCCCACGCGTTTACGCAGCCCGGCGGTGTCGACAAGCTGCCAGATCTCCCCACCGATCTCCACCAGGCTGTCGACGGGGTCGACGGTGGTGCCGGCTACCGAGTCGACCACCGCCCGGTCCTCGCGGGCCAGGCGGTTGAGCAGGCTCGACTTTCCGACGTTGGGTCGACCGACCAACGCCACCCGGCGTGGCCCGCGCGGGCCACCCTCGATGATCGGCGGGGGCTCGGGCAGCGCCTCCAGGATCGCGTCGAGCAGGTCTCCGGAGCCCCGGCCGTGTAGGGCCGACACCGGGTACGGCTCACCGAGGCCGAGTGACCACAGTGAGGTTGCCTCGATCTCCGTGGCCGCGTTGTCGACCTTGTTGGCGATCAGCAGTACGGGTTTGGCGCTGCGCCGCAGCATCCGTACCGCTGCCTCGTCGACGTCCGTGGCGCCGACGACCGCGTCGACCACGAAGAGCACCACGTCGGCGGTGGCCACGGCGGTCTCGGCCTGCGCGGCGATCGCCTTTGCCCGGTCGCGCGCGTCCGGCTCCCAGCCGCCGGTGTCGACGACGGTGAACCGCCGACCGGACCACTGGGCGTCGTAGGGTACGCGGTCCCGGGTCACCCCGGGTACGTCCTCGACGACCGCCTGTCGCCGGCCGATGATCCGGTTCACCAGTGTCGACTTGCCGACGTTGGGTCGGCCCACGACTGCCACCACCGGCGCCGGGCCGGCTGGTTCATCGTCGGCCAGGTCCCGGTCGTCCAGCTCGATCCAACCGTCTTCCATGCTCATACCGCCGCCCCGTTTCGCTTACCGGCGCCATGAGGCTTCACCACGCCGAACTGTCCCGCCCACCAATATTTACCGATCATGAACCCACCCGACTGTCGAGCAGGCTGCGCAGCTGCGTGACGACCTCGTCGATGCCCAACTCGGTGGTGTCCAGGACGACCGCGTCGTCTGCCTGACGCAGTGGGTCGGCAGTCCGGGTGGAGTCGAACTTGTCCCGGCGGGCCAGGTCGGCGGCGGTCGCGGTCAGGTCGGTGGCGTACTCGGTGCTGCGCCGCTGCGCCCGGGCATCGGCCGAAGCGGTCAGGTAGACCTTCAGCTCGGCGTCGGGGGCCACCACCGAGCCGATGTCACGCCCCTCCACCACGATCCGACCGGCGGTGGCGATGATGTCGCGTTGCATCGCGACCAGCAGTGCCCTAACGGCCGGTACGGCGGACACCGCGGAAACCGCACCCGTGACCTCGGGCCCACGGATCTCCCGGTCGACGATGGTCCCGTCGACGCTCACCGAGTATGCCTGCGGGTCCACGCCGATCTCCAGGTCGGTCTCCCCGGCCACCTTGGCGACCGACTCCGCGTCGTGCGGGTCGACGGCCGAGCGCAGCACCGCCCAGGTGATCGCCCGGTACATGGCACCGGTGTCGAGGTAGCTGGCGTCGACGAGGCTGGCCAGCCGCCGGGAAACGGTGGACTTACCCGAACCGGACGGACCGTCCACGGCCACCACGCAACGTCCGGCCCGCACCTTTTCCGCCACCGTTCCTCCTCAACCACCGAATAGGGCATACCGTAGGTAACAGGCCGCCTGCGTATGAGACGTCCCCGGGCTCGGGCACGCTCCGGCCCGGTTCCCCGCCGTCCATTCTGCCCCGCCGGCCCGACGGCCCCGCGCGCACCATCGGCTACGGCGACCCGTACCACGGTTCCGCTGCGGCGCAGACTGTATCCGCCGGGTAGCCAGGGTCAGTCCAGCGGGCCGGACACCTGCGCCCGGTTCAGTCGCCGACCGCCTTGAACAGCGCGGCGATCTCGGCGTTGGTCAGTCGACGGGTACGGCCGGCTCGTAGGTCTCCGAGCCGGATCGGCCCGATGGAGGTACGGATCAGCCGGGACACCGGGTGGCCCACCTCGTCGAGGAGTCGACGGACGATGTGCTTGCGTCCTTCGTGCAGGGTCAGCTCCACCTGGGCGGTACGTCCCAGGGTGTCCACCACCCGGAACGAGTCCACCTTCGCCGGCCCGTCCTCCAGCTCGACTCCGGCCATCAGCCGTCGCCCGACGTTGCGGGGCAGCGGTCCCGCCACCTCGCACAGGTAGGTCTTCGGCACTCCGTACGACGGGTGCATCAGCCGGTGCGCCAGCGTGCCGTCGTTGGTGAGCAGCAGCAGGCCCTCGCTGTCGGCGTCGAGCCGCCCGACGTGGTAGACCCGCTCCTCCACCCGACCGAGGAAGTCGGCCAGCGCGGAGCGGCCCTTCTCGTCGGCCATGGTCGAGACGACCCCACGGGGCTTGTTCATCGCCAGGTAGACCAGCCGGGTGTCGGTCACCAGCCGTTCGCCGTCGACGTAGATGACCGCCGCGGTCGGGTCGACCTTGTCGCCGAGTTGCGCGACGCGGCCGTCGACGGTGACCCGACGCCGGAAGATCAGGTCTTCGCAGGCGCGCCGGGAGCCGACGCCGGCGGCGGCCAGCACCTTCTGGAGGCGTTCGGCACCAGCGCCGTCCGACGGACCGGACGCCACCCGGTGGACACGGCTCTCATCGCGGGGCATCTACCATCTCTTCCACGTTGTCGGGCAGGAACGGGGCCAACGGCGGCAGTTCGGTGACCGCGTCGAGCCCGAGTTTCTCCAGGAACAGGGTCGTCGTCCGGTAGAGGAACGCACCGCTGTCCGGTTCGGTGCCGCACTCCTCTATCAGGCCGCGCGAGACCAGGGTACGGATGACGCCGTCGCAGTTGACACCCCGGATGGCCGAGATCCTGGATCGGGTCACGGGCTGCTTGTACGCGACCACGGCCAGTGTCTCCAGCGCTGCCTGGGTGAGGCGTACCGTCTGCCCATCCAGGATGAATCGTTCCACGTACCCGGCGTATTCCGGGCGGGTGTAGAGCCGCCAGCCGCCGGCGGCCCGGCGTAGTTCGAAGCCGTGGCCGGCGGCGGTGTAGCCCTGCGCGATCCGGTCGAGGGCTTCGGCGATCCGTTGGGTCGGCTGCTCGAGCACCTGGGCGAGGACGATCTCCGTCACGGGTTCGTCCACCACCAGCAGGATCGCCTCCAGGGCGCCCCGCAGTTCGTCGTCGTCGACCAGCGCCAGGGTCGAGGTCCGGGAACGGGCTGTTCCGGAGTTCTGGGTGTCGGTGCTGGACGGGGCGGCTGGTTCGGGTGTCCGCGCCGAATCTGCCGTCGACAGTTTGCCTGTTACGTCGGGTTCATGCTGGTCCGCCGCCGCCGCGACCGGTGCCACGACCGGCTCGTCATCGGCTGGCTGCACCACGTCGGTTGCCCCAGCTGGGGTCGCCTCCGGAACCGTCCCTGCGGCTGCCGCCTCCCCCGACACCGGTTCGACCGTCGACTTCGGCGCCGCCTCGGGAGTGACGACCGTCTCGTTGGCAGCCGCCGCCCCGGCAACGTCCAGGGTGGTGTCCGCCCCGCCGGCAGCCTCGACGTCCTCCCCCGCCGACGTCGACCCGTCCGGGCCGGAACCCGCAGGCGAATCGGTCGGCCCGTCCGGCTCGGCGGCGGGAGGCGAGTCGGTACGCCGCTCACGGGCCCACGGGGGCACCCAGGCGGCAGCCTGGTCGGCGAGGGAGTCCCCCCGATCGTCGCTGGTCACCTCGGCAACTCCTTCGGCATCGTGTCACCACCGGAATCGGTCGGCGGATCCGGCGACGGGTCGGCGTCAGCGGTGGACGCGGACGCGGCGGGGGCCTCGGGTGAGCCGGCGTACTCGTCGATGTCGAGTTCCGCGCCGCCGCCGTCGGCCGGGCCGGTCCACCGTACGGTCAACTCCCCCAGTGCCTGCAACTGGGCGAATCCCACCAGCCCTTCCCGGTACAGCTCGAGCAGCGCCAGGAACCGGGCCACCACCTCCAGCGTCGACTCACAGTCGGCGCAGAGGGCCTCAAAGCTCGCGGTGCCGAGGTGTCGTAGCCGGTCGCGCAGGATGGCGGCGTGTTCCCGGACACTGACCCGGACCTGGTGGACGTGGTCGATGGAGACCGTCGGCGGCGGCTTGGGGGTCATCGCCTTCACCGCCAGCTTGGCCAGCCGCTCCGGCCCGATGCCGAGCACCAGATCGGGAAGTGCCTCGGCGTACCGGGGCTCCAGCGTGACCGCCCTCGGGTAGCGGCGGGAGCCGACCGCCTCCAGGACGGCGATGTGCGCGGCGGCCTCCTTGAACGCCCGGTACTGCAACAGTCGGGCGAAGAGCAGGTCCCGCGCCTCCAACAGTGCGAGGTCCTCCTCGTTCTCGACCTGGGCGGCGGGCAGCAGCCGGGCGGCCTTCAGGTCGAGCAGGGTCGCGGCGATCACCAGGAACTCACTGGCCTCGTCGAGGTCCCATTTGTCGCCCATCGCCCTGATGTAGGCGATGAACTCGTCGGTGACCTGATGGAGGGCGACCTCGGTGACATCCAGCTTGTGTTTGCCGATGAGCTGCAGCAGCAGGTCGAACGGGCCGGTGAAGTTGGTCAGCCGGACGGTGAACCCGGTGGCTGGCTCAGCCGTCGCGTCCGACGCTACGGCCGCAACGGCTACCGCCGGTCCTCCGGCGTCGTCGGACACCGGCGGATTCGGGCCATCGTCGGCCGCAGCCACAGCGGTGTCCTCCAACGGTGGCGGGTCGACATGGGGGGCGGTCACCTGCTGACCGTAGTCGACAGGTGTCGGGGCGCTGCGCACACCGGGCTACCGGTCGGCCTGCGCGGCGATCACCTCGCGGGCCAACTGCCGGTAGTTGCGGGCACCGGAGGAGGCCGGGTCCAGCGTGGTGATCGGCGCGCCGGCAACGGTGGATTCGGGGAACTTCACCGTCTTGGTGATCACCGTCTGGTAGACCTTGTCGCCGAACGCCTCGACCACGCGTTGCAGCACCTGCCGGCAGTGGGTGGTACGGCTGTCGTACATGGTGGCCAGGATGCCTTCGAGTTCCAGGTCGAAGTTGAGCCGTTCCCGTACCTTGTCGATGGTGTCCAGCAGCAGGGCCACACCACGCAGGCTGAAGAACTCGCACTCCAACGGGATCAGCACACCGTGCGCCACGGTGAGCGCGTTGATGGCCAGCAGGCCCAGCGACGGCTGACAGTCGATGAGGATGTAGTCGTACTCCTTGCGGACCGAACGGAGCACCCGCGCCAGGGCCATCTCCCGGGCGACCTCGTTGACCAGCTGGATCTCCGCAGCGGAGAGGTCGATGTTGGCGGGCAGCAGGTGCAGGCCGGCCACATCGGTCTTGATCAGGACGTCCTCCGCGGTGACGTCGTCCTGCATCAGAAGGTTGTAGACGGACAGGTCCAGGTTGTGCGGGTTGACGCCCAGACCGACCGAGAGCGCGCCCTGCGGGTCGAAGTCGACCAGCAGCACCTTGCGGCCGTACTCGGCCAGGGCCGCGCCCAGGTTGATGGTCGTGGTGGTCTTACCGACGCCACCCTTCTGGTTCGCCATCGCGATGATCCGCGCCGGACCGTGCCGGTCGGTGGGCATCGGATCCGGGATCGGCTTACGGATCGTGTAGGCCGTCGGGTCCGCCGGGCCGAGGTCGGCTCCGAGGTCAAGGGCGGACTGCTGCTCACGCAACGTCGAGGTCCACGCCTCGGCACGGTCACCGTTACCAGCCATGTCCTTGTGCGCCCCCTCCCGACGACTGGCTCGACGTCGGAGCCGATTGGCGTCCTGTGCGGCGCCGCTGCGAACCTCGGTTGCCGCCCCGAGAGGTCCGCGCCGCTGTCGACTTTACGCCACTGCCCACCGCGAGGGTCGACACCGTCTCGGCGTGTCGACACGGCGGAGACACAGGCTAGATTAGCCGGCCCGGTCCAGTGCCCGGGGGTGGGCCGTCACGTAGACCTCCCGCAGCCGGTCCACGGTGACCAGTGTGTAGACCTGGGTGGTGGTCACCGAAGCGTGACCGAGCAGTTCCTGCACCACCCGTACGTCGGCACCGCCGTCGAGCAGGTGCGTGGCGTACGAGTGACGCAGCGTGTGCGGGGAGACCGCGCGCGGCCCGTCGACCGGTAGTTCGGCGCGGACGGCGGCCCGCCGCAGGATCGTCCAGGCGCTCTGCCGGGACAGTACGCCACCGCGGGCGTTGAGGAAGACCGCCGGGGTTCCCCGCCCGGCTGCGGCCAGCACCGGGCGGGCGCGGACCAGGTATGCCTGCAGCGCGGCGACGGCGTGCCCACCGATCGGAACCGCCCGGCTGCGTCCGCCCTTGCCGTGCAGCAGCGCCGTGCCGTCGGTCAGGTCCAGGTCGTCGATCGCCGCGCCGACCGCCTCGGAGATCCGCGCTCCGGTGCCGTACAGGAATTCCAACAGTGCCCGGTCGCGCAGCGGCAGGGGCAGTTCCGGGCCGCTGGCTTCGACCGGCCCCGCCAACTCCAGCAGCCGCGTCACCTCGGTGACGTCCAGGGCGCGGGGTAGTCGGCGCGGCGGTGCCGGTGGTCGGACGTCGCGGCTGGCGTCGTCGACGACGAGTCCCTCCCGGACCGCGAAGCGGTGCAGGCCGCGGATCGCGCTGGCCGCCCGGGCCGCCGACGCC
>NZ_JBHTMP010000028.1:0-94431 GCF_042679305.1 Micromonospora sonneratiae | reverse complement strand
GGAGGTGTCCGCTTGGGTCGACGCCGCAACGGGCGCACAGGCGGGGCAGCTCGACAGCCTCCGCGGCAGGCTCCCTGACCACACTCCCAACAGGTAAGAGATCTCAATTACGCGACACTAGAACCGCTAAAGCCGATGTGGCATTTTTAATACTCGAAAAGAGAAACGACGTGCCATAGGCAAATGCTAGTTGCTGTTGACATGGTTGCGGTCGATGCGAAGGCTGGCCACGTGAACTGTAGTTTGAAAATGCGGAAAATTATGATTGACGTCGATATGGCTAGGCTGACTTGGATTAGTGCTGATTGTACTTTGCCTATAATAAAGGAGTCGATCGGGCCAATCCAGAAGAAGGCGACGTGGAGTAGTGAATGGGCGCCGTCTGAAGCAAGTAGGCCAGATGAAACGCCTGTCGCGATGGTTCTTGTTCGGATGGCCCCACGCCTTATCTTATGCGCCAAGAAGCCCATGATGATACCTGCAAATATAGAGCCTATCAGCCACATTGTAGTTGCTTTGGCGACGGATGGAAGGCCATAGGGGAGTAGTGGCGATCCGTCCGTCTCACCTCCATGATGCCAGCGGCGACTCGCAAACAAGATCAGACCGTAATACGCCAAGGTGGCAAGAACCGGCACGCCAACTCCGCGCCTCAAGGCCGATGGGAGTGTATGTGCGGTCAGTCCGCATACCAATGCCGTGCAGCTCCATGCAAAACCAGAGCTAACCAGCGGGGTTAGCAGCCTTGAAACCGGGTCTGATAGCCAATCGGCAGTGAAGGCGAGCGCGCCAACGCCAATGCCTACGGTGGTCAAGTATGACGTCTCGACTGCTGTTTGCCGTCGGTGTCGAAGATTGACCTTTGCTACATCAATTCTACTGGGCAATTCAGGTCCACCGTTCGTTCGTGGCTGTCGAGGCCGGTCAGCGCCGGGCAGGTTGTGGCAGACGTCCGCGATGAGTCTGATCTCGGCAAGGTGCCCGTCTGGATGCTTCGAGCTGTCGGCCTTGCTGCCAACACGCGGATTTCGATCATCGCGGCTGACGGCACCAACGCGATGACAGCTCGACGCTGATCGCGTGACAGCATCCGCTGCTCGGTGTCCGACGTAGGCGCACGGCGAAACGGTATCCTTCGTCGTCGGCGTCTCGGAGCGACTGAGCCGCAGCCAGGACGCTCAGCTCAGCCGGGCGGCGGTATCGTGCGATCCATGAGTGTCGACGCAACTCCACGGCCCAGAATTCTTGGACATGTTGCCGGGCTCGTCGGAATGGCGATTGCCATGGCCGGCTGTGGGGACCAGGAGACTGCGGACGATGCAGCCCAGACCCCATCGGCACCGGTCGTGACACCGTCCACTGCCTCCGCTCCGGCCGCCGTACCCACGAGCACCTCTGCGGCAGCCGCCGATGGCTGTCCGGTCGACGCGGACACGCTGTTCGCGGCACTCAGGGCGGACAAGAAGCTGGCTGCCGCCATTCCCAGGAGCGTCACTAGTGTGAAGGACGTGGTCTGCTACCAGGGCTATGCGACCGCGTACACGGTGGTGAACGTGAATGAGGCGGACCCGGCGGCGATTGTCTACCGGTACGACCCGGGAAGCAGGACCTGGAAGGCGCTGAACCTCGGAACCGACGCCGTCTGCACGGACATCGTCCCCGCCAGGGTCATTCCCCACCTGCCGGGCTGCGTCGGCTCATGACCCGGCCAAGGGCGACCGGCCAACCACCGGCGGGTCTGCGACCCGCAGCAGGTTGGTCGCGTACTCACGCAGGCCCGCCCGATCATCGCAGCCGATCTTGGCCATCAGGCTGGCGACGTGCTTCTCCACGGTCCGGGGAGAGATGAACAACTGCTGGGCGATCTCCTTGTTCCCGTGCCGATCGGCCAGCAGGATCAGGACCTCGTACTCCCGTACGGTCAGACCCTTGCTGATCAGCGCGGCCGGGAGCTGACTACGTCCGCTGCGTCGTTGCGGTGTCTTCGCTCCGGCACGACGGAGCAACGCGCGACAGGCCCCGGTCACCGTGCGCAGGCCCGCGAGGTGGAAGTACTCCTCCGCGGCCCGAAGCCATGGGACGGGGTCGCCCCACCCGTCGGCCAGCGCCGCCTCCGCCACCAGCCGCAGGCCGAGGTGATGGGTTCGGGGATAACAGGCCGAGACCTGCTGGGCACGGACGACTGCGGCAGCCGCCTCCGCCCGCCGCCCGGCCCGGCCGAGCAGGACCGCCTCGGCGAACAGCAGGAACTGCTGGTTCCAGCGGAGACCGGCACCCGGAGATGCCCTGACCCGTTCGTAGTCGCGTTGGTCGGCCTGCCCGTGCAGCACTTCGAGCAGCAGGCCGAGACCGTAGCGACCGGCCAGGTAGTAGACGCTGGGATTGCGTTCCTCCCAGGCCCGGGCATGCCCCAGCTCGGCCCGGGCCAGGGCCGGGTTCTCCTCCAGCAGTGCCTGGAAGGCGCGGCAGAGCCCGTACAGCAGGGGCATGTGGAGGGACTGCTCACCGTCCCACGCCCGGAACTCCGCCAGCTGTGCCTCCATTCCAGGGCGATCCCCCTGGTGAGCGGCCAGCATGGCGCGGATGAGGAGGTTGTACTGGTGGTCGTCCACGTAGCGGAGGCGGGCGGTCGCCTCGGTGCATCGGGCACTGATCTCGTCGGCGGTCGCGTACTCGGCCCGCAGCAGTGCCTCCAGGGCGAGGCTGCTCTCCGCGGTGTACGCGAGCGCGATGGCACCGATCGCCTGCGCGTCATGTAGCGCCTGTTCGAGCCCGTGGATGTCGCCGGTACGCATCGCCCGGTTCACACCGAGCCGGAGCACGGCGTGGACCCGCCAGATCGGCAGCGCATGCCGCTCCGCCACCGCCAGCATCCGGTTGAGGTACGTCTCCGCCTCGTCGAAGCTGCGGTGCCGTGCCAACATCGCGAGAAGCTGCCAGGACTGGCAGGCGGCCACGGGTGCGGGCAACGTCTCGGCGACCCGTACCGCGCGGAGGGCGATCTCCTCCGCGTGGGCGGCGCGTTGGGGGCCATCGTCCTGGGACTTCACCTGGCCCTCGATCACGAGGTGGGCCTCGACCACATCCACCGAGACGGTGTCCTCCGGGCCGGCGTCGGGACCGAGTAGTGCCCGGGCGGCGGCCACCTGGTCAGCGGCATCTCCCCATCGGCCGGCGATGACCGCCCCCCAGGCCAGCCGGGTGTGCAGCGCGGCCCGTTGCTGCTGGCCCGGCCGGCGGGTGGGGATGAGTGTCCCGGCCAGCTCGAACGCCCGGTCGAGTTGCCCGGCCTCGGTCAGCGCGTACACCAGGGATTCGAGTACCTCGGCGCGAACGTCGACGTCGATGTCGACGGCCGTGGACAGCAGCTGGTTTGACTGGTCGAGCAGGGTAATCGCCGACGCGGTCGCCCCGTCGGCCAGCGCCCGCCGCCCCGCTTCGGCGAAGTGTACGGCGGCACCGGTGCCATCCCCGGCCATCAGGCAGAGCCTCGCCGTGAGCTGGCACCACTCGCCGGGTAGGCCCGGCCGCCGAGCGGTCAGCACGTTGACTGCCCGCCGGGCGATGGCGACGACGGTCGCCGGAAGCAACGAGGCCAGTAGTGCGTCTGCGGTCAGGGCGTGGCGGAAGCTGTACCAGTCGGGTTCGGCACCGTCCGGTCCGATCAGCTGCGCGGCCGTCGCTGCGGCGAGGTGCGCCAGCAGGGAGCGGTCGTCCAACCCACTGATCTCCTGTACGGCGGAGATGCTGAACCGGCGACCCAGTACGGCAGAGATGTTGAGCAGATCCCGACCGTCGGCACCGAGCCGGTCGGCGCGCTGTGCGACGTTGCGTACCAGTGAGGTCGGCACCTCGTCACCCAGTTCACGAACGAGGCGGCATCCATCGGCGGTGCAACTCAACGCTCCGCTGTCGAGCGCGGCGCGGAGCAGTTCCTCGATGACGAGCGGGTTGCCGTCCCCGTCGCGCAGCAGGCGGCGGAGGACCGGATCAGGTAGGTCCGGTGGTCTGACCCCCAGACAGGAGGCGGCGAGCTGGTGGACCTGTTGCGGGTCGAGCGGCTTCAGGTCGAGGACCGTGGCCACCCGCCGCTGCTGGGTGAGCCGGGCGAGGTCGGTCGCCGGCCCGGCGTCCGGACGGAGACTGGCCACCAACAGGACCGGTTGCCCGACGAGGTTGTCGACCAGGTACTCGACGACGGCCAGCGTCTCCGCGTCGGCGTCATGCAGATCGTCGAGGACGATCAGGCAGCCCCGGTCGCGACCGGTGGCGCTGAGCAGCCGCAGCACCGCCTCGGCGACGACGACGAGGGATTCTCCGCTGTCCGGGTTGCCGGTTCGCCACTCGGGTACGAGGCGGGCCAGGGCCGGACGGTACGGCGCAAGCTTGGGATCGTGCTGTGGCCCGTCGGTACGGAACAGCGAGAAGAGCGCCTCGGTGATGGGCCGGAACGGCATGAGAGCGTTGGTGGGGCTGGCCCGTCCACGTAGGACCGGGACGCCCGCCAGGAACGCCTGGGACACGCACTCGCCGACGAGCCGGGTCTTGCCGATTCCCGGCTCACCGACGACGAAAACCGTGCCCCCACGCAGCCGACGGGTGTCGGCCAGGTGCCCCTCCAACAAACGTAGTTCGGTGTCACGCCCCACCAGGGTTGGAGACAGCACCCGCATGGGCCGACACGCTACCGGGCATGCGTCGACTGGTCCGTCATAAAACGGACAGGGTGCCAGTGGGCCGGGGCCGCACTAGCACCCAATCATCTGGTCAGGCCGGGCCGCTGTGCGAGGTGCCGGTATCGGTCTGGCCCGCTGCCTGCATGAACATCGCGGCCGAGCCGCTCGGCATGAGCCCGGCCAGGGCACGGGCGCGCTGTCCCATGGCGGGTGGGGTACCGAGCTGGATCTCCCCGATCGGGCAGTCGGCGAAGGCGCTGTCGATCTTCGCGCCCTGCATGGAAAGCGGCATGTTGCTGGGCATGTTGCATCCTCCATCTGGTTGGGCGGAGCCGGTCAGGGCATCCGCGGTTGTTGGTCCGGCGGCTGAAGCAGCAGCGCGGACGGAATCTGGTCAGGAAAGCCGAGCCGGAGCAGTCCGTGCCCGATCCCGGCCATCCCGTTGAGCAGGCCGGGCGTCAACGCGTTCTCCGGCGTGCCGCAACGGGGGCCGGACTGTTCGATCGCCGAGAGCAGCATGCTGGCGTGCCGGAGGTGCGCCGTCCTGGCCACCCGGCCGTTGCGTGCAGCCACGCACAGCAGTTCCAGCCGACCGAGTTCCCCGTGGCAGAGACTGTGGTTCGGTAGCGGACCGCTGGTGACGACGGCTTCGATGGTCCGCTCGACGAACCTGTCGGCCCATGGCTCGTCCGCTTGGACAGCCCACGGTTCGCCCGTCGGTCCCGTCCATGGTTCGCCCGTCGGTCCGGTCGCGTCGATCAACGCGAGACCCATTCCGGGTTGGCCCTGGCACCAGGAATGACCGTCGAGCTGGTCCGGTCCGACGGCTGCGCGGAAGTCTTCCCGGCCACGCTCGGCGGCCCGGACGTCGCCCGTGACCCTGGCGAAGCGCAGCAGTGCCCAGGCGATACCGGCCAGACCAGAGGCGAAACCGCTGGCCGCTGGGGTGGCAGCCCGGCTGGCGGCCGGGTCGTCGTGGGGCCGCTGACGGGCCAGCAGCCGGCTCGCGCAGTGGGCAGCCGTGTTCTTCGCCGATTCGAGTCCGGCGTACTGGTGCACCGCCAGCATGGCCGCCAGGCAGCCGGCCAGCCCGTCGTGCACGCCGTACTCCTGGTCGGTCGTAACCAGTTCGGCCGCCAGCCGTACCGTCGGTTCGACCAGGTCGGCGAGGTGTCGGTCGTCGAGCAGGACGGAAACCTGCGCCAGGGCGTACGCGATTCCGCCGAAGCCGGCGAAGCCGCCGCTGCCGACGGCCCGGGCCAGTTCGGGGGTCTCCGTGAAGTACTCGATCAGATGGGGCAGGGGGGACAGCGCTCGCCGGGCCACTGATGCGTACCGTTTGTCCCCGGTAAGGGCGGCCAGTTGCGCCAGGAACAGTGCAACACCGCTGTAGCCGCTGGCCAGTCCTGCCCCCAGGGGCATGACCATCCACTGTCGATCGTCGAGTAGTTCCAGGCCGAGCCAGTTGATCCGGCTGTCGTCGGTATAGCCCCGCGCGATGATCTGATCAGCGACGCCTCGGGCCGCAGCCAGCAACCGGCCGGGATCCGGTGTGGTGGCGGCGAACGGCCGAGGCACCGGGCTTCCGGTCTCGTGCCCGCTGTGTGGACGCCGCGTGGCCAGGCTGGTCCGGATGATCCATTCCTGGTCGTAGCGGTCGACGTCGCCCATGCTGCGGATCTTTGCGATCACCTGGTCCAGTGGGGAAGCGTCGAGGACGTCGGTGATCTCGTCACCGGTGCCCGCCCACAGGTGGCGGTGACCGGGCCGGGCCGTGAAAATCGGTACGTCCCCGTGCCACAGTTCCGCCAGTTCGCTGCGTACCAGGCGGAGTCGCGCCGGGTCCCCGGCCGAACCGGCCCACAGCACGTCGAGCAGACGGTCCCGGTCGAGCGCGTCGCGCAGCACGTCCGGATGGGTCGACTCGTCGAGCAGCCGTACGTACACGCGGGTCGCCCGGGCCACGACACGCACCTCGTCGTCCGCGAAACGGTGGAGCAACCCGTCCGGGTCGATCAGGTCGTGGCGGTTACGGACGATGACGTCGTAGCCGTCGCGGAACCCGGCCAGCAGTTGTTCGGTGAACTCGGTGGGATCGACGTCGACACCGTCGAGTCGGGGTCGGTTGTCCGCCCCGGCGAAACGGCCGCCCCGCCGGACCAGCCGCATCTCGTCGGTACCGGGCGCATGCCAGTCGACCACGGGGGTGGGCAGCGGCGCATCCCGGTCCCCGCCGAGCCCGGAAATGTCCAACGCGTGTTCGTCACCGAGCAGTAGTTGCGGTAGCAGGGCGGAGCGGTACACGGATCCGGTCAGGGCCGTGGCGGCCGGATCGGACGCGAAGCCGGTGCTGGCATGCAGCGACGGATGGAAGAGGGTCTCGACGTCGACCAGCACCGGTTGGTCGCCGCAGGCGATGAGGTTTTCGTAGTGGACGTCCGAACCGTCCAGGGCGTAGAGCACGGCCAGCAGGGCACCCTGCCGCCGGTAGAACCGTTCGACCTCGGACCGGTCGGCACACGGCTGCGGACTGGTGAACTCCGTCCAGCCGTAGTCCGTCCGGTCGAGGACGGTCAGTGCCCTCGGTGCCAGGCCCGGATGGTGGCCGTCGAGCCAGCGCAGCACCTCGTTGAAGTGTCGGTGCACGGTCAACGGACGTGGCTTGTAGACCAGCCGTACCCCGGTGGTGAACCGGAGCAGGGCAACGGTCCGTCCCCGCTGGTGCCGGTCACCGGCACCGAGGTGCAGGGCGACCAGTCGTCCGGGGTCCCGTCCGGCGAAGAACGTGGCCACGATGGCGGCCCGGTCGACACAGAACCGGCGGAGTAGCTCGACGGCGGCGTCGATGGCGTACTCGCAGGTCTGGGCAAGCAGCCGGGCCAGGACCGGATACCAGGCCAGGAACGCGTGCAGCGTGGCCGGCTGCCGGAACTGACGGATGAAGTCGAGGAAGCGTTCCTCCGGCGAGGAGCCGGCCAACTGTCCGCGTGACCTCGCGGTGTTCAATTCCCGTACGAGGGTCCGCGCGGCTACCCGGACGAGGCGGCTGCTCAACGTCTGCCGGAACTCGGCACCGATGGCAACGATGTCGAACCCGTCCGTGGTGCCGGCCGTGATCTCGCTACTCCGTCGCGTCAACCGTTCGACGGACACGTCCAGGTACGGCCGGAGAATCTGCGCGAAACCGGCTGTCCAGGCATCGTTGCCGGCCGTCGGCGATTCGCCGTCCCGGTCCGACTCACCGGTTTCCCGTCCGGGTTGTCCCCCGCTCGGCTCGTACGCGGCGGCGATGACCTGCGCGGTGAACCGGGCCCAGGCCGGTGGGGAGCCGACGCGTTCGGCCAGCGCCGGTGGGGCTTCGGCCAGCAGCGTCAGCAGATCGTCCTCGGTCAGGGCAAGGTTCGCCAGCCTGGCGTCGAACTGTCCACTGGCGCCGAGGTCGTGCGCCCGGTACCAGTCGTGTAGCCGTGCCTGGGCCCGCGTCGAGCCGGGATCGTCCGGCGCGATCCGTCCGGGGGTAGGAAGCCGCTCCGCAAGGGGTAGGCCGAGCGCCCACCAGTGGCTCCCTTCGGCCGGGGCGTTCGCCCCGCCAAGGGGCGTGGCCACCCATGTGTTGCTCATGGTCTACAGGGTTGTGGCGGCCGGAATCGGCGGCATGGGGGAACGTCCCCCATATTTTGTGCCGCTCTTCGACGCCCAGGTCAGGCCGGGGATGCCTGCTCTTGTTGTCGCGGACCCGACCGTTGTCGGCGGGACGGTGGGGGATCGCTAGGGTTTGCGCATTCGGACAGCGAACACGGTTGGCGTTGGTGAGCCGCCTTCGGTGAACCGTTCGAAGGTCAGGCCGGCGTCGAGGAAGGCGTGCAGCAACTCGGGCAGGGGGCGGTGCATGCCACCGACCTTGGCACGTACTCCCTGGTCGGTCCAGGACTCGTAGGTCCAGTGGCTGTCCAGGTAGCCGGGGCGGAGCACGACGGCGTCGCGGTCGGTCCGGTCGGCGAATCCACCACAGAAGCAGGGATGAACACCGACGTGGACGAACACCCCGCCGGGCCGCAGCACCCTGGCAACCTCGCCCAGCACCAGCGGATAGTCCGGAATGTCGGTGTGGACCATTACGGCGATGGCGGTGGAGATGGAGCTTGTACGTGCCGGGAGTTGACTGACATCGGCCCGTACGGTGGGCAGGCGACCCCTGGCATGTCGCAGCATGCCGGCCGAGAGGTCCATGCCGACCGGGGTCCAGCCCAGCTCACGAACCTGCCCCGCGTACGCGCCCGTGCCGCAGCCGATCTCCAGGCAGACGCCGTCGCCCGAGCCCAACAGGCTGCCCAGCGCCCGCCTGACACCTATCGGATCGCTGTCACCCTGCTGGGCGAGGAACTCGTTCTCGTACCAGTCAGCGATTCGGTCATATGCCGCCATGCGCGCCATGCGTGCCTCCCCAATAGCCGATTCCGCCATTCAAGTCATCGATCGATGGCAGAGCCACGGGGGTTCGCTCACAGCGCAAGTCGGTCGATGGCGCTCAGCCGTACGACGGGCGTAGGTACGGCTGAGCGCCATCGCTCGGACTATCCCCGGAAGGCGGCCTGGCCGGTCAGCGCCTGGCCGACCACCAGCTTGTGCACCTCGCTGGTGCCCTCGTAGGTGAGCACCGCCTCCAGGTTGTTGGCGTGCCGCAGCACCGGGTACTCCAGGGTCACGCCGTTCGCACCGAGGATCGTCCGGGCCATACGGGCGATGCTGATCGCCGTCTCGCAGTTGTTCAGCTTCGCCAGGCTGACCTGTGCCGGCGTCGCCCTTCCGGCCTCCCGCAGCCGTCCCACGTGGACGGCCAGCAGCATGCCGTTGACCAGGCCCCGGGTCATCTCGGTCAGCTTCTCCTGGGTGAGCTGGAAGCCGGAGATCGGCCGACCGAAGGCCTCGCGGCTGCCGGCGTAGTCGATCGCGGCCCGCAGGCAGTCGTAGCCGGCGCCGAGCGAGCCGAAGACGATGCCGAGCCGGGCCTCACCGAGACACTTCAGCGGGGCCCGCAGGCCGATCGCCTCCGGCATGATGGCGTCGCCGGGCAGGCGTACGTCCTGGAGGACCAGGGCCGAGGTGACCGAGGCCCGCAGCGACAGCTTGTGCCCCACCGGCAGGGTGCTCACCCCCGGGGTGTCCATCGGTACGACGAAGCCCCGGATGCCCTCGTCGGTACGGGCCCACACCACCGCCACGTCGGCGATCGCCGCGTTGGTGATCCACATCTTCTCGCCGTTGAGGATCCAGTCGCCCCCGTCGCGGCGGGCCGAGGTCCGCATCGCACCCGGGTCGGAGCCGGCGTCCGGCTCGGTCAGCCCGAAGCAGCCGATCGCCTCACCGGCCGCCATCGCCGGCAGCCACCGCTGGCGCTGCTCCTCGCTGCCGAAGGTCCGGATGGCGTACATGGCCAGCGAGCCCTGCACCGACACCAGGCTGCGTACGCCCGAGTCGGCCGACTCCAGCTCGAAGCAGGCCAGCCCGTAGGCGACCGCGCCGGTGCCGGCACAGCCGTAGCCCTCCAGGTGCATGCCGAGCAGGCCGAGCTTGCCGCACTCCCGGGCCAGTTCCCGGGCGGGCAGTTCACCGGCGGCGAACCATTCGGCGATGTGCGGCCGGATCTGCTCGGCCGCGAACTTACGAACGGTGTCCCGGATGTCGCGCTCCTCCTCGGTGAGGAGGGTGTCGATCGCGGCGAGTTCCAACGGGTCGGTCATCAGTTGCTCTCCTGGGAGGAAGTGGCGGTGAGCCAGGCGCGTACGTCGTCGGTGTGCTGGCCGAGCCGGGGTGGCGGCCGGTCGTATCGGGGTGGTGTGCCGGAGAGGCTGATCGGGTTGGCCACCTGCCGGGCCGGCTGATCCCGGTCCGGCTCGTCGATCTCCACTACCGGTGCCAGCCCCAGGTCGGTGGCGAGCCTGAACGCACCGGCCAGGTCGTTGACCGGTCCACACGGCACGCCGACGGCGCTGAGCGCGGCGGCCAGTTCGTCGGCGGGCCGCAACGCCGTCCGTTCACACAGGGTGGCGATCAGCGCCTCGCGGTGACGTACCCGGTCGGCGTTGGTCAGATAGCGTGGCTCCCCAGCCACGGACGGGATGCCGAGTACGCCGCAGAGCGCGGCGAACTGCGCGTCGGTGCCGACCGCCACCGCCAGCGGCCGGTCGGCGGTGGGCAGCAACTGGTACGGCACGACGCTCGGATGCGCGTTGCCCAGGATGCCCGGGACCACGCCCGCCGAGACGTACCCGGAAGCCTGGTTGACCAGCGCGGACAGCAACGACGACAGCAGGCTGACCTCGACGTGCTGGCCCTCGCCGGTGGCGTCCCGGTGCCGGAGCGCGGCCAGGATGCCGATCGTGGCGTGCAGCCCGGTGATCACGTCGACCACGGCGACCCCGGCCTTGACCGGCTCACCCGGCTGCGCCCCGGTGACGCTCATCAGCCCGCCGACGGCCTGGACGAGCAGGTCGTACCCGGGTCGGTCGGCACCCGCACCGGAACCGAATCCGGTGACCGAGCAGTAGACCGCGCCCGGGTTGACAGCGGCGATGTCGGCGTAGCCGAGGCCGTAGCGTTCCATCGTGCCGGGGCGGAAGTTCTGCACGATCACGTCCGCCCGGTGCGCCAGCTCGCGGGCGGTGGCCAGGTCGGCCGGGTCGGTCAGGTCCAGTGCGATCGACCGCTTGTTGCGGTTGACCGCCAGGTAGTAGGTGGCGGTGCCGTCGGCGTCGTACGGCGGCCCCCAGGCCCGGGTGTCGTCCCCCTTGCCGGGCCGTTCCACCTTGACCACGTCCGCGCCGAGGTCGGCCAGGAGCATGGTGGCGTACGGCCCGGCCAGCACCCGACTGAAGTCGGCGACGAGCACCCCGTCCAGCGCACTCATGCCGCCACCTCGCTTCGCTCGGCGTCGTCATGAGCCGTGATGCTGAGCTGGCTGATTCGCTCGCTTCGCTCGCTCATGCTGACCACTCTCGGACGGCGGCGACGGCCCGCCGCCAGCGCCGGTGGGCCTTGTCGCGATCGGCGGCCCCCGCCCCGGCGGTGAACTCCCGGTCCAGGTGCCAGCGCTTGGTGATCTCGTCGGTGCTGCCCCAGACCCCGGTGGCCAGACCGGCCAGGTACGCCGCGCCGAGCGCGGTGGTGTCGGTGATGGTGGGCCGACGTACCGGCAGACCGAGTTGGTCGGCCTGCAACTGGCAGAGCAGGTTGTTGACGGCGGCCCCGCCGTCGACGGTGAGCCCGGTCAGCGGCTGTCCGGTGCACCGGGCCATCGCGTCGGTCACGTCCCGCACCTGGAAGGCGATCGCGTCCAGGGTGGCCCGTGCGACGTGCGCCCGGCTGGTGCCCCGGGTCAGGCCGAACATCGCCCCTCGGGCGTACGGGTCCCAGTCCGGTGCGCCGAGCCCGGTCAGGGCCGGTACGAAGACCAGCCCGCCCGAGTCCGGCACGCTGGCGGCCAGCGGCTCGACGTCAGCCGCAGCCGGGATCATGCCGAGCCCGTCCCGTAGCCACTGCACGGCCGCACCGGTGACGAAGATCGAGCCTTCCAGGGCGTACGTGGTCGGCTGACCGTCGAGCTGCCAGCCGACCGTGGCGACCAGCCCGGCGTCCGGCGTGGCCGCCTTCGTGCCGGTGTTGACCAGCACGAACGAGCCGGTGCCGTAGGTGCACTTGGAGCTGCCGACGGTGAAGCAGGTCTGCCCGAACAGGGCGGACTGCTGGTCGCCGACGAGCGCCGCGACCGGCAGGTCCAGGCCCAGGAACGCCTCCGGGTCGGTACGGCCGATCACCGCGTTGGTGGGGACAATCTCCGGCAGCGCGGACCGGGGTACGTCGAACAACGCGCACAGTTCCTCCGACCAGTCCCCCTCGGCCAGGTCGAAGAGCAGGGTGCGGGATGCGTTCGACGGGTCGGTGACGTGTACCCGCCCACCGGTGAGCCGGGCGGCGAGGTAGCTGTCGACCGTACCGACCACGGTCCGACCGGCCCGTACGTCGGCCCAGGTCGCCGGCTCCTCGGCGGCCAGCCAGGCGAGCTTGGTCGCGGAGAAGTACGGGTCCAGCCGCAGCCCGGTCCGGGTGGTGATCAACGACTCGTGGCCGTCGGCCCGGAGCCGTTCGCAGAGTTGCGCCGAACGGCGGTCCTGCCAGACGATCGCCGGCCGGGGGGCGGCCAGCGTCTGCCGGTCCCAGAGGACCACGGTCTCCCGCTGGTTGGTGATCCCGATGCAGGTCGGCGTCGTCGGGGCGGCGGCGAGCGCCGAAGCGCTCGCCGCCCGTACCGCGTCCCAGATGCTGTCCGGGTCGTGCTCGACCCAGCCGGGCCGGGGGAAGAGTTGCGGGAACTCCTGGTATCCCCGGGCCACGACCGTGCCGTCCGGGTCGACGACGACCGCGGTGACCCCGGTGGTGCCGGCGTCGATGGCGAGTACGGCCATCAGATGGCCCCGATCAGCGCAGCCCGGTTGGAGCCGGTGACTCGGCGGTAGCGGGCCGCTTCCTGCTCGATCCAGTCGTGGTCCCGGCCGAGCGCGCCGGCCATCAGGGTGGCGACCTCGTCGGCCGCGTCGGCCGCCCCGTCGACCGTCTCCAGGCCGGCGTGGCTGCGCCGCAGCAGTACGTCCTCGACGGCCAGCGCGCCCTCGTGCCGTACCGCGTAGCTGACCTCGGCCCGCAGTAGGCCGCCGGCTCCGGCGACCGGACGCAGGTCCGACTCGTCGGCGCTGGCCAGGACCTCGGTGACCGCCGTGCCGTGCCGGCGCAGCAGGTCGTCGATGGTGCCGGCGGGCAGGCCGTGGGCGCGGGCGAGGTGTCCGCGCCGGTTCCAGAGGGCCTGGAATCCGTCGGCACCCACCAGCGGCAACCGTTCGGTGCAGGACGGCGGGTAGCCGCCGCCGAGCCGCTCCACGACCGCGTCCACCGCGTCCTTGGCCATCACCCGGTACGTGGTGAGCTTGCCGCCGGCGATGGCCAGGCACTGGTCGTCGATCTTCGCCACGACGTGTTCCCGGCTGAGTTTGGCGGTGTCGGCGGTGCCGGCCTTGTCGACCAGCGGGCGCAGACCGGCGTAGACGCCGACCACGTCGGCCCGTTCCAGCGGCCGGCGCAGCCACTGGTTGACCTGGTTCAGCAGGAAGGTGATGTCGTCGCCGTCGGCGGTCACGTTCCGCAGGTCGCCCGAGTACGGCGTGTCGGTGGTGCCGACCAGCACGGTCGAGCCGACCGGGATGATGAACAGCACGCTGCGCTCGGTACGGGTGATCACCGCCCGGTCGACCCGCAGCGCCGACTTCGGCACGACCAGGTGCACGCCCTTGGAGGCGCGTACCCGGAGCACCTCCCGGCCGACGAGCCGCTGTACCTCGTCGGTCCAGACACCGGAGGCGGCCAGCACCTGTCGGGCCCGTACGGTGCTCTCGGTGCCGGTCAGTTCGTCGCGGACGGTGACCTCGGCCGTGTTGCCCCGGGTGGTGTAGCCGACCGCGCGGACCCGGGTGGCGATCACCGCGCCCTCGCGGGCGGCGGTACGGGCGACGGCGAGGGTGAGTCGCGCGTCGTCGACCTGGCCGTCGTCGTACTCGAGAGCGCCGGTGGTCATCTCGGCCCGCAGGGCGGGCATGACTCGGGCGAGGCCGCGCCGGCTGAGGTGCCGGTGCATGCGGAAGACCCGCTCGGCCCGGCTGCCGGGAATCTGTCCCATGCCGTCGTAGAGGCTGAGCCCGGCGCCGATGTACGCCCGCTCCCACACCCGGTGGGTCAGCGGGAGGACGAACGGCAGCCGGCGGACCAGGTGCGGGGCCAGTCGGCCGCCGAGCAGTCCCCGTTCCCGCAGCGCTTCGCGGACCAGCCCGAATTCGAGCTGCTCCAGGTAGCGCACGCCGCCGTGGAGCAGTCGGCTGGAGCGGCTGGAGGTGCCGCCGCCGAGGTCGCCGGCTTCGATCAGGGCCACCCGCAGACCCCGGGACGCCGCGTCCAGGGCCGCACCGGTGCCGGTGATCCCGCCACCGACGATGAGCAGGTCGTACGTTTGGTCGTCCAGTGCCGCCAGCGTCGCGGCCCGCCGAGCGGCGTCGATCATTCCGCTGTCCACGTCCAAGTCCTTTCCGCAGAATATAGAATCTGTCTGCCGGTAAAGCTCGGCGTCACCATCGGCGCCGGACCTCCTCGGCCCAGCCGAGCAGCCCGTCGACCGGGATCCGCTCGCCTTCGTCAGTCACCACGTGTCCGGAGTAGTGCCCGAAGACCTGGTGCTCGTCGCTCTCCACCACCAGCCAGCTGCTGTGCGCGGCGCGGTCGTGGAACGGGGTGAAGGTCAGGTCGACCCGCTGGCCCACCACCCGCCAGGGCGCCAGCCAGTCGTGCGAGTCGTAGTACCAGGTCAGCTCTTCACCGATCTTGTGGATTCGGCCGTCCACCCGGATCGCGTTCTCGGTCATCCCGGTGCCCACGGTCCACTTGCCGCCGATCTGGAGGCCGACCTCCCGGCCGTGGCACCGACCACTGGCCGCACCCCAGTTCCAGACGATCGAGTACGGCCACCGGCCACGCCCGTGGTCCAACGTGGCGTACGCGGTGTCCGGATCGAACTCGTACGCCTGACCGTCGGCCACCACCCGGCCCTGCGCCCGCAGACAGTTGTCCTTGCGGGTGTACTGGAACTGCCGCTCGTTCCACGGCACCACCACACCCAGCGACTCGTGTCCCTCGGGCCGGTCCACCAGCAGGTCGACCGAGAGCCGTGCCGACCGGGCGCGCAGCCGGGTGCCGGAGGGCGTCTCGTCGAAACCGAGCGCGATCTGCCGGCCCCGGGCCCGTACCCCGCCCTCGCCGGAGGTCGTCGGCATCGGCGTACCGATCGGCAGCAGCGAACGCTCGGCGATCTGGATCTCCTGGCCGGTGGCGAAGTCCAGGAAGAACGCGGCGTAGGTGACCCGGTAGTCGGCGTGCGAGACGTTCACCGCGACCAGGTGGGTCGGGGTGGTCACACACCAGTACTCGAACCGCTTGTTCCGGCCCCAGCCACGCAGGTTCGCCCGGTGCAGCGGCTGACGGGTCCAGCCGACCGCCTCCGGATTGAGTCGACCGTCGGGCAGACACAGGTCCACCCGACTGGTGATCTCCCGTTCGTGGGTCAGATATTCAGTCACCGAGTTCCACCGCCAGATACTTGTAGTCGAGGTAGTGCTCGACACCGTGGTGGCCACCCTCGCGGCCGTACCCACTGCCCTTGATCCCGCCGAACGGCCCCTGCGGCGGCGCGAAGGTGCCACCGTTGACCGAGACCATGCCGAAACGCAGCGCCTCCGCCGAGCGGATCACCCGGGCCAGGTCCCGGCTCCACAGGTAGGAGGCCAGGCCGTACGAGGTGCTGTTGGCCCGGGTCAGGGCCTCCTCGTCGGACTCGAAGGTGAGCACCGGTGCGACCGGACCGAACGTCTCGTCGTTGCTGATCACCATGTCGTCGGTGACGCCGGACAGCACGGTCGGGGTGTGGAAGCTGCCCCCGGCGTACGCCCCACCGCTGGGCCGGTCACCGCCGGTCAGCACCTTCGCGCCCCGGTCGAGGGCGTCGGCGACGTGTTCGGCCACCTTGTCGACGGCCGCCGTGTTGATCAGCGGGCCGATCCGGGTCCCGTCGGCCAGCCCGTTGCCGACCGGCAACTCGGCCGTACGGGCGGCCAGCAACCGGGTGAACTCCCCGGCCACCGACGAGTGGACGTAGATCCGGTTCGGCGAGGTGCAGGCCTGCCCGGCGTTGTAGAACTTGGCCCGGGCCACGCCCGCCGCCGCCTTCTCCAGGTCGGCGTCGGCGAAGACCAGCACCGGCGCGTGCCCACCCAGCTCGACCGACATCCGCTTGACGTCCGGCGCGCTGGCCGCGATCAGCAGCTTGCCGACCCGGGTGGAGCCGGTGAAGGAGACCTTGCGGACCTCCGGCTTACTCATGAATACCTCGGTGACCTCGGCCGGCCGGGTGGTCGGCACGATGTTCACCACGCCCGCCGGCAGACCCGCCTCGGCACAGGCCTGTGCCACGGCCAACGCCGAGTACGGCGTTAGCTCGGACGGCTTGAGCACCACCGTGCAACCGGCAGCCAGCGCCGGCCCCAGCTTGCGGGTCACCATGGACAGCGGGAAGTTCCACGGGGTGATGGCGGCGACCACGCCCACCGGCTCCGGCAGCAGCCAGATCCGCGAACTCTCGGTGCCGGCCGGCACGGTCTCGCCGTACAACCGACGGGTCTCCTCCGCCGACCACAGCATGTGCTCGGCCCCGGAGAGCACCTCGGCCCGGGCCTCGGCCAGCGGCTTGCCCTGCTCCCGGGTCATCGTCTCGGCGATCTCGTCGGCCCGGCGGGTCAGCACCGCCGCCACCGCCCGCAGCTTCTCGGCCCGCAGGTGTGCGGGCAGTGCCCGCCACTGCGGCAGCGCCCGGGCCGCCGCGTCCACCGCCGCCTTCGCCTCGGCGGGGCCGGCGTCCACGACCGTGCCGAGTACGGCACCGGTGGCCGGCTCCCGTACCTCGAACACCGTGCCACCGGCCGGCTCGCACCACGCGCCGTCGATGTAGGCCAGTCCAACGTCACTCATACGGTCTCCTGTCGGCGGCCGGCCGGCCGCGGCTCACTCTGGTTCTGTAGGCCCTGTAGCAGGGCGTCCATTCCGGCCTGCTCGTGTTCCCGGACGAGGCGCGCGGCGAGGGCGAAGTCCCCGGCGACGATCGCGTCCCGGATCGCGACGTGCTCGGCGTGCGACTCGGGCAGTCGCCAGGGCACGAAGCGGAAGCCGTACTTGGCCCCCTCGGTACGCGACCAGAGCGAGGTCAGCATCCGGTTGATCACCGTGGTCTGTGGAGTGTCCGAGAGCAGCGCGTGGAACCGCCGGTTGAGCTTGGAGAATGCGTCGACGTCCCGCTCGGCCACCACCGGCTCGCACTCGCGCAGTACCGCGTCGATCTCGGCGATCCGCTCCGGTGTGTACGCCGTGCCACCCAGTTCGATGGCGAGGCCGCCGAGGGCGCCCCGGATGCCGTATATCTCCTGGATGTTGTCCAGCCCGACGCTGGCCACCACCGCGCCGACGTGCGGGCGCAGCACCAGCCACTCGTCGGCGACCAGCGACTTGATCGCCTCCCGGACCGGGGTCTCGCTGATGCCCAGCGCCTCGGAGACGACCCGGGCGACGATCCGGCTGCCGGGTGGTGCCTCACCCGACATGATCAGCCGCTTGATGTGACTGATGGCGATGTCGGACTTCATCTGGAAGGTATCGGTGGTCACCGGTTCCCCCTCACACTCGCTGCACGGTCAGCTGGTCGATCGCCGCCCGGTCCAGGGTGACGCCGAGGCCGGGCCCGGTCGGCAGCCGTACGGCACCGGTGGCCGGGTCGGGCAGCAGCGGCTCGGCCAGCATCACCTGGAAGACCTCCGGCACGATGACCGGCGGGTCGTACGGGTACTCCAGCCACTCACAGGAGGCCAGTGAGGCGCAGAGCTGGAGGTTGCCGGCGACACCCAGCCCGGTCGCCCACGCATGCGGGATGAACCGCCGTTGCCGCGCGGCGACCATCGCGCCGAACTGTCGCAGCGCATGGATCTCCTCGCTCTCGTTGGCGTCGGGCTGGTAGATGTCGAAACAATCATCTTCCAGTAGACGTACGAGTTCGGCGATGCCCCGGTTGTGCTCGGCACCGGAGATCGGCACCGGCGACGCGGCGGTCAACCGGCGCAGCGCCGTGTAGTCGTGCCGGGGCAGCGGTTCCTCCAGCCAGGCCACGTCCAAATCGGACAGTTCCCTGGCGGTGGCCAGCGCCCGCTCGTACGACCAGATCAGTCGACTGCCGTCCGGGGCGTAACGCCACCGGGAGGCCGCCTGGTTGGCGTCGACCGCCAGCATGACGTCCGGACCGACCGCCTCCCGTACGGCGGCCACCTGCCGCAGGTCCTCGGCCATCGTGGCCGAGTGGATCCGCAGCTTGATGCCCCGGAATCCGGCCGCGACCGCCGCCAGCGCGTCGTCGACCCGCTGCGCGGGATCGCGTACCTCACCGAAGCTGGCGTAGGCGCGCAGCTCGTCGTTGGCCCCGCCCCACAGCTGGTAGAGGGGCCGACCGCAGGCCTTGCCCACCGCGTCCCAGACCGCGACGCCGACCACCCACGGCCGGGGGAAGAAGTACTGGGCCACGTAACGCAGCCGGTTCGCGATGTGCTCGGTGGCGAACAGGTCCTGTCCGACCAGCAGCGGCCGGATCACGTCCCGGATCGTACGGAGCAACAGCGGTCCGGAACCGTGCCCCATGTCGCCGCCGGACACGCCGACCACGCCGGCGTCGGTCTCCACCTCCACGATCACCGCCGCCATCGTGCGGTGCGCGCCTTCCGGTGCCCACGACGGTACGAACGGCCGTGGGTAGGGGATCTCGATCAGCGAGGCACGGACATCCCGAATCTTCATCGTTGCGCCACTTTCTCTGACCCGACCGTGGGCGTCAGCCCTTGGTCGCGCCCTCCGCCAGTCCCTTGATCAGCCACTTCTGTACGAACAGCGCGAACACCACGACCGGGATGACGGTCAGGGTGCCGACCGCGGTCAGCGGACCCCACATCGCTCCCTGTTCGGTGTCGGCCGCCATACCGGCGATGGCCACCGGGATCGTCGCCGCGTCGCGGTTCGTCAGGACCAGTGCGAACAGCAGTTCCTCCCAGGCCAGGATGATGCTGAAGATCAGCGTCGAGATCAGGCCGGGCAGCGTGCAGGGCACGATGATCCGGAAGAACGCGCCGAGCCGGGACGCGCCGTCCAACATCGCCGACTCCTCCAGCTCCTTGGGCAGAGCCATGAAGAACGAGCGCATCAGCCACATCACGTACGGGATGAGGAAGGTGCAGTACGCGAGAATCAGCGTGATGTGCTGGTCGGTGAGGTCGAACCGGCGGGCCACCAGGAACATCGGTACGGCCAGGGCGATCGGCGGCACACCCCGCGAGGCGAGGATCAGCCCACCGATCAGCCCGGCTCCCCGGATCGGTAGCCGGGCCAGCGCGTAACCGGCCATCGCGCCGGCGACGATGGACAGCAGACCCGCGCCGACCGCCACGATGATCGTGTTGATCATCCGCGGGCCGATGTCGGCCTGGGTGAAGTAGCTGGTGTAGTTCTCCCAGGTGACGGTGCTGAACCAGCGTGGCGGACTGGCGAAGATGTCCCGGGGCAGCTTGAACGAGGTGCTGATCATCCAGAGCACCGGGAACAGGAACACCAGCGTCGCGAGGAGCGAACCGCCGATGCGCAGACCGCGCCCGAGCCGGCCGTGCCGGGACCGGCCACGGGTGGCGGGGACGCCCGCCGTCGTGGTCACCATCGCTTCTCCAGAAAACGGTTGAGACGCAGGAACAGGAAGGTCAGCAGCATGGTGATGGCCAGCACCAATGTCGCCATCGACGAGGCCGTGCCGAACTCCAGGCCACGGAACGCCTTCTCGTAGATGTAGAGGTTGACCACGTCGGTCGCCTGCCCCGGCCCGCCCTTGGTGGCGGCCAGCGCGATGTCGAACATCTTCACCGCACCGAGCCAGCGCACGATGAACGCGGCGAGGATGACCGGGGCCAGCAGCGGCAGGGTCACCTTGCGCAGGGTGGCGAACCAACCGGCACCGTCGACCCGGGCCGCCTCGAACACGTCACCGGGCAGCGACATGATGCCGGCGGAGGCGATCAGGACCACGAACGGCGTCCACCGCCAGGTGTCGATCAGCACCAGGCTGATCATCGCCAGGGTGGGGTCGGCCAGCCAGTTGATCGGCTCGATGCCGACCAGACCGAGCAGGTAGTTGACGAAGCCCCACATCGGGTCGAGCAGCATCTTCCAGACGCCACCGGCGACCACCGGTACGACCACCATCGGGATCAGGAAGAGCGCCCGCAGTACGCCCCGCCCCCGCCACTCGACGTTGAGCAGGAACGCGATGCCGAAGCCGAGGACCATCTGCAACGGCAGCGCCAGCGCCAGGTAGACGCCGGTGACCTTCAGCGAGTTGAGGAACCCGGGGTCCTCGAGGACCGTCCGGTAGTTGAGCCAGCCGACGTTCTCGGCCGGGGTGAACGTGGCCAGGTCCAGCTCCGAGAAGCTGATCTGGATCGTGTAGAAGAGCGGGTAGGCCAGCACCGCGACGAGGATGACCAGCGCGGGGGCGAGGAACAGCCACCGGCTGCCGATGTCCTGTAGACGCTGGCGCAACGGCCGCCGCCGGAGGGATGCGTCCGCCGGGGCGGCGGGGGGCGCGACCGCGCTCCCCACCGCTCCCGTCTCAGTCTTGGTAGACACCTGATGCTCCGCGCTCAGTAGCCCTTGGACTTCAGCAACTTGTTGACCTCGTCCTCGGCGTTCTTCAACGCCTGGGCCGCAGTGACCTGACCGGACACCGCCAGGCTGTGCTGGGTCGCCAGGATCTGCTGGATGGCGTCGGACTCGGGGAGCTTCGGCCGCCACATCTTGCCCTTGTCGATCGCGACGTAGCCGTCGGCGATGGCCTTGAAGACCGGGGTCAGCCAGGCCTGCTCCGGGGTGGAGGAGAGGGTCGACTTACGCGCCGGGAAGACACCCAGGGTGTTGGCGTGCCACTTCTCGCCCTCCTTGGAGGAGAGCCACTGCAACAGGGCCCAGGACGCCTCGGCCTGCTTGCTCTTCTTCGCCACCGCACCGGTCCACATGCCCCGGTGGGCGCCAGCGCTGGCCGTACCGACCGGCATCACCTGGATGCCGACCTCCTCCGGCTTGAGGGTGGTGGTCTTCGGGTCGATCGCGGTGCCCTTGTAGACGCTGCCCCACATGAACATGGTGGCCGTCTTGCCCTGCCGGAACGCCTCCAGCGGCTCGTTGAACTGGTAGGTGGCCGCACCGGGCGGGGCGTACTTGAGCAGGTCGATGTGGGTCTGCAGGGCGGCGACGCCCTCCGGGGTGTTGAACGCCGGCTTGTTGTTCTCGTCGAGCAGCTGACCACCGTTGCTGTTGAGGATGGTCTGCCAGATCGTCGGGGTCAGCGGGTCCTTGGTCCAGTAGGTGCCCACCGCCCAGGCGTCGGGCTTGCCGTCGCCGTTGGTGTCCTGCACCAGCTTCGGCGCCTGCTCCAGGTACTGCTGCCAGGTCAGCGCCGGGGTCGGCTCGGCCAGGCCGGCCTTCGAGTAGAGCGTCTTGTTGTAGAACATCAGCAGCACGTTGGAGCGCAGCGGCACACCGTACTGCTTGCCCTTCCACTCACCTGCGGCCAGCGGTCCGGTGTTGAAGTCGTCCCAGTCGTAGTCGGACTTGGTGTACTTGCCCAGGTCACCCTTGAGGTCCGCCAGTCCGCCGGTCTTCGCCAGCTGCGGGATCCACGGGTCGTCGGCCACGATCAGGTCGTACGTCGGGTCCGGAGCGGTCAGCTCCAGCATCTCCTTGGCCAGCAGGTCGCCGTACGGGACGCCGTCGATGGTGACCTTGATGTGGGGGTAGAGCTTGTTGAACTCCGGCACCATCTGTTCCTGCCACTGACGCGCGAACGCGTCGTTGGCGATCATCCGAATGGAGACCGGCTTCTCGGCGGTACCCACACCGCCGCCGGTGACCTCACCGTCGTCGCCGGAGCCGCAGGCGGCCAGGGAGAGCGCGACGGTGGCGGCCAGGCCGCCCGCCAGAACCGCTCTGCGGGTCGTGCCGCGCGTGGCGCGGGGAAGGCTACGCACAGGTAACCCCTCTCAAGGGAATGTTTTTCACTGGGGGATGGGTGTTGCCTGGGCCGTCGCCTACCGGGACGGGTCGATGGCGATCTTCACGACATCGCTCCCGTTCAGCTGATAGCCCGTACTGAGTGAGCGCAGTGCCAGCTCCACGTCCCGGAGCGGGACGCGGTGCGAGACCACCCGGGCGAAGGGCGGGCCGCCCCGTCCGAGGATCTCCAGGGCGCGCAGGTAACGCGCCTGCATTTCCGGTCCGGCGCCGTAGACGCCGGCGATGGTGATGTCCCGCCGGACCAGGTCCGTGTACGGGTTGAACGCCGTCGGCCCCCGGTCGGTGAAGTTGCCGAGTTCGGCGAGGGTGCCGCCGTCGGCGACGTAGCCGATCGCCTCGGCGAACCCGGCCGGGGAGCCGCTGCATCCGATGACGGCGCTGGCCCCGGTTCCGCCGAGCGCGTCGCGTACGGCCGCGTGTCGGGGTGCGCCGGGGTCGAGGGTGCCGATGTCGACCACCGCGTCGGCACCCAGTTCCGCCGCCAGGGCGAGCCGGCTGGCGTTGCCGTCGACGGCGACCACCCGGGCGGCCCCGGCGGCCCGGGCGGCGGCGACGACCATCAGACCGATCGCCCCCACGCCCTGCACCACCACGGTGGCACCGAGCCCGATGTTGGCCCGGTGCAGCCCGTGCAGGGCCACCGACATCGGTTCGGCCAGGATCGCCACCTCGGGCGGGAGTTCGGTGCGGTAGAAGACGGTTCCGGGGTTGGCCAGGTGCAGGTATTCGGCGAATCCGCCGGTCAGCGGCGGCCCGACGTCGACCGGCGACTTGAAGCCGTACGACTGGGGTTTCTGCCGGCACTGGCCGGGGCGGCGCAGCACCACGCACTCGTAGCAGGTGCCGCAGCTGGTCGCCGGGAACACGCCGATCCGGTCGCCGACCGCGACCGGCCGTCCGGCGAAGTCCCGGTCCAGGCCGGGGCCCAGGGCGGTGATGGTGCCGACGATCTCGTGTCCCAGCAGGGCCGGGAAGGTGATGCTCGGCAAACGGCCGTGGAAGACATGGGCGTCGGTGCCACAGATGCCGCACAGTTCGACGCGGATGGCCGCCTCGCCCGGTCCGGGGTTGGGTACCGGGTATTCACGGATTTCTACCGGTCCGTCGGGGCCGGTGACGACTGCCGCGCGTGAGGATGTCATCACCATCGCCTCCGTCTCTCGCTCCAGTTCTACATTCTGGATTCCATAGAATGTGGAGACCGTAACGCGCCGGCAACAAACTGTCCAGACCGGGTCCCGAACCTGTTCATCCGGTATCGACGCAGGTCAGGGTGGCTGGGCGACCGCATCCGGGTACGGTCCGCATCGCGTGTCGGTGCCGGGAGCGGTCATCCACAGCCTGTGGATGGAACATGTGTACGAAGGGTGGGCGGCGCGGGGAGGCCATGCGGCGCGGGAGGTCCGAGCGGTGCGGGAAGTCCGGTGGCGCGGGAAGTCAGGCGGTGCGGGTGGCGATCTGCGCGGGTGGAGCGTGCACCCGCTTCAGCGCATCAGGTACGGGCCGAGCAACTCCCGGGCCTGCGCCCGGATCGTGGCCTGGTCGGCGCCGGATTCGATCATCCGCGATGCGGAGTAGACGACCGCGTTGATCATTTCTGCGAGGGTGGCCGGATCGGATGCGCCCAGTTCGGTGAGTGCCTCGACAACCGGGGTGAGCAACTGCTCGTGCATGATCCGGCTGCTGGTGTCCAGTTCCTCACTGGGGGCGATGGCGGCCAGGGCGCGGAATATCGCATGCTCGCCCTCGGCGACCAGGACGAGGTTCGTGTCGACGTAGGCCAGGACCTGCTCACCCGGGCTGGCGGTAGCTGCCATCGCCTCGGTGACCCGACTCGACCAACTGGGGAAGACGTCCTCGATGAGCGCGCGGAGCAGATCCTGGCGCGACCGGAAGTACTGGTAGATCGACGAGCGGGCCAGCCCGGCGCGGGCTGCGACAGCGGCGAGGCCGGGCGGCTGGCCGATGTTCTCGGCACTCTCGGCGAGGATCGCCCGGGCGGCGTCCAGCAGGGCCCGGCGCTGCGCGGCGCGATGCTGCGCGACGGTCGGGGCGCTGATGCGCGGCACGGACCCTCCTCCACTGGTCGGCCGGACCGCTGTCGACCATGTCGCCCGGCGGCCCGGTGGTCCGCGTCGTCGTCGTGGACCACCCCCACCGTAGCGACCGGGTGCCGCCCCACCGCCGGGCCACCCGTGGAGGTCGGCGGTGGGGCGGAATCGATCAACCACCCAGCCGGGTGGCCGCGTACCCGAGGATGAGGATGCCCAGGATCAGGTCGACGATCGTGCACCACTCCGAGTACCAGCGGGCGACCACCTGGTTGGCCCGGTAGTGCACGACGTCCCACACCCCGTGCCCGAACCACGCCGCACCCGCCAGCCAGATCACCACGTCGGACTGCCAGTACGCGCTGATGACCGCGATCGGTCCGAAGATCGCGAGGCCGATGAGCTGTAGGCCGATCCGCTGCCGGCGGATCAGGGCCATGACGACGTAGACGCCCGCCAAGAACAGGAAGATCCAGCCCATAGGCGGGCTGTCGCCCCAGGGCGGCAGCCCGATGATCAGTACGGCGCCGATCGCGGCGACCGAGACGAGCAGGTGCCGCAGCCAGGGACGGGACGTTGTCTTGTCAGGGGAAACCGAATTGGCGGTAGTGGTCATGCCACTCACGGTCCATCCAGGAGGTACGAAACCCAACGCTGCTGCCCAGCCATGTCCGGAAACCTGCGAACCCTGTCTGCTGGACTAATATTGATCGATGACTGACCGTCGGGTGGTGGTTGTCGGATACGACGCCGCCGAACTGTTGGACATCGCCTGCGTAACGTCGACCTTTGCGGGTGCGAACCGGCTGGGTGCCGATCCGCCGTACCAGGTGCGGCTGGCGACCCCGGGTGGGCGGCCGATCACCTGCGACTCGGGGCTGGTCCTCGCAGCCCAGGAGACGCTGGAGCGGGTCAGGGGGCCGATCGACACTCTCGTCGTCTCGGGCGGTACCGGCCACGAGTGCTCCGCAGCCGACGAGCGCCTGGTCGGACACGTACGCCGGTTGGCGCGGGAGAGCCGACGGGTGGCCTCCCTCTGTACCGGGGCGACCGTCCTCGCCGCCGCCGGGCTGCTCGACGGCCGTCGCGCGACCACCCACTGGCACTACGCGGCGCGCCTCGCGGCGCAGTTTCCACAGGTCGTCGTCGACCCCGCACCGATCTTCATCCGGGACGGGGTGGTCGCCACCGCCGCCGGGGTGACCAGTGCCCTGGACCTGACCCTGTCGCTCATCGAGGAGGACCACGGGGCCGAACTGGCCCGCTGGGTGGCCCGCGTCCTGGTGACCTACCTACAGCGTCCGGGCAACCAGGCCCAGATGAGCATGTTCACCGCGGCGCCCGCCCCGCGTACCAGCCTGGTCCGGAGCACCGTCGACCATGTGGCCGGAAACCTGGACGCGGACCTGACCACGAACACGCTGGGCCGCCGGCTCTCGGTGAGCGCACGGCATCTCACCAGGCTGTTCGTAACCGACATCGGGCAGACACCCGGCCAGTTCGT
This sequence comes from Micromonospora sonneratiae, assembly GCF_042679305.1. Classification (NCBI taxonomy): domain Bacteria; kingdom Bacillati; phylum Actinomycetota; class Actinomycetes; order Micromonosporales; family Micromonosporaceae; genus Micromonospora; species Micromonospora sonneratiae. Next base: position 68,410 of record NZ_JBHTMP010000028.1, on the reverse strand, counting down.
CCGTGCCACCAGGGTGGCCGCAGCCGCGCAGTTGCTCAGCAGCACCACGCTGCCGGTGGCCGCGGTGGCGAAACGGTGTGGCTTCGGTACGACCGAATCCCTGCGGCAGGCCTTCGCCGACCACTACGGCACCTCACCGACCCGCTACCGGGCCAGCATGTCGCGTACGTCGGGCCGGTCGGGTGCCTGATCGTCGGCTGGTCAGTGGAGCAGGACCGGGATCAGAGCCAACGAGTTGACCGCGCCGTGCACCACGATCAGGGCCCAGACGTTGCGGTACCGGGCCCAGAGGTAGCCGACGAACAGCCCGAACCCACCGTTCCAGACGGTGATCGTGGCCAGCACCTCCCAGTGCGGACCGTCGCCGATCCGGGACAGGTGCATGGCGGTGAACAGCAGCGCGGTGGCCATGATCGCGGGCCACCGGCCGAGGAGCGCCTCCAGGCGGGTCTGGAGCAGCACCCGGTAGAAGATCTCCTCGGCCACGCTCGCCGTCAGGAAGGTGATCACCATGGCGGCGACCAGGATTCCGGTGTCGTACTGCTCGTAGCCGGACATGTCCCGATCCCCGGCCAGCGGGCTGTAGTAGAGCAGGTAGCCCCAGGCCAGGATGGCGGGGACCGGCCCCAGCCAGTACGCCCACCGGGGCATCGCCGCGCGCTGGGCGGCGGCCCCGGTCGACGGTGCCCGCCAGATCCGCAGGGCCAGCCACGAGCCGCCCAGCAGCAGTGCCACCTTCACCAGGCCGTACCAGTCGCCGAGGTCGACGACGAGTACGAGCAGCGCGAACACGACCGCGATCACGGTCAGCGCCCAGCCCTGCCGGACCAGCGCCGGCCGGTCCGGCTGTGTCAGCGGAGGCAGCGCCGGCAGGCGGGGCGGGACCAGCCGGATCAGCACCATCGCGACCACGATCGGCAGCAGTACGGTGACCAGCGCGGTCGGCGGGGACTCGGCATCGGCCGAGGTACGGATCTCGGTCCGGCCGGAGACCAGCAGCGCGGCCAACGCCGTACCGAAGATCAGCAGGCCGACGCCGAACACCATTCGTGATCGCATCATCCGAGCCTGGCAGTCGGATCAGCGCCGTTCCTCCGCGCCGAGACTGATTCGGGGATACCTACTTCGATGGATGTGACAAAGGTTGCAGCGCCTGTTCCATGACGGTAGGCCCAGCCATACCCCGGTTCGGGTACTGCGGGTAGTGCCCGAGGGGCGGGCCGACTGGTGTCCTGGTCGGGTGAATCAGCTCAACCATGAGGTACGGCCGTGACCTCACAGAAAAAGGGACTATCGGTATTCCTGGCGATCTCCTTCGGTGGTGCCTGGTCCTATCTGCTCCTCGCCCGACTGGTCTTCGACTGGTCGTTGGTCAATGCGCTGGTACAGCTTCCCTTTGCCTTCGCACCCGCCATCGCGGCGGTGGTCGTACGCCGTTGGGTCACCCGGGAGGGGTTCGGCGATGCCGGCCTCGCCCTGCGCCTGAAGCGGAGTTGGCCCTTCTACCTGTTGGCCTGGCTCGGCCCGCTGTTGCTGGTCGCACTGACGATCGGGCTGGCGGGGGCGCTGGGACTGTGGGACAGGGATCTGTCCGCTCTGGACGAGCTGGTGCCGGGTCTGCCCGGCTGGGTCGCCCTGGTTGCGCTGATGGCCGGGGTGCTCCTGCTTACCCCCTTCTACTGGGGTGAAGAGTTCGGCTGGACCAGCTATCTTCGGCTACGCATTTTCGTGGACCGACCCCTGCTGTCGGTGACGGTGACCGGGCTGATCTGGGCGGTCTGGCACTATCCGCTGGCGTTTCTCGGCTACATCGAGTTCGACAACGTACCGCTCGGGTTGCTGGTCTGGACCGTTTCGTTCCTGTGCCAGGAAATGATCCTGGCCTGGCTGCGGCTGCGCAGCGACAGCATCTGGGTGCCGAGTCTGGCGCACGCCGGAAACAACATGGTCCTCGCGATGCTCACCGGAATGCTGCTGGCCGGCGGAAAGGTCGACGAGATCGGCCTGATCCTGCTTCCGACGGTGCCGATGGCGGCGATCTGCCTCTGGCTGTTGGTCACTGGAAAGCTCACCCGGCAGGCTGGCCGCATCCAGACCGTCGACGATCGGATCGGGCACGACAAGCAGTTCGAAATGGCGGGAAAGTAGCGAACCGGCCGGTGGAGCCGGCCCCGCGATCGCGGGGCCGGCTCCACCGGAGCAACATCGGTCAGCGCAGTCCGCCGTAGAAGGTACGCAGGTCGGTGGAGAGCGCGTCCGGCACGATGTGCGCGGCGTAGTGGCCACCCCGGTCGTACGAGTTCCAGTGTGTGATGTTCTTGTGGTCGCGCTCGGCGAAGGTGCGCATGGAGACGAAGTCACCGGCGAACATGGTCAGGCCGAGCGGGACCGTCGTCGGCTCCTTCGGGGCCTCGGCCTTGGCGTCCTCGTAGTAGAACCGGGTGGCCGAGGTGGCGGTGCCGGTCAGCCAGTAGAGCATCGTGTTGGTCAGGACGAAGTCGGCGTCGATGTCAGGGTCGTCGCCGAAGAGTTGCGAGTTCCAGCCGAGCAGCCCGACCGGCGAGTCGAAGATCGCGTACGACAGGGTCTGCGGCTGCTGCGAGTGCAGGATGTTGAACGACATCTTGTTCTCGTAGAACCACTGGAGCACCTTCAGCCCTTCCTGCTCCTCCGGGGTGATCTTCTCGAACTCGGCCGGGTCGCCGGAGGGGAACGAGTAGATCTGCGTGACGTGCACACCGACGACGTGCTCGGGGTCGACCCGGCCCACCTCGGGGGAGACCATCGAGCCACCGTCGTTGCCGACCGCGCCGTACCGGTCGTAGCCGAGTCGACGCATCAGCTCCGCCCACGCCTTGGCGGTGCGGTACCGGTTCCAGCCCCGTTCCTTCGTCGGGCCGGAGAAACCGAAGCCGGGCAGGGACGGGATCACCAGGTGGAACGCCTGCTTCCCGTCGGCCGGGTTGGTGAGCGGCTCGATGACGTTCAGATATTCCACGACCGAGCCCGGCCAGCCGTGGGTGAGGATCAGCGGCAGGGCGTTCTCGTGGGTGGAGCGGACGTGCAGGAAGTGGATGTTCTGCCCGTCGATCTCGGTGGTGAACTGCGGGTACTGGTTGAGCTTCGCCTCCCAGGCCCGCCAGTCGTACCCGGTGCGCCAGTAGTCGGCCAGCTTCTTGACGTAATCCACCGGGACGCCGTAGTCCCAGCCGACGCCGGGGATCTCGTCCGGCCAACGGGTGTCGTCGAGCCGGCGGTGCAGGTCGTCGAGGTCGGCCTGCGGAACGTCGATGCGGAACGGCTTGATCTCGGTGTTTGCGCTCATGACAGGAACACTACGGACCCTTCCGGACAGGTTCTGTCCTGAAGTCCTGGCAGACTGAAAAACATGTTGGAGACCTCGGCGCGGCTGCTGCGCCTGCTGTCGTTGTTGCAGGCCCGGCGGGACTGGCCCGGTGCAGCCCTCGCCGAACGGCTGAACGTGAGCGAACGGACCGTACGCCGGGACGTCGACCGGCTACGCGACCTCGGCTATCCGGTGAACGCGACCCGGGGCACCGACGGTGGATACCGGTTGGGTGCCGGCACCGCGATGCCGCCACTGCTGCTCGACGACGAGGAGGCGGTGGCGGTGGCGGTCGGGTTGCGTACGGCGGCCGGTGGCACCATCGCCGGCATCGAGGAGACGTCGGTACGCGCGCTCGCCAAGCTCGAACAGGTGCTGCCGGTACGGCTACGACACCGGGTCAACGCGGTGCAGACGTACACCGAACCGGTGCCGGCGGACCGGCCGGGCCCGGTGGTGGACCCGGCCGTACTGACCGTGCTCGCGACGGCCTGCCGGGACCGGGAACGGCTCCGGTTCGACTACCGCGCACACGACGGGTCGGCGGCGGTCCGGGCCGTCGAGCCGTACCGGTTGGTGTCCTGGGGACGCCGCTGGTACCTCGTCGCCTGGGACGTCGACCGCCAGGACTGGCGTACCTTCCGGGTGGACCGGATCCAACCGCGTACGCCCACCGGCCCCCGCTTCCCACCCCGCGATCCGCCCGAGGGTGGTGCCGCCGCCTACGTCGCCCGGGGTGCTTCGGCCGCCGCCTGGCGTTACCGGTCGCGGGTCGTGGTGCACGCCCCCGCCGAGGTGGTGACCGGCCGGATTAACCCTGCCGTCGGCGTGGTGGAGGCGGTGGACGAGCACACCTGCGTCCTACACACCGGCGCGGACCGGTTGGACAACCTCGCGGTGCACCTCGGTCTGCTCGACCTCGACTTCGACGTCACCGAGCCGCCGGAACTCGTCGCGTACCTGCGGGCCCTGACCGCGCGCTACGCCCGGTCCACCCCCGACGCCGACCGGTAGCGTCCGCTGGTCGCCGACCGGCCGCCCGACCGGCCGTGGGCGACGTGTGCCGGTCTGCTCGAACCGGCGGACCGCGAGCACCAGGGCGGCCAGCGTGGCGGCCAGCACCGGGAACCAGCCGAGCCGGGCCAGCACCCAGTTGCCACTCGTCGGCGCGTCACCCATCCCGGGAAGCGAGCCCACCCGGCGGCTGGCCTCGGCCACCACCACCAGCGCGGTGTTGTGCCAGCAGAAGATGCTCATCGCGCTCACGTTGAGCGCGGTGACGACCGCCCACGGGGTGGGGCGGCGCAGCAGCCGCTCGAACCGGTCCCGCAGCAGCAGCGCGGCCCCGATCTGGGCCAGCGCCAGCGCCGGCACCAGCAGCGACGGCGGGTTGGAGTTGGACCGGTCGCTGCCCGGCACGCTGACGATGCTGATCGGATAGCGGGCCACGACCAGCAGGAACGCGAACAGGGCGACACCGCCGGCCAGCATCGACCAGGCGGCACGCCGGCCGAGCCGGCCGTGTGCCCAGGCGATGCCGAGCAGGTAGGCGAAGCCCCAGGCCGGCAGCGTGGTCAGGTACCCGAACCAGCCGGGCACCAGGTCCTGGCCGGGGCCGTACCGCACCAGATCCACCAGGGCGACCGCGCCGACGGCGGCCAGTGCCGCGCGGACGCCGTACCGCTGGTCCAGCCGCATCAGGTACGGCGTGAGCATGGTGATCACCGCGTAGACGGCGATGAACCACAGCGGTTGGAAGAAGAGCACCACCAGGGTACGCAGCGTGCCGCCGGGCACCCCGCCGAGCGCCGCGAGCCCCAGCAGTACGGCCAGGAGGCCGGCCCCGACGAGCACCGGCGTGCCCAGCCGGCGCATCCGTACGCCCACCCAGTCCCGGTCCGACTGGCCACGCTGCCGGGCCCGGGTCAGGCTGCGGGCGCACGAGTAGCCGCCCACCAGGAAGAAGATGCCGAGCATCTGCAACACCCAGGTCGCCGGCTGGAGCCAGGACAGATAGCGCATCGGGCTGTCGATCCGAAGCGCGCCGGTCGGGTCGGCGACCAGCGCCCCGACCAGCCAGTGCCCGCCGACGACACCGAGGATCGCCAGCGCTCGTAGTCCGTCCACCACCCTGTCCCGGTCCATCCGGCCCTCCCAACTCGGCATGTCACCGACGGTAGGAATTTCGGTGGCCAGGAACGATCCCGCTCACCGGCCAATCGCTGGTGGGGCCTACCCCACCCCTAGGGGGAGGGCAGGCTGGTGGTTACCGACGAAAGTTGGGGCGACTGCTGACGATCGGGGCCTGCCCCGCTGCTCCGGGCTTCCTAGCGTGGTACGCATCTGGCCGACCGGTTTGGGAGCAACTCGATGAGCAGGAAATTCGTTGCCACGCTCGCCGCCTTGGCGGCGTCGGCGTCGGTGGTCGGTACGGTCGCGATGCCCGCTGCGGCGTACGCCGAGACGAGTGGGATCGATCCAGCCGCGGTCGAGCGATACGTCACCGAGTACGCGGAGCGGGCCGCATATCCCGGCGTGGCGATCGCCATCACCAGCGGCGACAAGGTGTTGCTGACGGCCGGCTACGGTCACGACCCGTCGGGGGCCGCGATCACGGCGACCACGCCGATGCCGGTGGCGTCGGTCAGCAAGTCGTTCACGGCGCTGGCGGTGCTGCAACTGGTCGAGGCGAAGAAGGTGGCCCTCGACGCGCCGGTGCGCGACTACCTACCGGAGTTCCGGATCGCCGATCCGCGCGGTGAGCGGATCACCGTACGGCAGTTGTTGAACCAGACGTCTGGGCTGACCGACGGCACGCATCCGGAGAAGAGTCTGCCGCAGCCGGACTCCCTGGCGGGGGCGGTCAGCCGGGCGCGTACCGCGAGGCTGGCGGTCGATCCGGGGACGAAGCACTACTACACAAACACGAACTATCACATCGCGGCCCGCCTGGTGGAGGTTGTCGCCGGTGAGCCGTTCGGCGACTACCTGCGCCGGCACGTCCTGGAACCGGCGGGGATGCGGGCGAGCGTCACGGTCGACAGGGCCCCGGGCGACCTGCCGGCCAACCTGGAGAAGGGCCATGTCTACGCGTACGGGGCGTCGATTCCGACCAGGGAGCCGAACCGCTTCGTCAACGGGTCGGACGGGCTGATCACCACTGCCGAGGACATGGCTCGGTGGCTGATCGTGCACGCCAACGGTGGAAGGTCGGCTACGGGCGAGCAACTGGTGACGGCGGAGAGCGTCAGGACGATGCACACCTCGTCGGATCCGAGGTGGACCTACGGGCTGGGCTGGGACACCGAGGCTGGTGGCCGGGTCCGGCACAGCGGAATCTGGTTCACCCACACCGCGGGCCAACTGCTGCTGCCCTCCGGTCACGGCATCGCGGTGATGACCAACAGCGGCATCGGCCTGGGCAACGAGGGCACCAACGAACTCGTGAACGGCCTGGCGACGATCGTGCAGGGCGGTACGCCTTCGGCCGGGGCGCCGATCCGCCTGATGATCGATGTCGTACTCGGCGGTCTGACGCTGCTCAGCCTCGCCCTGGGGATCCGGACGCTGCGGCGGGTGCCGGTCTGGGCGCGGCGGCTGGCGGACCGTCCGGTCTGGCGTTCTGCCCTACGGCTGCTGCCCCGGTTCGTCCCGTTCGCCTTCCTGATCGCGATGCCGACCCTGCTGGGCCTGCTCTTCGCCGGTGGCCGGGACCTGACCCACTTCCAACTCCTGCACTACTCGGTCGCGTTGACCGTGTGGTTGGTGGTGGCATCCCTGATGGGGGTGAGCGTGACGGCGGCCCGGGCCGCTGCGGTCGTACGGCTACGCAGGGCGCAGGTCGGCCGGGTCGACTGTGACGTGGATCGCATCGAGGAACATCGGGCTACGGCCAGAACTTGAGTCTTACACGCTCAACTCGACGTGATAGCAGGTGTTCGATGTCAACTCTTCCGGTTCTGCCCCTGGTCGACGAAGTCCTGTTGCCCGGCATGGTCATCCCGGTGACCCTCGACCCGACCACCCAGGCCGCCGTCGACGCCGCCCGCGCGACCGGCGACAAGCAGCTGCTGGCCGTACCCCGGGTCGACGGGGAGTACGGCTCGGTCGGTGTGGTCGCCACCATCGAAAAGGTCGGCCGACTACCCAGCGGTGAACCCGCCGCCGTGATCCGAGGCCTGTCCCGGGCCCGGATCGGCTCCGGCGTACCGGGGCCCGGTGCCGCGCTCTGGGTGGAGGCCAGCGAACTCGACGAGCCCGCGCCCGCCGGCCGGGCCAAGGAACTGGCCCGCGAATACCGCGCCCTGATGACCTCGGTCCTCCAGGAGCGGGGGGCCTGGCAGGTCATCGACGCCATGGAACGGATGACCGACCTCTCCGAACTGGCCGACTCGGCCGGCTACGCGCCCTGGCTCACCCTGGCTCAGAAGATCGAACTGCTCGGCGCGCCGGACGTCACCGCCCGGCTCGAACTGCTGGTCGGTTGGGTCCGGGACCACCTCGCCGAGCAGGAGGTCACCGAGCGGATCAACTCCGACGTCCGGGAGGGGCTGGAGAAGTCCCAACGGGAGTTCCTGCTCCGCCAGCAGCTCGCCGCCATCCGCAAGGAGCTGGGCGAGGACGAGCCGGACGGCTCCGCCGACTACCGGGCCCGGGTCGAGGCCGCCGACCTGCCGGAGAAGGTACGCGAGGCGGCACTGCGCGAGGTCGGCAAGCTGGAACGGGCCAGCGACGCCTCACCGGAGGCGGGCTGGATCCGTACATGGTTGGACACGGTGCTGGAGATGCCGTGGTCGACGCGTACCGAGGACAACACCGACCTGGCGCAGGCGCGGGCGGTGCTCGACGCCGACCACGCCGGTCTGACCGACGTCAAGGACCGCATCCTGGAATACCTGGCGGTGCGCAACCGGCGGGCGGCGCGCAACCTGAGCGTCGTCGGCGGGCGAGGTTCCGGCGCGGTGCTCGCCCTGGCCGGACCGCCCGGCGTCGGCAAGACCAGCCTCGGCGAGTCGGTCGCCCGGGCGCTCGGCCGAAAGTTCGTCCGGGTGGCGCTCGGCGGCATCCGGGACGAGGCCGAGATCCGGGGCCACCGCCGGACGTACGTCGGTGCGCTGCCCGGTCGGATCGTCCGGGCGTTGCGCGAAGCCGGCTCGATGAACCCGGTCGTGCTGCTCGACGAGGTCGACAAGATCTCGGCCGGTTACGCCGGTGACCCGGCCGCCGCCCTGCTCGAAGTGCTCGACCCGGCGCAGAACCACACCTTCCGCGACCACTACCTGGAGGTCGACCTCGACCTGTCCGACGTGCTGTTCCTGGCCACCGCCAACGTGGTCGACGCGATCCCCGGCCCGCTGCTGGACCGGATGGAACTGGTCACGCTCGACGGCTACACCGAGGACGAGAAGGTCGCCATCGCCCGCGACCACCTGCTGCCCCGGCAGGTCGAGCGGGCCGGGCTGACCGCCGACGAGGTGGGCATCACCGACGAGGCGTTGGCCCGGATTGCCGCCGAACACACCCGGGAAGCCGGGGTACGCCAGCTCGAACGGGCCCTGGCCCGGATCCTGCGCAAGGTCGCGGTCGGGTTGGCCACCTCCGACGAGCCGGTACGCGTCGACGTCGACGACCTCGCCGGCTACCTCGGTCGGCCCAAGTTCACGCCGGAGTCGGCCGAGCGGACGGCCGTACCCGGGGTGGCGACCGGGCTGGCGGTGACCGGTGCCGGTGGCGACGTGCTCTTCATCGAGGCGACCAGCATGGACGGTGAGCCGGGGCTGACCCTGACCGGGCAGCTCGGTGACGTCATGAAGGAGTCGGCGCAGATCGCCCTCTCCTACCTGCGCTCGAACGGTCGCAAGCTGGGGCTGGACCCGAACGCCCTGGCCGGTCGGCGGATCCACCTGCACGTGCCGGCCGGTGCGGTCCCCAAGGACGGCCCGAGCGCGGGCATCACCATGGTCACCGCGCTCGCCTCGCTGGCCTCCGGCCGGCCGGTACGCCCCGAGTTCGGCATGACCGGCGAGGTGACCCTGGCCGGCCGGGTGCTGCCGATCGGTGGGGTGAAGCAGAAGCTGCTGGCCGCACACCGGGCCGGTCTGACCGAGGTGATCATCCCGGCGCGCAACGAGCCGGACCTGGACGACCTGCCGGCCGAGGTACGCGAGGCGTTGACCATCCACACCCTGGCCGACGTGGCCGACGTACTGGCCCTGGCCCTGCGCCCGGCCGACGACCTCGGTGCCGTCGACGATCTCGGCGTGGACGGCCCGGCCGACGCCCCCGCCCTCACCGCCGCCTGAGGTGCCGGGAGGGCCCCTTCTCATCGCTTTTCGTATTGGAAGGGGCCCTGCCCTGCACCCGGGCGAATGTCGCTTACGCTGTACGGAATTCCCGGGTGTCGAGGAGAAGGCCGGCGTGACGACGGAACGCAGTGGGGGTGGTGACCCGAAGCGCAGCATCGAGCTGCTCTGGGGACTCCAGGACCGGCCGCGTCGAGGTCCCAAACCACGCTTCACCGTGGACCAGATCGCCCAGGCCGCGATCAGGTTGGCCGACCGGGAGGGACTCGCCGCGCTGTCCATGCGGCGCGTCGCCGACCAGCTCGGCGTCACCGCCATGTCCCTCTACACGTACGTGCCGGGCAAGGCCGAGCTGCTCGACCTGATGATCGATACCGTCTACCGGGAAATGGCGGTCACCGACCCGGCCGACGGTTCCTGGCGGGCCCGGCTGACCGCCATCGCACGGGACAACCGGATCCTCTACGAACAGCACCCCTGGGTCGCGGACGTCTCCACCGGCCGCCCGCCACTCGGTCCCGGGATGATGGCCAAGTACGAGCGCGAACTCCAGGCGTTGGAAGGCCTGGGGCTCGACGACGTCGAGATGGACGCGGCGCTGACCTTCGTGCTCGGCTTCGTACAGACCTGTGCCCGGGCCGCCGCCGACGCCCGGGCCGCCGAACACGAACGTGCGATGAGTGACCAGCAGTGGTGGGAGGCGAACGAACCGCTGCTGACAAAGGTCCTCGACGCCACGAAGTACCCCACCGCAGCCCGGGTCGGCGCCGCCGCAGGCGCAGCACACGGTGCGGCGTACAGCCCGGCCCATGCGTACGAGTTCGGGCTCGACCGGATCCTGGACAGCCTCGGCGTCCTCATCGACGCGCGGAACGGATAGGTCAGGTCAGATCCCGTCCCAGAAGTTCAGCCGGTGCGCGGCGGTCCGGTCGAATCGGCCCACCCGGTCGAGGTCCAGGCCCTGGACGTACGGGTGGTGCCGCCATGCCGGAAGTCCGTGGCCGTTCGGATCACCCGTGGCGGCGAACCGCGCCCAGTAGCCGATCATCAGGTCGCCGAGTCGACGCTGCTTGTTCGTGAGCGGGGCAGACTCCCACGACGGGTCGAAGAGGAACGGCAGCTCCGAGCCGTGCGAAGCCATGGGCTCCACCTGGTCGTCGGGGAACGGGAACAACTGCGGTGCCGTCCGGTCGAGGAACTCGTAGGAGTAGACCGGCACGTGCCTGGCCAGCAGCCGATCGGTGTCCCGTGCCTGCCTCGCCCAGTCGAGGTCGCTCATGATGGCGGCAGCGGTCTGGGTGGGCACCTCACCGGGCGGGTAGGCGGCCAGGACGGCCGATGCCCGGTCCCCGAAGATCTGGGTGACGCCATCGACGTACTGCGCGGCGGTGAGCTTCGGAAACACCATCGAGGCGAACATCGTGCCCTCGTCCCGGGTGATGCCGGACAGGATCGGCACCCGGTGGAAACGTCCCTCGGCGAAGACCTTCGCCGGGTCCTCGGGCAGTACGGCGTTGCCGTAGCCGGGCAGGGGCAGCGGGGGCTGTGCGAGGAGTTCCAGAACCGATCGACCCCTGAGGCAGGAGACATCGGAGCAGGAGAGCTGTCCGGCGATCATCTGCCCGTACTCCTCATGGGCCGAGGCCGGGACCCAGAGTGGCACGCCCAGGACCTTCGGCAGGTCGTCCTGGCTCCAGCACGGGGAACTCTGAGTGATCGCGCGGTGGAACAGGCCCGCCGAGGCCGGGGAGGCGAGCTGGGCGCATACCGAGTGCGAACCCGCTGACTCGCCGGCCAGCGTGACATTGCCTGGATCACCGCCGAACGCGGCCGCGTTGCGTCGTACCCACCGCAGCGCCGCCTGCTGGTCCTCCACGCCGAACGCGCCGCCGTTCGACAGCCCCGGATGGCCGAAGAAGCCGAAGATCCCCAGCCGGTAGTTCACCGTGACCACGACGATGTCGCCGCGCGTGGCGAGGCGGGTGGCGTCGTAGTCGCTGCCGGCACCCTTCGTCAGGCTGCCGCCGTGCAGCCAGACCAGCACCGGCCTGGGGTGGCGCGGTGAGGCGCCACGCGGAGCGGTCACGTTGAGGTACAGGCAATCCTCGCTGTCACTGGCCGGCAGGCCCCAACTGTCCGCCGTCTGGGCGCACCGGTTGCCGGGCCGTGTCGCATCGCGGATGCCCGTCCATGGCTCGACGGGTTGCGGCGAGCGCCAGCGCAGCTCACCGACGGGTGCGGCGGCATAGGGAATGCCCTGGTAGAGCCGATGGTCGCCGCGCACCGTGCCGGATATCCAGCCTGCGTCGGTGCGTACCTTGCCGGGCTCGGCGGGCTTGGCGGACGCAGGCGCAGGCATCGCCAGGAGCGCGGCGACGGTCACGATCGTCGTCAGGATTCGCATATGTCCAAGGTGTCATCCCGACAGCCATGGCCGGGATGAGGTTTCCTGCCCAACGGGGTGGAGCTACCTCCACCACCTAGTCGTACCGGTTGCTGGTGATAAGTTCCTCGATTCCGGTGAGACCGGCGTGCAGCACCTCCAGTGCCGCCGGGGCGCCACCGGAGGCCGTCAGCAGGTCGGCGAGCGCGATCGCGACCTGCGCCAACTCCCGTCGCGGCCCGGTCCGCCGGTACAACTGCACAGCGGTACGCAGGTGCTGTTCGGCGGCGGCGTCGTCGCCGCTGTCGACAGCCAGCATGGCCAGCACCCGGTGGACCCGGGCCGCCCGTAACGGGTGGGCCGACGTCGCCCGGTCGGTTCCCGGCGCGGGGCCAACCGTGCCGGTCCCCAGCCCGGGGTTGACCGCGTCGATCGCCGCCGGATCCACGGCGGCCAGGGCAGCGTCGAGCAGCGCCCGGGCGTGTGCCGGCCGGCCCAGGGCACGGTGGACCTGGGCCAGGTCGACCCCGGTGTCCAGGGCCGAATCCGACTGCCCGGTGGCGGTGTAGTCCCGGTGCGCGGTGAGCAGATCGGCAGCGGCACCGGCGATGTCGCCGGATGCCAGTCGGGCCCGGCCCCGGATGTGATGGCACTGGGCGAGCGTGGGCCGCATCGTTGCCTGGTTACGGGCCTGGCGGGCCTGGTCGAGCGCGGTGGCGGCGGCCTCCAGCCGGTCGCCGGCCAGCAGCGTACGGGCAACGGTGAGGTGCAGGTCGGCGACCATCGCCGGGTCGGGTAGCCCGGCCAGGGCCAGAGCGGCCTCGGCCGCCTCGGCGGCGGCCTCCTCGTTACCGAGTTCGGCCAGGCAGGCGGCGAGTTGGGCGTGGAGAGCCAGCAGCGCGGCCGGGTCCGGATAGCCGGCCCGGTGCAACTCGTCCCGTTCACTGGTCAGGAGATAGGCCGCGTATCCGGGAGCACCGCGTAGCCGGGCGCAGGCGGCCTGCCCGGCTACCGCTTCGGCGCGTACCCGTGGATCGGCGTCGGCCAGCAGCCGCCACGCGTCGTCGAAGTGCCGACTGGCGGTCTCGACCTGACCGTCGGTCAAGGCCAGCCGGCCGAGGCCCAGTTGGCAGCGGGCCGAGCGGACGACATCGTCGCCGGAGGCCTCGGCCACCCGCAGATAGGTGGCCTCGGCCGCCGCCGGATCCCCGGCGGCGGTGGCATCCGCGCCGGCGAGGTCGAGGTCCAGGTCGACCGCGGCAGCGGCGGAGCGGCCGGTGGCCAGCTCGATCAGCGGTACGCCCAGCCGGTCGGCGAAGTGGGTGAGTGCGTCGTTGGACGGAATCCGTCGTCCGCGCTCCACGGAGGAGATGTAGGCGGCGGTGTATCTGGGCTCGGCCAGTGCCCGCTGGGTGAGGCCGCGTGCGGTACGTAGCGCGAGGATGCGCTGCCCGACCTCCACGTCCATTCCACCTCCCGGTCCGGTGATTCGATCCGTCGTCGCGCCGGTACGCCCCGATGTGTCCACCACGGGGCAGTCGGTCAGTCCAACCGTTCGGCCATCAGCAGCCCCTGGCGGAAGGCGGCCATTGCGTCGGTGGGGCGGCCGGCGGTGACCAGCAGTTCGCCGAGTTCCCGGCAGGTGACCACCAGTTCGGCGGTCATCCCGGCCTGCTCGTACCGGTTGGCGGCCCGGTGGAGCAGGCATTCCGCCGTCGCGGTGTCACCCCGGGCGGCGGCGACCCGGCCGAGTAGCCGGTCGGCCTCCGCCATCCCCTCCATGTGGTGCGACGTCCGGCAGATCCGGGCCGACTCGTTGGCCAGCGCCTCTGCTTCGGCCAGGGCACCGGCGAGGCGTCGTGCCTCGGCCAGTTCCAGCGTGGCACCCGCGTAGTCCTGGACCGCGCCGACGGCCCGTAGCAGTGCCCGGGCCCGCTCGAACTCGACGGCGGCGTCGACCGGCCGGCCCACCCGGCGCAGGACGAATCCCCGGGCCCAGTGGCATACCCCGATCTGCCGGGTGAGGCCGAGGTCGGAGTAGATCCGCGCGGCCTCGCTGAGCAGCCGTTCACTTTCGACCAGTTCGGTGTCGGCCTGGCGTAGCTGCGCGGCCGTGGAGTAGAACCGGGCGACCCATTCCTGGTTGACCACGTGGGGCAGCAGCGGACAGGCCTCCCGTTCGAGTTGACGTGCCCGGTTGCGCCAGTCGAGTTCCAGGAAGATGTACATCAGCATGGACAGCAGACGGACTTCCGCGTCCGGATCGGTGACGGGTGCGGCGCGTACGGCCCGTAGCTCGTCCTCCAGCATCGCGACCGCCGCCATCGTTTCCCCGCCGACGAACCGGCAGTACGCCTGCCGCGCGACCACCGCTGCCCGCAGGTCGGGGCGACCGGCGGGCAGCAGGTCCAGTGCCCGGTCGAACTCGGCGGCTGCGGTGCTGGTCTCGCCCCGCTGCAACGCCACCTCGCCGAGCAGGTACGCCGCCTGGGACCGCAGTTCCGGCAGGGCGTACCGCCCGGCGAGTTCGTAGCCGTTGGCCCCGACCCGGGCGGCTTCCTCCACTTCGCCCTGGAAGAGTCGCTGGCGGGCATTGGTGAGTGCGCTGGCCAACTTCGTGGCGATACCGGGCGGTCGGCCGTGCCGCAGGTCGTCTGGATCGACGCCCAGTCGTGCGGCTATGTGCTGTAGCGCCGAGTCGGTGGGGACCCGGATGCCGGACTCGACGGCAGCGAGGAACGCCCGGGTGTAGCGGGGTTCCGCGAGTTGGCGCTGGGTCAGGCCCCGGTCGTGCCGTAGGGCCCGGATGCGGTCGCCGAGCGAGCCCGGGGCGGCGGCCGGGCCGGGCGGCTCGGACTCGGCGGGCACGCCGGGTGCGGCTGTCATGTCCGCCGTCACTCGACCTCCTCGCAAGCAGTGGACACCAGGGTAGCCGGCATCGGGTGGGTCAGGTGACCGGTGAGTACGGCCACCCGGACGTCTCGTAATCGAAAACTCTCTTTATTGACACCCGTCGCAGGTGCGCCTTACCGTGCAGGGCAACAACATTAGTAACTGTTGTTACGTCCACTGTTACACACCCGGCAACCCCTGCCCGGAACCACTGGAAACCCCTGCCTGGAAAGGGAAGCGATGGGCCATCGCAGACTCACTCCTGGACTGGCCGTCCTGGCCGCCACCGCGGCCGTACTCTTCTCCGCACCGCTCGCGGCCTCCGCCGCGCCGCCTACCCCCACGCCACCCGCCGCCCCCACGGCCGTCGGGTCCGAGACGGGCGACCGTGACATCAGCCCGCTGATCGTCGGTGGCCGGCCAGCCAGCGAGGTCTACCCGTTCATGGCCTCCCTCCAGTCCGGCGGCCGGCACTTCTGCGGTGGATCGCTGATCAAGGCGAACTGGGTGGTCACCGCCGCGCACTGCGTCCAGGGCCGGTCACCCGGCTCGGTCCAGCTCCGGATCGGCACCACGACCTGGGCGTCGGGCGGCACCCTCGTCGGGGCCTCCCGACTCGTGGTCGGATCCGGCGACATCGCCCTCGTGCAGTTGTCGACGAACGTGAGCCAGCGTCCGATCCCGGTCGCGGCGCAGTCGGGACCGACCGGTACGGCGACCCGGATCATCGGCTGGGGCCAGACCTGCGCGCCGCAGGGCTGCGGTGGCGCACCGGCCAACCTCATGGAGCTGGACACGTCGATCGTGGCCGACAGCCGGTGCGCCGGCATCGACGGTCCACGTGAGATCTGCACGAACAACCCCAACGGCACCAGCGGTGCCTGCTACGGCGACTCCGGCGGTCCGCAGATCAAGGGCACCAGCGGCAACTGGGAGCTGATCGGCTCGACCAGCCGGGCCGGCAACAACAGCTCGGTCTGCGCCACCGCGCCATCCATCTACAACGACGTACCGGCGTACCGGTCCTGGATCGAGACGTACACCGGTCCGTTGGAGGGCGGCGACCCGCCGACCGGCTGCGACGGGATCCCCGCATGGAGCGCCGGCCAGGCGTACGCCCCCGGTGACCGGGCCGCGCACAACGGCCGGGTCTGGGAGGCCACCTGGTACTCGACCGGTGCCGAGCCGGGTGCCCCGGGCTCCTGGGCCGTGTGGCGGGACGCCGGCCGCTGCTGACCGGCACCCCGACCTCCGACTCGACCCCCCAACCCCCGATTGAGAGGAACCCGATGTCCAGAAGACCCACGATGCTGACGGTGAGCGTGATCGCCGCCGTCGGGATGGCCGCGGCCGTGGCGCTCACCGGTAACGCCCTCGCCGGCACCTCGGCGAACGGCGCATCCCCGGCGGTCGGTGCCGGTGCCCCCGCCGGCATGGAGCCGGCCGCGTTCGCCGCCCTACAGCGTGACCTGAAGTTGACCCCGGCACAGGCCCGGGAGCGGCTGGCCAAGGAGGACCACGCGGCCCGTGCGCAGCAGGTGCTCCGGCAGACGCTCGGCGCCGGCTACGCGGGCACCTGGCTCTCCGGTGACGGCAGCACCGTCAACGTCGCCGTCACCGACCGCGCCCACGAGAAGGCGGTACGCGCCATCGGCGCGACCCCGAAGCTGGTCGCGCGCAGTGAGGCGCAGCTCGACACGGTCGTGAGCCGCCTCGACGCGTACTCGGCCTCGGCGCCGAAGACGGTCAAGGGCTGGTACGCCGACGTCACCAGCAACTCCGTGGTGGTGCTCAGCGCCACCGGTGCCGACCCGGCGGCAGCCGCGTTCGTCAGGGCCAGCGGCGTCGACGCCAGCGCGGTACGGGTGGAGACCACCACCGAGAACCCGCGTCCGTACATCGACGTGATCGGCGGCAACGCGTACTACATCGGTAGCAGCCGCTGCTCGGTCGGCTTCTCGGTCAACGGCGGCTTCGTCACCGCCGGCCACTGTGGCCGGACCGGTTCCCGTACCACCCAGCCCAGCGGCACGTTCCGTGGCTCCAGCTTCCCCGGCAACGACTACGCCTGGGTGCAGGTCGACGCGGGCAACACCCCGCGCGGACTGGTGAACAACTACAGCGGCGGTACGGTCGCCGTGGCCGGCTCGCAGGAGGCGGCGGTCGGTGCCTCGGTCTGCCGTTCCGGCTCGACCACCGGCTGGCGCTGCGGTGTCATCCAGCAGAAGAACGCGTCGGTGACCTACCAGGAGGGCACCGTGACCGGCCTGGTCCGCAGCAACGCCTGCGCCGAACCGGGCGACTCGGGTGGCTCGTGGCTCTCCGGCACCCAGGCGCAGGGGGTCACCTCCGGTGGTTCCGGCACCTGCTCGTCCGGCAACTCGGTCATGTACTACCAGCCGGTCAACGAGATCCTGCAGGCCTACAGCCTGACCCTGATCACCTCGGGTGGACCGAGCCCCACTCCGACCAGTTCGCAGACCTCGAACCCGGGCGGCACCTGGGCTCCGGGTGTGTCGTACCAGCCGGGTGCGACGGTCACCTACGGCAACCAGACGTACCGGTGCCTCCAGGGGCACACCTCGATGGCCGGCTGGGAGCCGCCGAACGTACCGGCGCTCTGGCAGGCGATCTGACTGAACGCGGTCACCGACGGACGTCGGTGGCGAGATGACTCGGGCGCCCGGCCGTAAATCCCCTCCGGTCGGGCCGTCCGTATCACCGCCCGGCACCAACGACGGTGCCGGGCGGTGATGGCCCCTGTCAGGCAGCGGTTTCCAGGCGGTGAGCTGGACCGCTCGACGCGGACTGCCCGGATGCGCCGCCGACACCTCACGCGCCCGCATGCCGTGGCTGGTGCTGGGCGGCGTAGTCCCTGAGCACGATCGCGTCGGACTTCTGAAACTGCCTGGCCAGGAGCTGCCGCATCGGCCAGCGGGTCATCATCCGCATCGACAGGGCACGCAGCGAGATCATCAGCCGGGAGTGCGGGGCGTACCCGTTGATCCCACCGGGTGGCAGCTCCATAGCGGCCGCGACGTAGTCGCGCATCTCGTCCTGGTAGCGGGCGAACGCCGCCTCGTGATCGTCCGGAGAGGACGCCAGCTCACCGGCGAGGACGTACGCGCCGACGAGGGACATGCTGGTGCCGAGCCCGACCAGCGGCGAGCCGCAGTAGCCGGCGTCGCCCACCAGCGCCACCCGCCCCCGCCACCAGCGGTCGACACGTACCTGGCAGATGGCGTCGAAGTAGAAGTCCGGCGCGTCCGGCATCGCCGCCAGCAGCCCGGGTACCCGCCAGCCGGCGTCGGCCAGCCGGTCGGCCAGAATCCGCTGCTGGTAGCGGACGTCCCGCCGGTCGTAGTCGAGCGGTGGCGAGGTGAAGCCGAGTGACGCCTTCGCCGTACCGCCACGCTCGGGGCGGAGCATGGCCACCCGTCCGCCGGGCGCGTTGTACATCAGGAACCAGCTGTCCAGGTCGCCGGGGTCGGGCACGGTGAAGTACGCGGTGTACGCACCCAGATGGCGCACGTAGTCGGAATCGGGGCCGAAGGCGAGACCGCGTACGCCGGAGTGCACCCCGTCAGCGCCCACGACGAGGTCGAACCGGCGGGCCGCCCCGCTGGCGAAGTCCACGTCTACCCCAGCCTCATTCTGGCCGAGCCGCACGATCCGGTCGCCGAAGAGGTATTCGACATCGTCTCTGGTCGCGTCGTAGAGGATCCGGGACAGGTCACCCCGCATGATCTCGATCTCCGCGACGATTCCCTCGCCACCGAAGGCCTCCACGGACATCGTCGCGGTTCGCCGCCCGTTCCGGTCCACGAGCGCGGCACCACGCTCGTCGACACTGTCCTGGCGTACCCGGGGCATGATCCCCATCCGTTCGACCACGTCGCGGGCGACTCCGCGCACGTCGACCGCATGGCCGCCCGGCCGTAGCGCCGGGGACCGCTCCACCACGGTGACGTCGAAGCCGTAGCGGTGCAGCCAGTAGGCCAGCGCGGGGCCGGCAATGCTGGCACCGGAGATGAGTACGGTCCTGTCGTTCATCGCAGCGCTCCCGAGTTTCTGCGTACACCGTCCACCCGGCGTGCGTCGGGTCCGTGATGGACGGTAGGTCCATGCTGGAAAGCGGGCGAGTCACGACCTAGTACGCTCGCCCCGACGAGGGTTCCTGGACGGCCTCGTACTAGTACGCTGCGCCGGAGGTGGACCGTGGCCGGTTCGGAGCCGCCGTACCGGCGGATCGCGGCGGAGATCCGCCGCCGGATCATGCTCGGGGAACTGGGGCCCGGCGACCCGGTGCCCTCGGCCCGACAGCTCACCCGTGAGCACGGGGTGGCCATTGCCACCGCCACCAAGGTGCTCGCCCTGCTCCGCGACGAGGGGCTGGTGCTGACCCGGCCCGGGGCGGGCACCGTGGTGGCCGCGCCCCGTCCAGCAGCGCCGCATGCCGGTCGCGGCTCCTCCGGCGGGGATCCGGAGCTGAGTAGGGAGCGGCTGGTGCGTGCCGCGATCGCCCTGGCCGACGCGGGCGGCCTGGCCGCCGTCTCCATGCGGCAGCTCGCCGCCGAGTTGGGGGCCACCACCATGGCGTTGTACCGGCACGTCCGCGGCCGGGACGACCTGATCCTGGCGATGGCCGACGTGGTGCTGGCCGACGCGCCGCTGCCCGCTGCACCACCGGCCGGCTGGCGGACCAGCCTCGAACTGCTTGCCCGCGTGCAGTGGGCGGTCTACCGTCGGCACCGCTGGCTGCCGCACGTCATCTCGATGTCGCGCCCGCAGCCGATGCCCGACGGCATGGTGCACACCGAGTGGGCGCTGCGGGCCACAGCGGGGCTCGGCCTCGACACCCAACTGCGCTGGCACGTGGCGGTGACGCTGATGGCGTACGTCCGGGGCATCGCCACGAACCTGGAGGCGCAGGCACAGGCGGTGCAGGACACCGGGCTCACCGACGAGCAGTGGGTGGAGACCCACGAGGCGACGTTCCAGCGGTTGACGACCGGCCGGTATCCCACGTTGGCGGCCTTGACCGAGACGGTCGATCTGGAGTTGGACACCGTCTTCGAGTTCGGCCTGCACCGGCTGCTGGACGGCTACGCCGCGCTGATCGAGGGCCCGGCGCGCTGATCGAGGGCCCCGCCGCGCTGATCGAGGGCCCGGAGTTGGGTCCGCGCCGGCGCGGTTGCGGGGAACGAACGGATCGGCTGCCGCTCCGCCTATTGCACCGGCAGTTCGGCGTGGCCGGCTGCCTGTTCCTGGCCGGAAAGTCGCTGGATCGCCGTCATGATCTCCTCCGTCACCAACCGCCGGGCCCGGTTGGCGTTGCCGTCGGGCGGCTGGGTGAAGCGCAGCGGCTGCCCGAAGCGGACCGCGATCCGGCCGAAGCGGGGTAGCCGTGCTCCGACCGGCAGGATGCGATCGGTGCCGAGGACAGCGACCGGCACCACCGGCGCTCCGGTGGCGAGCGCCAGCCAGGCGACGCCGGTGCGGCCCCGGTAGAGCCGCCCGTCGCGGGACCGGCTGCCCTCGGGGTGGATGCCGAAGGCACGTCCTGCGGCGAGGACCTCGCGAGCCGCCTCCAGCGACGCCTGCGCGGCGCGGTGGTCGGTGCGATGCACCGGGATGGCGTTCATGCCGGTGAAGAAGGCCCGGGACAGCGCACCCGTGACTCCGGGCCGACGGAAGTATTCCGCCTTGGCGAGGAAGGCGACCGGTCGCGGCGCCGCCAGTGGAATCAGGAAGCTGTCCAGGGCGGAGAGGTGGTTGGCGGCCAGGATGACCGGCCCGGTCCTGGGGACGTTCTGCCGTCCCTCGATCTCCGGACGGTAGGCCAGTCGTAGCAGGCACCCGAGAGCTGGCCGTACGCCAGCTTGGATCAGCACGTCGTCGGCTCAGGACGGGATGGGGTCGCGACGGGCACGATGGTGTTCTGCATGGCCTTCCTTCGGGTAGTCGGTGGCTCGACCGCGTCGACGGGGTGGTGACACGACCGGGTCGACGTCAGGCGCGTCCGCTGCCGAGGTGGGCCTCGACCGCGGTCCGTAGCAGGAGGTCGACGTCCTCGGTCTGGGCGGCGACCTGGAGGCTGCCCCACAGGTGTAGTTGGGCGATGCCCTGGAGGTTTGCCCACAGCGCTCCGGCGATCACGGCCGGCGGCCGATCCGACGAGGTCGGGCCGACCGCGCGTTCGACGAGCCGGACGAGGACGTCGAAGAGCCGCAGGCTGTCGTCCCGTAGGCCGATCTGGTTGCCCCGCAACAGGTCGTGTCGGAACATCAACTCGAACATGCCGCGATTGGCCCGGGCGAAGTCCAGGTATTCCCGGCCCAGTTCGTGGACCTGGGCGCGCGGGTCGGTGTCCCTGTCGAGCAGTGGGTCGATCCGCCGGGCGAGGGCGCGGTAGCCCTGCTGTGCGATTGCCGCCAGCAGGCTCTGGTGGGTGGGGAAGTAGCGGCGGGGCGCGCCATGCGACACCCCGGCACCGCGCGCGATCTCCCGTAGCGAGAGCGCCCCGACGCCGTCCCGGGCCACCAGGTCGACGCCGACCTCGACGAGGCGGGTACGGAGACCACCGTCCGACTGCTGCATAGACAGTGTCTACCAAACGCCGGTAGACAGTGTCTACCCGCGTCCGTCAACTACTACTTCGACAGTCCGGTCTGGCAGCCCGTCCAGCCGGCTGAGGCATCGGGGACACGACACGACGCGTCCGTGGCGAAACGGGGTCGGTCCGCTGCTCGGCCGGCGTACCCGGTTCCTGGTACGGCCACACGGGAACCGGGTACAGCCGATGGGATGCCCTACCGTGATTCGGCCGGGTGGATGGCAGTGCTGTCGGGATCGGTGGCGGGCCGATCGGGGCCACCGATCGGTTGGCGGTGTCGGGGCGACACGACGAATGCCGGGCGCTGGGCGTTGGTGAGCCAGCGCAGTGCCCATTCGACGGGGCCGTACCGGAACCAGCGCAGCCACACCGTACTCACGGCCAACTGGCCCGCGAACACGACCGCGACGAAGCCGAAGAGAGCGAGTGGGGAGAACGTGCCCGCGAGGCCGAAGCCGATGCCGGTGAAGGCGATCAGGCCGAGGGCCGACTGGGCCAGGTAGTTGGAGAGGGCCATCCGGCCGGCCGGGGCGAGTGCGGATCGTACGAATGCGGTGCGCGGGTTGTGCATGATCCGCAGCAGGGTCGCCACGTACGCGGCGGTCAGCAGGGGTGCGGTGGCGACGCTGGCCGCGACGGCGAGGGTGTTGCCGTTACCGCCACCAGCGGTGTAGGCGATCGATCCGAGCAGTCCAATGGGGAAGCCGATCCACTGGATTCGACGCAGGATGGGCTCGTTGCCCGATATCCGCGCGAACCACTGCCGACGACCGGCGACCATGCCGAGCAGGAACAGGCCCAGCGCGGTCGGCCCCTGCATACTGACCGCCTGGAGGACCAGCAGCGGTAGGCCGGCGAGGTGCGCCTCGATGTTCGACCCCCATCCGCCGAGCAGCGCCTGGGTCGCCTGCTCGCCGTTGGCGAGTGCCTCGGCCGGTCCGGGCACGAACGCCGACCGGTCGACGACGAGGGCGCTGGCGACCAGGCTGAGCAGCACGACGATGTAGAGGCCGGCCGCGATCCGGATCGCGGTGCGGTCGGTCACGTTGCGTAGCAGGAACAGGACGAGGCAGGCCACGGCGTACGTGGTGAGGACATCGCCGCCGTAGAGGAAGACGGTGTGCAGGGCGCCGATGGTGAAGAGCCCGACGATCCGGCGGAGCATCCTCGACGAGAAGGCGGCCCCGGCTCTCCTCGCTGAGTCCAGCTGCAGCGTGAAGCTGTATCCGAAGAGGAACGAGAAGAGCACGTAGAACTTCATGTCGATGAAGACGGACGACAACGTGCGGACGGCGTTGTCCAGTCCCGAGTCGAAGTCGGGATCGATCGTCAGGTTCCCCGGATAGCCGGAGGCCATGAACGTGACGTTGACGGCGAAGATCCCGAGAAGTGCGAATCCCCTGGTCGCATCGACGTCGAGGACGCGCCGGCCGGCTCTCTGCGTACTCATCTTGCCCCCATTACTGCGTAGCTTCTACAGAGTATCGGTTACAGCGTATGACATACAGCGTACGAGATACAGAGTACGGCGATCTACAGTAGGGACGCGACCTGTGGGGACAAGGAGGGGTTCATCGTGACGAAGCGGGCGCTTCCTCCGGTGGTGGCGCGGATGTGGGGCCGGGAAACCGCCTCCCGGCACGGTCCCCGGCCGAGCCTCGACCTCTCCCGGATCGTCGACGCCGCGATCGGGATCGCCGACAACGAGGGCCTGGAGGGCGTCCGGATGAGCAGCGTCGCCGCCCAGGTGGGCGTGGCGACCATGTCCCTGTATCGCTACGTCGGCAGCAAGGACGAGCTGCTGACCGTGATGGCCGACGCCGCCGCACCCGAGCCGCCCGCCATCGACGGGCGCCCGTGGCGCGACTACCTGACCGAGTGGACCCGGGCCAACCGTGACTTTCTCCTGGACCGGCCCTGGCTGCTACAGATCCCTCGCAACACCCCGCCGGTCGGACCCCGGGCCCTGCGCTGGCTCGACCGCGCGCTCGCCGCGCTGGCCGGCACCGGGCTCGAAGTCGCTGAGCGGATCAACATCGCGAGTGCGCTCACCGGCTACGCCAACACCCAGGCGGCCCTCGTCCACGGTATGACCGTTGGTGCCGAGGCGGGTGGGGACGGGACGATCGGCGGGCTGGCGGACTACGGCGACATCCTCGGACAGGTCCTCGACCCGGCGGACCACCCGGAACTCGCTGCCGCCGTGCACGCCCGGGCCTTCGGTGCCGCCGAGGAGTGGATCGACGACGCCGACTTCGCCTTCGGGCTCAACCTGCTCCTCGACGGCGTCCAGGCGCTCATCGCCCGGCACGGCGGCGGCGCGGCAGCTGGCTGACCATCCCGCGTCCAGCGGGTCGTGGCGTGGCGCTTCTCCTGGCCAGCCAATTGAATTCGGCGAATGGCGAGTCGAGTTGTTCCGGGTGGTCGACCAGCTGCCTGATGTCATCCGGTATAGGGCAAACGCTATTGGTGTCCCGGCCTGCGGCCGATTAGTTTGATAGACGCCAATCGATGGCGCTCATTCGGCGCCCCCCTCGCCTCCCCTGAGGAGTTCCCATGTCCAGACGACATGTCCTGCGCGTTGCTGCAGGCGTACTGGCCACGGCGTTGTCAATTGTCGGCGTGCAGTCCGTCGCCGGCACTGTCGCCTCCGCCGATCCCGTCGTCGCCGTCCGAACGGTCTACTACGACGCGAGTCGTGCCGGCGAGTTCACCACGAACTTCACCCAGGCCGCCGCGATCTGGAACAGCAGCGTCAGCAACGTACGGCTGGTGGCCGGCAGCCCGGCGAGCGTGGTCATCTACGTCGACAACGGTTGGCCCCGGGCGTACGTCCAGGGCCTCGGCCGTGGGCAGGTCTACATGGGGTGGCAGGCGGTCAACCAGGGGTACGACCGTACCCGGATCGCCACCCATGAACTCGGTCACATTCTCGGTCTGCCCGACCGGCGGACCGGGCTCTGCTCCGACCTGATGTCCGGCAGCAGCGCCCCGATCTCCTGCCGTAACGCGAACCCGAGCGCCACCGAGGCCGCCCGGGTCAACGCGCTGTTCGCCAACGGAGTCGTGCCGGCCCACCTCGCGGAGCCCGCAGCGATGAGCGGCACGACCTACGTGTGGAACAACGGCTAGCGAGCCGGATGAGCCGTGACCGGTCACGGCGGTCAGGTTCCGCCCCGGTGCCGGCAACCGGTGCCCAGCGGATCCGGGCCGCCGTGACCGGCGCGACTACCGCCGTGGCCGGCGCGACTACCGCCGTGGCCGGCGCGACTACCGCCGTGGCCGGCGCGACTACCGCCGTGGCGTACCGCCGTGACTACCGCCGTGACCGGTGTGGCCGCCGTTACTACCGGCGGCAGCGGCTCGTTGGCCTCGGCCAGAATGCGGCGATGAGCAGCAGCACCGCCATCGCCGTCGGCCCGACCCTTCTCGTCGTCCTGGCCACGCTGGCCGCCGTCGGCGCGGTCGTCGTCCGGTGGGCCGGTCTCGGGCCGGGGCGGGCGGTGCTGACCGCCGCGTTCCGGGCAACCCTGCAACTGGCCGCCGTCTCGTTGATCATCGTGGCGGTGCTCCGGGCCTGGTCGATGACGATCGCCTTCGTCGTGGTGATGTACGTCGTGGCATCGGTCACGTCCGCCCGACGGATCGGCAGTCTGCGGGCCAGCGGTCTCGTTGCCCTGCCGATTGCACTCGGTGTGGCACCCGCCCTCGCCCTGCTGATCGGCACCGGCACCGTTCCCGGCACACTTGCCCACCGCCGGCATCCTGATCGGTGGCGCGATGACAGCGGCCAGCCTGGCCGGCCGGCGGGCCCTCGACGAACTACGGCAGCGTCACGGCGAGTATGAGGCCGGTCTGGCGCTGGGCCTACGCGAGCGGGCTGCCGCGCTGGAAGTCTGTCGCCCGACCGCTGGCCACGCGCTCGTCCCGGCCCTGGACCAGACCCGCACGGTCGGACTCGTCACCCTGCCCGGTGCCTTCGTCGGCGTGCTCCTCGGCGGAGCCAGCCCGGTGCAGGCGGGCGTGACCCAACTCGTCATCCTCGTCGCACTGCTCGCCGTGGAGGCGATCGCCATCGCCGTGGTCGTGGAACTCGTCGCCCGGGGAGCCGTACGCGCCGCAGGCGCCCCGGCTCAGTTGGGTTTCGGCCCGCAGACGTAACGCGGCTCCGCGTCGTAGCGCCAGGTGAACTTCTCCCGCTTGACCTCCTTGCCGTCCTTACGGAAGATGCGCCAGGCGTCCTGGGTGAAGCCGTCGATGCCGTTGGTCGCGATGCAGGACGGGCCGGGCGTGAGATGGATCAGCTTCGGCTTGGTGATGTTCCGGCGTGGGCTCCACTCGGTGGTCACGCTGTCCCAGATCTTCGTGCTCCAGATCGACACGGTGACCGAACTGTTGGTCACGGAGGTGTCGATGACCAGGCCGTGCGGGGTGTTGTTGCGGAACTTGAAGTCCAGGTGCGGGTAGAAGATCGTCGACTCGATCACCGGTGGATACCGGCTGAACCAGAACGAGTGCGGCTTGTGCTCGACGTCCTCAAGCCCGGCGTAGTACGTGGCGTTGAACAGCGTGGTGGTGAACTGCGAGGTACCGCCGCCCACGCCGGGTACGAGTTTGCCGTCGAGGATGACGGGCGCGTCCCGGTAGCCCTGTGCGTAGTCCCGTGGTCCGGTGTGACCGTTCAGCGAGAAGGTCTCGCCGGGTTTGACGAGGGCGCCGTCCACCTCCTTGGCGATCTGCCGGATGTTCTGGCTACGGGGTGACGACATTCCCCCGGTGAAGTGGGTGGTGAAGCTGGAGACCTTCTCCTTGATTCCCAGCGCAGGTAGTTCCTCGGTGGTGATCTTCGGCTCGACGGACTTGATCGTTCCGTTGATCTCTCGCTTGTTGGAGCTGGGCAGGACCGCCAGCAGGTCCCGGCTGAGCGCCTCCGTGTCCACCTGTCGCCCGCCCGCACCGGCAACCGGTCGGAGCTTGCCCCCCTCGACCTGGTAGGTCGCATCCCGCGGATCTGTTTCGACCGTGTCGAGTTGGCGGTCGATCGCCTCGCGGAGCTTCTTCTCGTCCACCCGTGGATGGATCTTGCCGGTCTTGTCCCCGGCGAGTACGAGGCTCTTCGCGATTGCCGTACCGGGAATGGTGAACTTGCCCTTGTCTGTGGTGACCGTCACCGGCTTGGCGGTTGCCGGCTTGGCCAACTCGGCGACGAGCTGGTCCACCTCGGCGGCGGAGGTCGCCGGTTGGACGTCGACCACCGGGATGGTCACCGGCTGACCGGACAGCCAGCCCGCCCGCAGCGCCTCTGCGGACTGCGTGGGGTCCAGGCCCTTCCCGGGCTTGGGGTAGACCGGCTTCGGGGTGGTGCCGTCGAAGGTAATGCGCGGCACCGTCATCTCGGGGCTGAACTTACCGGCCACCTTACGTAGTTCCGTGTCGAGTCGTTCGGCATCCACCTTGATGACGGGATCGACGCTCCGGGACCCGAAGAGCAGGCTGACCGGATGCGCCTTCGCGTCGGCGCTGGCCGCGACGGTCGCCTCCACGTCCACGGCGAGACCGACGTCGGCCGGCTTGATCTGCGCGGTCTGGTCGCCGATCCGGACGGATACCGGGGCGTCGAGTGTCTGTGCCCGACGGGTCAGGTCGGCACGGAGCGCGTCGGTTGCCTCGGCGCGGCTCTTGCCACCCAGATCCACCCCGAGCACGCTGGTTCCCCGGGGAACCTCACCGCTGTACGCGTACGCGGCGGTTCCACCGGCTGCGGCGAGTACGACCGCGGCAACACCGCCCGCCACCAGTGCCCGACGACGGCGACGGCCCGGTGTCGCGGGGCCGTCCGGATTCGCCCCGTCCGGACCCGCTCCGGCAGCACCCGAAGCCGCTCCCCTGCGGGGGCCCGGGACCGGATCCGGCTCATCCGAGAATGAGATGGCCTTGACCTGGACCGTCGGCGCCTCGTTGGCTGGCACTTGCTTGTCGCCGTACAGACTCACAGGAAACCTCGTTCGGGGGCTACACCGGCATCGGATGATCATCCGCCGCGCCGGCACGACACTGGATGACTACGGTAGCCAAAGATCGGGCGTAGCCGAATACGAGTCCCGGGCCACCATGATCAGTGTGCAGAACCAGATCATCGCGTCGTTCGAATGGTGGAGCAGTCGTACGGCCCGCCACCTGGCGTCTTAACTGAGTGTAATTGAATGACGTCGGTTGACCTGTGCGACTCAAACCCGGGTCCAGGTTTCCAACGATCGTCCCAGCCGGTTTCGCGGCTTCTGCCAGCGGCATATTTCCGCTGCTCATAACTGCGGGGGCTCTTCCGGGACCGAGGGCGGACCCAGGTTCAACTACACAGAGGACACCCGTTGTCCGGTCAGCAGGCAACTCCGTATCCCGCCGGGTAACCCCAGGGAGTCAGTCACCATGGGTAGTCAATCCGCGTCCGATGCCGCCACCAGCGGTGAAGAAGAAAGGTGGGGCCCACGTCGTCATCGGGATTCTGCTGATGCGTTCGGGATATTGCCGCTTCTCCGTGGCGGGGTGGTGATCCTCAAGGCGTTCGTGAACGCTCGACAGCCGATGGTGAATCCGAAGTTCGGGGCGACGGCAACCATCGTGACCCACCCCGCCTCCGTACCAGCCCCGGAACATGGAATCGTGGGACGCGTGTCGCTAGCGGAGCAGATGCTGACGTACGGGGGTGGCTGGCTCGACCGGTCCAGTGGATTGCGTACGGACCCGGACTGGATCTCGTCGACCCTGGCTGGTCCGACCGCTCGGGTGATCCTGCTGTGGCGGGACCAGTGCCTGGTGTCAGGAGAGCCGTCGACCCCGCTCCGGTTGCCGGGCACCGAGGCAATCGAGGTGATCGGCGCAGCCGACGAACTGGTGTACCTGGGCTCGGACGGGGGCGATGACGTGTTCGCCGCCGACCTGTCGACCCTGACCATGGACCGGGCGGTGGAACTGGCCGGTGCCGACGGGGTCCGGGACGTACGCGCCCTGGTCGGGACGCTCACCCCGACCGAGGCGGCCGTCCAGGCACACGCCCGGGGTCTTCTCTACTGGCACAGACACCAGCGTTTCTGCGGCAGCTGCGGTGCCCCGACCGAGAGTCGTAACGGCGGGCATCTACGTGCCTGTTCGAGTACGGAGTGCGCCCGGCTGCTCTTCCCACGTATCGAGCCGGCCGTCATCGTCCTCGTCGAGGCTCCCGGCACCCCGAACCGCTGCCTGCTGGCCCGACACCGGGGGGCACCCGAAGGGGCGTACTCGACCCTGGCCGGGTTTCTGGAGATCGGGGAGAGTCTGGAAGACGCGGTACGCCGTGAGGTCGCCGAAGAGGCGGGCGTACGACTGACGACCGTGACGTACCAGAATTCGCAGGCCTGGCCCTTTCCGGCGGGCCTGATGGTCGGGTTCCGGGCCGTTGCCGCCGACGAGGGGATTTGCGTCGACGAGGACGAACTGGTGGAGGCGCGCTGGTTTACCAGGAGTGAGCTACGGGAACGGACGGCTGCCGGCCACCGGCTCGGTCGGCCGGACTCCATCGATCACTACCTGCTCCGGACCTGGCTGGCCGAGGAGGACTGAGCCGGCTGGCTCGCGACGCCGTCAGCTCAGTAACGATCAGGTCCGTACGCGGGCCCAGGCCAGAAAGCGTTCGTGCAAATTGTCCGGTACGGCATGTTCGTTTAGCTGGCCAAGCTGTTCGGCGGCCTCGGCCATGAGGACGCCCAGGTAGATCAGTAGGGCCGTGCGGTTGTGGCGGTACTCGACCAGCAGAGCCAATCGCGCTGGCTGCCAGGGCCACGCGGCACCGCAATTCCGACACAGCCACAGCGGGCGCATCGCGACATGAGGTATCACCCGTCGGACCGTCAACGCAGCCTCAGTGCGATCGCGCGAGCCTCGTTGTGCTGGACCTGGCCGTCGACGGCCACTGGCCGGGTTTCGTGACTACTCGTCGGGTGTCGCGTAACTGTTGTTGTTTCCGCCGCCGATGCCGGGGGCGAGGAGGTCTGCTGGCTGTCGAGTTGGGCGCACAGGCGGGGCAAGCCGTTGCGACATCGGCGGTCAGGATTCGCGCGAGGCGGCCGACCGCTACGGGATCGAACTCAGGGCAGGCTGCTGGCATCGGCGTGCGTCGTCTCGGGAGGTTCCTTGTCCAGGGCGATGTCCATCCGCGAGAGCGCCCGCCAGGTGCCGGGGTAGACCGGGGTGAAAGGCGGGAGCGTGGACGAGGCAACTCGACAGCCTCTACGGCGGCCTCCCCCTGACCGCCGGGAACCGGCCAGATTTCGGAAGTACTCGTCTAGGAGGTACCTGTGATTGAGGTGGCGCTTCGGCCGATCAACGACTCCGACCTCGATGCGTTGTTCGAGCAGCGACGCGATCCCGAGTCGGTACGGATGGCCGCCTTCACGGCCGACGATCCTGACGACCGCACCGCGTTCGATGCCCACATGGCGAAGGTCAGGATGTCGCCTGGGGTCACCAATCGTGCGATCACGGCTGATGGACGCCTCGTCGGCAGCATCGCCAGCTTCGTCATTGAGGGCGACACCGAGGTCACGTACTGGATCGACAGGGCCTCCTGGGGGCAGGGCATCGCCAGCCGAGCGCTCGCCCTGCTCCTCGAGACGATTTCCGTCCGGCCTCTGTTCGCTCGGGCCGCCAGCGACAATGTGGGATCGCTCAAGGTGCTGCGAAGAGCAGGGTTCGCCGTCATCGGCACCGAGATCTCGTTCGCCAACGGCCGGAAGACGGAGATCGAGGAGACGATCCTGCGCCTCGACGAGCCCGCGACGACCACACCATCCGAGATGGCGAGGAGAGAGATTCAGACGTACTGATCTCGGCAAAGAGCTGTCAGTGGGACATCTGGGCCTGGGAGTCGGATGATCGTCGGGTCAGCCAGGCGAGCAGCACGACGGTCACCGCCGCCATCGCCAGCGAACTGCCCAGGATGCCGGCGAAGGTATGCGGCGCTACCAGCGTCGCGATGATGACCAGCCCGCCCGTGGCCAACCACAGTGGACCGGCGGGCCGTCGCGCTCCGGCCGCGACACGGGCGTTGACCAGCACGAACACGAGTGCGTAGAGGGCGCCGGTCGCGGCGAAGAACGGGGCGTAACCGCCCAGGTGGACGTAGTCGGCACCGCCGGCGAGCTGGAACGCGAACCCTCCGGCCAGTGCCGATGCGACAACGAGTACGACGCCACAGGCGGCGGTGACCGCCAGCGCCACGGACCGGGTCCGCCGGTCTCCGTTCGCCAGTCTGGGCAGGGCGAGTACGGTGACCACCTGCGGCGCCCAGAGCGCGCCCTTGGTGAGAACCGTCCCTACGGCGTACGCCCCGGACCCGGCGACCGGCAGTAACTGGCGGGCCAGGATCAGGTCGGCGTACGACACGGTCAGCATGGCCAGGGTCGCGCTGCTGGCGGTGAGTACCTCCCGGGCCCGTAGCGCCGGACCGGGGCTGGTCACCGGGCCAGCAGCATCGATCGGGGCAGCCGCTGTCGGCTCGGTGGCGGACGGCGTTCGCTCGGCGGCGGCTGGCGTCGGCGCGGCCAGCCAGGCGAGGACGGGTAGGAAGAGACAGCCGACCACGACACCGGCCAGCAGCGACCGGAGCAGCCCGGCCCCCAGGAGCAGGCCGACGATGACGCCGCCGTACCGGCCGACGGCGAGGACCGCCATGCCGGCCGCCAGCCGCAGGAAACGCTGGTCGCCCTGGAGCTCACCGAGCCATCGGCCGGAAAGTACGACCGCCACGGTCATCGCCGTCAACAGTGCCGCCAGTTCGACGGTCAGTTGCAGGAACGCCATCAGCAGCGGGGACAGCACGACCAGGACGCCGCCGGTGAGCGCAGCGGTCGTCACCGCGACCCGGGCCGCCGGAACGTGGCCGTGCCGGGCCCGGCGTACCGCGATGGCGATCTGGAGTCCCAGGCCGGGTACCCCGGCGATGCCGGTAAGCGCCAGCACCGTGGCCAGTGCGCTCAGATCGGCGGCGGTGAGGTGCCGGGCACCGAGCATCGGCACCAGGTATGCCAGACCGTTGGTCAGCATCGCCGCGACCGTGACCGCTGCACCGGCGATGCCCAGCCGACCGGTGCTGGTGCGGTTCCCGGGGCTGCTCCGGGTGTGCTGTGTCATGCCGCTCCATGTCGGTTGCCGGCTCGGGGGACGCGGGCGGGCACGTAGAGTGTCGCCACTGTTCGTACCGCTTCGATCAGCGTAGTGAGGAGGCCGGTGATGCGGGACCGCCGGTCGCTCTACGTGACTGCGACGTTGGCGACGCTGGTGATTCTCGCTCCACTGGCCGCCCCGGGCTATGCGCTCGGATACGACATGGTGTTCGTGCCGCGCCAGCCGCTTCGATGGGATCTGATCGTTCCGACGGACTCGTTGCCCCGCGCCGTGCCGTTGGACGCGGTCGTCTCGGTTGCCACCCAACTGATACCGGGATGGCTGTTTCAGCGGATGGTGCTCGCGGCTGCCATCTTCCTGGCCGTGGTCGGTGCCGGTCGGCTGGTTCCGGCCGAGCACCGGACGGCTCGGCTGGTCGCGGGACTGGGCTACGCCTGGACGCCGTACCTGGCCGAGCGACTGCTGATCGGACACTGGGGACTGCTCCTGGCGTACGCCGGTCTGCCCTGGCTGGTTGCGGCGTCGATCGGGGTACGGCAGCAGCGCCCAGGTGCGCTGCCCCGGCTCCTGGTTGCCGCCGCGCCCGCTGCGATCACACCCACCGGTGGCCTTCTTGTGCTGGCCAGCACCGTCGTCCTGGTGGCGGGTCGAAAGTTCAACCGGACGGGGTGGCTGGCCATCGCCGGTGTTGCCGTGCTCAACGGCCCCTGGTTGGCTGCGGCCCTGGTGACGACCGCTGACGGTCGCAGCGACCTGACCGGGGTGGCGGCCTTTGCCGCGCGGGCACAGAACTGGAGCGGTTCGACAGGCGCGCTCCTGGCGACCGGTGGTATCTGGAACGCCGAGACCACGTTGCCGAGCCGGGCGTCGGCCTTCGCGCCGTTGGCGACCGGGATTCTGCTGACGCTGGCGGTGATCGGCTTTACCGTCCTGCGTCGGCGCTGGTCATCCGGTACGGCCACCCGGCTGCTGGTGCTGGCCGGTGGTGGATTCGCCGTCTCGGCACTCGGGGTGGTCCCCGGCGCGGCCCACCTGTTGGAGTGGACAGTGGCCAACGTGCCCGGTGGGGGCCTGTTCCGGGACGGTACGAAGTTTCTGCTTCCGTACACGTTGCTGCTGGTCGTCTGTGCCGCGCTCGGGGCGGAACGGCTGGCTGACGCTCTTGCCCGCCGGCGGTACCGCGCTGCCGCGCCTGCCGTGCTCGTCACCGCCCTGCTGCTGCCCGTGATCGTCATGCCGGATCTTGCCTTCGGCGGTGCCGGCCGGATCTCCCCGGTTCGCTACCCGGCCGACTGGCATGCGGTGGCCCGGGAAATCAACGAGCGGCCCGGCCCGGTGCTGTCCCTGCCGATGAGCGCCTACCGGAGATACGACTGGAATGCCGGCCGGACGGTCCTCGATCCGCTGCCCCGGTTCGTGGACGCCGAAGTGGTCATCGACGACACTCTGGTCGTCGGCAGTCTCGTGGTGGCCGGTGAGAATCGTCAGGCTGCCGCGGTCCGTGATCTGATCGCCCGAGGAGCACCGGTATCGCTGACCGGTGCCCGGTGGGTCGTCGTCCAGCACCGGGTCGGACCCGAGCCCGGTTCCGCCGTGCTCGACGGGCTACGACTGGTCCGGTCCGGTGAGCATCTGACCCTCTACGAGAACCCTTCGGCCGCGCGGTCGTCACCGCCGCCTCCGCTGCGGAGTTCCCTGGTCGTCGTCGCCGGAATGCTGGCGTTGACAGTGACGGTCCTCGCTGTCGTCGGCCTTCGTCGAACCGCTACTGCGTGGTAACGTGCCGCCACGCGTCAGTTGAGGAGGACATGAGATGCGCAAAGCTATTCCGCTGCTCCTCGCCGGAGTGGTCGCGGCCGCCATCGGCCTGATCGGTTCGGCTGCCCTGGCCGAAACCCTGACCGTCAGCCCGCAGGATGCGGTCAAGAAGGTGAGCCCGGCCTCGGCTGAGACGGGTGGTTCCACCGACACCGGTACCCAGCAGTACCCACAGACCTACGGCAACAGGTAGGGCTTCAACACCGTTGGCGCGGGAGCAGTAGCAGCCCTCTCCACCAGGGCTGCAAACTGCTCGCCGGCGACGGGCCAGGTGAATCTGGCGGTGTAGACGCGGGCGGCCTCGCCCATTTCCTCCCGGCGGGCCGGATCTGCCAGGAGTGTCCGTACCTTGTCGGTGAAGTCGTCCTCGGTTACGGCCAGCAGGCCGGTGACGCCGTCGCTCAGGGCTTCGGCGACCCCGCCCGCGCCGTGGAAAGCCACTGTCGGCGTACCAGCCGCCCCGGCCTCCACGATCGTCAGTCCCCAGCCCTCCTTCAACGAGGGGGTCAGCGCCACCCAGGACTCGCTGAGCAGTGTCTGTTTTTGCTGCTCGGTGACGAAGCCGGCAAACCGCACTCGGTCGGTGATGGCCAACTCTGCGGCAAGCGTTCGCAGATGTGGCTCCCACCAGCCCTGTCCTGCGACGACCAGCGTCAGCCCGGGGAAGGTGTCGGCCAGTGCGGCGACGGTCCGGATCGCCACATCCACCCGCTTGTGTGGAACCAGGCGGCCCAGCATCACCAACGATGGCTGCGGTGTCCTGGTTGCCGGTGGCTCGGTAGGTCGGGAAGTGCCGTTGTGGACAATGCTGATCCGATTGGCTGCTACGCCCAGTTCCACCAGCTCGTCCCGGGTTGCCGCTGAAACGGTCACGTACTGGCAGCTCCGGTAGAGCCGGATGGCGAGCTTCGACTCGACCCACCAACCGAACCGGGCGGCATACGGGCCGAGCACGATCGGCCACTGCTCGCGATGGATGTGATGCACCAGGGCGATGACGGGACGACGGGCATACAGGCGGGAGAGGAAGGGCAACCCGTTGCAGACATCGACGATCACGTCGGGGCGGCCGAGCCGACGGCGGGCGAGCTGGCCGAATCCGAAGAAGCCCGCGAGGTACGTCAGGGCGGCGCGGAGGTACACGGTGTGCCGCCCGCCCCGACGGAGGATCCGTACGCCGTCACCGGTGACCTCGTTGGCGGGACCCGCCACATGGGCGGCGCAGAGGAGGGTCACGAGATGGCCCCGGCGAACCAGTTCGCCGGCCACTCGCTCCACGTAGACCTCTGAGCCTCCACCCTCGGGGTTCCGTGTGTCCCGCCAGTTGAGAAAAAGTACGTGTCTGGATTGGGCAGCGCGATAGTCCACGTCTACTCCTACTCGCGAGTAGTCTTCGCGATCTGCGTCACACTATGGGGTCGCCGAGTGACATCGCAATGGCAGAACGGAGACGAGATGCGGCAGGAACGCGCTACATCGCAACCGCCGGCGGGTTCCGTGGCCGCATCGAAGCCGGTCATGCGGTTGCGCGTCGCGGCCGTCTGCGTCCTCCTCACTGCCCTGGCCTTTCTCCAGGACCCGGGAATGGTCGCCCTCGACACCAAGGTCGACCTGGTCGTGAACCCGGCCGGCTGGCTGGCCCGGGCGCTGCACATCTGGGACCCGGCCGGAACGTTCGGACAACTCCAGAACCAGGCGTACGGCTACCTGTGGCCGATGGGGCCGTTCTTCCTCGTCGGCAGTTGGCTCGGGATACCCGGCTGGGTGGTCCAACGTCTCTGGTGGGCGCTACTGATGTCGGTGGCCTTCACCGGCGTGGTCCGGTTGGCCGATCGGCTCAACATCGGCACACCGGTGGCGCGGCTGGTTGCCGGTGCCGCCTTCGCCCTCTCCCCGCGGATCCTCACCGAACTCGGTCCGGTGTCGGTCGAGGCCTGGCCGAGTGCGATCGCGCCATGGGTGCTGGTGCCACTGATCGGGCTGGCCAAGGGCGAGCCACTGCGCCGGGCGGTGACCCGGTCGGCCCTCGTCGTCGCCTGCGCCGGCGGGGTGAACGCCACAGCCGTGCTCGCCGTCGTGCCATTGGCCGGGCTGTGGCTGCTCGGGCTGCGACCGGCGGGACTACGGGCCAGGGCGCTGCTCGCCTGGTGCCTGGCGGTGGCCGCAGCCACCGTCTGGTGGGTGGCGCCGCTGCTGCTCCTCGGCCGTTACAGCCCACCGTTCCTGGAGTACATCGAAACGGCGGAGGTGACGACCGCACCGACCGACCTGGTCACCATCCTTCGCGGCGCCTCACACTGGCATGCGTACCTGACCGGTGCGCACGGTCCGGCCTGGCCGGCCGGATGGCAGTTGGCGACCGGGACACTTCTCGTCGTCGCCACCCTGGCGGTCGCGGCCCTGGGCCTGGTCGGCCTGTCCCGGCCCGGGATGCCACACCGGCGGTTTCTGATCACTGGCCTGCTGGTCGGCATCGCGCTGGTGGGCTTCGGCCACGTCGGTCCGGTCAGCGGCTTCCTCGCCGAACTTCAACAGGACTTCCTGGACGGTGCCGGCGCACCACTGCGGAACGTGCACAAGTTCGACGTCGTACTGCGGCTTCCACTCATCCTGGGGCTGGCGCATCTGATCGGGGTCCTCGGCCGCGCCGCCAGCGTCGCCGGTGCCCGCCGTACCGCAGCTGACCCGGGCGCGGTGCCGCAGCCGGCACCACCGGCCCGGCGGCGCTCCATCGCCGTCACCATGTCGGCAATTGCCGCCGTCCTCGCGATCGCCAGTCCCGCGCTCACCGGCGGGCTGACCACACCGGGCAGCTACTTCAACGTCCCGGACTACTGGCGGGCTGCGGCAACCTGGCTCGACCAGCACCTCGACCAGGAGCACGTGCTGGTCGTACCCGCAGCCAGGTTTCCGCGCTACCTCTGGGGAAGCCCCAGCGACGAGATCACCCAACCGCTGCTGGAGAGCCGGTGGGGCGTACGCAGTTCCATCCCCCTGACCCCGCCGATGACGATCCGGCTGCTCGACGTCATCGAATCGACGCTGGCCGACGGCAACGGCTCCAGAGGGTTGGCCGACCTGCTGGCCCGCTCCGGCATCAGGTACCTGCTGGTCCGTTCCGACCTCGACTACGGACGGTCCGGGGCGGCCCAGCCGGTACGGGTCCAGCAGGCACTCGCCCGATCGCCGGGCATCCGGCCGGTGACCGGCTTCGGTCCCACCGTCGGCGGCGGCCACCTACCCGGGAATTTCGTCGATCGAGGTCTCGACGTGCCGGTACGCACCCTCCAGGTGTACGAGGTGAACCGATCGGTCGATCCGGTGGTGGCGTACGACGCGGATGCCGTCACGACCGTGGTCGGTGGCCCCGAGTCCCTGCTCAACATGGCGGCCACCGGGCAGCTCACGGCCGCACCCACCGTGCTTGCCGGCGACCGGCCGGACAGGCTGGTCGCCGGCCCGGTGGCGGTCACCGACGGGTTGCGCCGACGCGAGGTGTCGTTCGGCCGGTCGCAGGACAACCGCTCGGCCACCCTCACCGCCACCGAGCCGTGGCGGTTGGCCGCCCCGGCCCACGACTACCTACCCGACTGGGGTGCGGACCAGACCACGGTGGTCGACTATCACGGCATCCGGTCGGTGACCGCGTCGAGTTCGTTCGCCGAGGCACTGCCGTTGAGCGGGGGACGTCCGGCCCACCAGCCCTATGCCGCACTCGACGGCGATCCCGAAACGTCATGGCGGTCCGCGCCGGGCACGGTCGCCACCGACCAGTGGTTCGAGGTGGAACTGGAGACGCCACAGGTGGTCTCCGCCGTCCGGCTGACCTTCGACCTCGGCGCGGACTCGGCACCCACCAGGGTCACCGTGAGCACCGGCCGGGAAGGTGTCACCGCAGCGGTGTCCGGCGACACCGTGGTCGTCTCCCTTCCCGGTGGTCACGCCGTACGTTGGCTCACCGTGACGATCGACAGCGTGCTCGACATGCGGATCGGGCACGGTGGCGTCGGTATCAGGGAACTGGAGATCCCGGGCGTCAGGGCCGAACGCACCCTGACGATGCCGGCTGCGCCGGTCGCCAGCGAACCCGCGTCCATGGTGTTCGCCGCCGCTCCCAGCGTTGCCTCCTGCTTCTTCCACGAGGGCCGACCCATCTGCGCCGACCACCTGAGCCGGGCCTCCGAGGACGGCGACCGGATCGACCGCACCGTACGGCTGGGTGCCGCCAGCGCGTACCTGCCCCGGGTGTGGGCGCGACCGCGTCCCGGCCCGGCACTGAACGCGCTGCTCGACGCGGGTGGGAGGCTGGCCGTGACCTTGACGAGAGCGCCGGCCGTGACCGCTTCCAGTGCGGATGTGCCCGACCCGGCCGCCCGGCCCGGTGCCGTCGTCGATGGTGACCCGGCCACCTCCTGGTACGCCGCAGACGACGACCAGCGCCCATGGCTCCGGTTGACCTGGCCGTCGCCACGGGAGGTGACCGGAGTCCGGCTCACCCTCGACCACCGGGTGGCGGCGGCCCGTCCCTGGCGGGTCGAGGTCATCGGCGACAGCGGCGTACGTGGTGGGGTGCTGAGTCCCGACGGCACGTTGATGTTCGAGAAGCCACTACGGACCGACGACCTCACGGTGCTGATCGCCGACCGGGAGCCGGCCCGGTCGCACGACCCGTACGACAACCGGTCGTCGACGTTGCCCGTCGCGGTCGGCGAACTGACCGCCCTGCCCGAGGCCCCGGTCATCCGGGCCGATCCCGCGAAGGTGGTCACGCTGCCCTGCGGTAGTGGACCGACCATCGACGTCGCCGGGGTACGGCGCAGCACGTCACTGGTGGCCAGCCGACAGGATCTGCTGGAACTGCGGGATGTCGAGGCGGTGCCCTGCGGTGCCGACCGGAACGATCCGGTCCTGCTGCCGGCGGACGAATTCCGCCTGGTGGTGACAGCCAGTCGGCTGGCCGTGCCGACCGAGGTCGGGCTGACCCCGGACGCGACGGCCGGCCCGGGAACCGGGGGCGGACCGACCAGGCCCCTCTCCGCCCGCAGCCTCGTACGCGTCGACGACTGGTCGGCCACCGTTCGCCGGCTGGACCTGCCGTACCACCCGGTGGACCGGGTGCTGGCCCTACGGGAGAACGCCAACAGGGGTTGGCAGGCGACAGCGGGTGGGATCACCCTTACGCCGATCACACTGGACGGCTGGCAACAGGGCTGGATCGTGCCGGCCGGCGTTACCGGTGAGGTGGTGCTCCGCTTCACGCCCGACGGTGCGTACCGGACGGCGTTGACCGGGGGCGCCGGAGTGCTGGCGGTGGTCGTGCTGTTGGCGGTGCTGCCGTCCCGTCATGGTGGTAAGGCGCCCCCACCACCGGTACGGGGAGGATCCCGACGTCGGCGAGGCCTGGTGCTGCCCGCAGCGGTCGGCGGGGTGGCACTGCTGTCGGTGGGCGGCACCGCAGCGGTCGGCCTGGCGCTGCTCGGGGCGGTCGTGCTCCTCGGCTACCAACTCCTGCCGCCGATGCTGGTCGAGCGTCATCGGCTCGACCGACTCGCTCGACCAGCATCGCTGTGGCTTCCGGTGGCCTGTTTCGGACTGGCCGGGTGGGCAGCTCTGGACAGCCTCGACGGCTACCCGTCGACAGTGGCTCAGTTGGCCGCGCTGGGTACCGCCACCGCGCTCTGGTTCTCGACCTTCGTACCCGGCCTTCGACTTGATCGACTCCGGGCCAACCGTTGAAAGGGACGCTCGACCGCGTAGTAGCTGATGGTGCCGAGGGTCAGCCCACCGGCGGCGGTGGCCAGAAACGTGGTGGTCAGGTCACCGGTGAACGGCTGCCGCCCGCCGAGGGCGTAGATGGACTCCAGCACCAGAGGGTGCCAGAGGAACAATCCGTAGGACATGGTGCCGAGCCAGCGGGCGACCCCGGTGGATGAGACGGACTTGGCCGGCGTGGGTGGGCCGAAGGCGAGTGGCAGCAGCACCATCAGCGCGATGACCAGGTAGAGCACGAGTTTGACGGCGAACTCCCCGGCGGTGGGCTCGGCGAGGTCACGGGGGCCGGCGACCGGTGTGGTGGCGGTCGCGAGGAGCCCGACGGCAATCGCCCAGCAGGTTAGTGGCGCGGCCCCCAACTCGTCGAGGATCCGCCAACGGGGTGGCGCGCTGTTGGTCCGGATGGCGACGTGGGCCACCGCCAGGACCATGCCGCCGGCGAACCAGCCGCCGTAGGCGGGCAGCCACATCGTGTGCAGGCCCATGTCGAGTTGACCGAGTGCCATCGCGGTGAGCCAGCCGGCGGTGACGAGCAGGCCGGTGGCGACGATGGCGGCAGCCCGGCGGGGCCGCCAGCGGCGGCCGAGCGCCAGGAACGCCAGCAGCGGCAGCAACACGTAGAAGGCCACCTCGGTGGCGAGGCTCCAGGTCTGGCTCAGCCCGAGGCGCAGCTTTGCGGGTTGGTAGATCTGGGTGAGGGTGAGGTGCCGGAGCCAGTCGAGGGCGGAAGCCGACCTGTTCTGCGGGAGCACCGTTAGGCAGACGACCACCGTCAGCCAGTACGCCGGCAGGATGCGGAGTGCTCGGCGCCAGAGATAGCTGCGGACGCCGATCCGGCGGGTGCCGGTGGCGATGGCGTGTGCATAGGGGCGGAACAGGAGGAACCCGGACAGGACAAAGAAGAGGGCGACACCGACGTCGAGTCGGGCCAGCCAGCCGCCCCAGGT
The DNA here is from genome assembly GCF_042679305.1 of Micromonospora sonneratiae. Taxonomy (NCBI): domain Bacteria; kingdom Bacillati; phylum Actinomycetota; class Actinomycetes; order Micromonosporales; family Micromonosporaceae; genus Micromonospora; species Micromonospora sonneratiae. Next base: position 28,176 of record NZ_JBHTMP010000028.1, on the reverse strand, counting down.
GGCGTTCATGGTGGCACCGGTGGCGAACCCGACGTGGTGGCCCACGACCGCCAGCGCCCCGACCACCCGGAGTACGTCGAGGGCGGGCAGGCGCTGTGGACCGTCGGGCGTGGACATCAAATCTGTCATCAGCCGTCCAGGGGGTCGCGGTCGATGTGACTCGGTAGTAACCTGCCGCCAATGGTAGGCATCGGGCCGCCCTCTCGATACCGGCCAACTGCATTGTTGGGAGGATCAGTGAAGTCTCGCCTGGGTGTTCTGTTGTTCGGTATCGGCGTTTTGTTCCTGGCCGCAGCTGTTGGGCTGGCCTTCTTCGTCGCGCCAGCCGTCACCAAACTGCCGTACGATCTGACGGCCTGTGAGCCTGGAGGAAATCAGCCGAAGAACCGGGAGGGCTGCCTGAAGGCATCGGTGGCCGAAGCCAAGGATGCAACCTTCCTGCAGATCAAGGAGAACTCGGAGATCCGGCGTGGTGACCTGCGCTCGACCACGGAGGTCGTGCCCAATGTGAGATTGACCGCCGACAAACTGCCGAAGAACCTGCAGGGCGAGGCGGTAGTTTGGGACGTCTATGGCACGGTCCAGTGGACCAACGAGGCCTCGACGCCGGTGATCAGTCAGTACAGCACCGAACTCGCCCTGGACCGGGTCTCGGCAGCCGCCGCCAACTGGGACGGCCAGTGGCTCCAGGAATCGGATGTTCCCTCGAAGGTCACCTACGAGGGGCAGACCTACAAGTTCCCGTTCCGAACCGAGAAGAAGGACTACAAGTACTTCGATCGCGATCTCCGACGGGCGCTGCCAATTCGGTACAAAGGCACCGAGAAAATCAAGGGTGTCGAAGCGTACCGTTTCGAGCAGGTGATACCGGAGGAAGCACTCAACCTCGGTCCGGATCGAATCAGCGTACTGGTGAACGCGTTTGCCAAGGGGGCCACCACCGGTAAGGTCACCTACCGCAACACCCGGACGGTCTGGGTCGAACCGGTCAGCGGAAACTACGTGAAGGTGCGGGAGCAGCAGCACAAGGAATTCGTTCCCGACGTGGGACCGACGACCGTTCTACTCGATGCGGACTTCGTCTACACCGACGACACCATTACCAACAGTGTCAAGAAGGCGAAGGAGACCCGGACCCAGCTTCAGCTGGTGGGCCTGTACGGGCCGCTCGGTCTCGGTGTCCTCGGCATAGTGGCCCTGGTCGTCGGGCTGCTCTTCGTCATCCGCAACGGGGGAGGCGGGACGAGCCCACGGCATGCCAGCGGCAAGGTGGACGCGGCGGAATCCGGTACCGGCTCGGCGTCCAGCGACGCTACGACCCTGGTGGACCTGCCAGCTTCGCCCACCGAGAAGACCGTCCCGGATCAACGGCGTGGTGCAGCTGGGGCCGAAGGTCCGGCCAAATGAGCGACAGCTTGAACACCGCCCACTGAGCGGTGCATCCGGATGAAACTCGCTGAGTGACACCGGGAACGAGACCGATGACACCGGAAACGAGACCGATGACACCGGAAACGGGATTGGTGGCACCGGGAACGTAAACAGTGGCACCGGAAACGGAACCGGGGTGGTTCCCGGCCAGACGATGCTGGCCGGGACCACCCCGGGTTTGTCCGGGACGCCGGTCAGAGCCGGGCCAGGGCGGCCCGCAGCGGGTCGAGTCCCAGCGAGCCGAGGTTGAGCGCCTGACGGTGGAACTCCTTCAGGTCGAAGCTGGCCCCCTTGCGAGCCTTGGCGTCCTCGCGGGCCTGTAGCCAGATCCGCTCGCCCACCTTGTAGGCGGGAGCCTGACCCGGCCAGCCCAGGTAGCGGTTCAGCTCGAAGCGCAGGTTCTCGTCCGGCACCCGGCAGTGCGCCCGCATGAACTCCCAGCCGAGCTCCGGCGTCCAACGCTCGCCGGGGTGGAAACCGAACGGGTTGTCCTTCGGGATCTCCAGCTCCAGGTGCATGCCGATGTCGACGATGACCCGGGCAGCCCGCATCGCCTGTGCGTCGAGCATGCCGAGCCGGTCGCCCGGGTCCTCCAGGTAGCCCAGTTCCTCCATCAGCCGCTCGGAGTAGAGCGCCCAGCCCTCGCCGTGCCCGGAGCACCAGCAGAGCAGCCGCTGCCAGCGGTTGAGCAGGTCCGCCCGGACCGCCGTCTGGGCCACCTGTAGGTGATGCCCGGGCACCCCCTCGTGGTAGACCGTGGTGACCTCGCGCCAGGTGGAGAACTCGGTGATGCCCTGCGGCACCGCCCACCACATCCGGCCCGGCCGGGAGAAGTCCTCGCTCGGTCCGGTGTAGTAGATGGCCCCGTCGCTGGTCGGCGCGAGGCAGCACTCGATGCGGCGTACCTGCTCCGGGATGTCGAAGTGGGTGCCGTGCAGCTCGCTGATCGCCTTGTCCGCCAGCATCTGCATCCAGTCGCGGAACGCCTCCTTGCCCTGGATGTTGCGGGCCGGATCGGCGTCCAGTGCGGCGACGGCTTCGTCGATGCTGGCCCCGGGGGCGACGATCCGCGCGGCCACCGCGCGCATCTCACTCTCCAGTCGGGCCAGCTCCTCGAACCCCCAGGCGTACGTCTCGTCCAGGTCGATCTTCGCGCCGAGGAAGTACTGCGAGGCGAGTTGGTAGCGTTCGCGCCCGGCGGCCTGCTTCTCCCGGCCGAGCGGGGCGAGTTCCTCACGCAGGAACTGGCCGAACTGCGCTGTTGCCGCGGTGGCGGCAGCGGCACCACGGCGCAGGTCGGCGGCCAGCGAGCCCGTTGCCTCCAACCGGTCGACCAGGCCATGGAAGAAGTTGTCGCCGTTCGGGTCGGTCCAGATGTCACACTGCTTGGCGACTTCGACCATCTGCGTCCGGGCACTCGCGTGTCCCTGCTGAGCGGCGGTCCGCAGGGTCGTGCGCAGGCTGTCGAGAGCACCGGCGAACTGGTTGAGCCGGGCGGAGATGTTGCTGACCGCCTCCTCACCCTCGGTCGGCATCAGGTCGAAGACCTGGCGGATGTCGTGCAGACCGCTGGCGATCACGTTGATCTCGCTGGTCGTCTCACCACTGTCGTACCGGGCGAGTTCCAGCCCCAGCCGTTCCTGCATCGCCTCCTTGGCGGTCCGCTCGGCTTCGGTCTCCGGCTCGGTGACGTCAAGCTTGGCGAGGGTACGCCGGGTCAGCTCGGCCTGTGCCGCGTAACCGGCCGGCGACAGGTCACCGAGTTGGTCGTCGTAGCCACTGATGCCGGCATAGGTGGCGCCGGTCGGATTGAGCGGCGCCCAGTCGGCGACGTAGTGGTTCGCGAGGTCATCGATTTGTCCCACCCCACGACCCTACGTGATGGACGGTTCGCGCTGCACCGCAGCGGGTTGCGGCAGGTCGGTATTCGACCATGTTGGCGTTGTGTGATGTACCACTTAGAACGCGGCGGCCGATAACCGCGCGACTCCGAGCCTGCCGCTACGGCAGAGTGTCAGGGGTGACTACCGGTAGCACCCATGACAAGGCCAGCCTACGCAGCTGGTTACCCGGTTTCCTGATCCTCGCCCTGATCTGGGGATCCAGCTTCCTGTTCATCAAGGTCGGCGTCCAGGAACTCCATCCGCTCTACGTCACCCTTGCCCGGGTGGCCACCGGATCACTCACCCTGCTCCTGGTGCTGGCCGTGCTGCGGGACCGGCTGCCCCGCGACCCGAAGCTGTGGCTGCATCTCGCCGTGGCGGCGGCCATCGGCATCGCCGTCCCGTACACCCTCTTCGGCTACGGCGAGCAGCGGGTGTCGTCCGTACTGGCCGGGATCTGGAACGCGACCACGCCCCTGGTCGTACTGCCGCTGGCGGTGCTGGTCTTCCGTACCGAGCGGATGAACGTACGCCGTGCCGTCGGCATGACCCTCGGCTTCGCCGGGGTGCTGGTCGTGCTCGGCGTGTGGCAGGGCGTGGGCGGTGCCCAGTTCACCGGACAACTCTTCTGTTTCGCGGCGGCGGCGTGCTACGGCCTGGTCATCCCGTACCTGAAACGGTTCGTCGCGGACCGGCCCGAGTCCGGCCTCGCCCTGTCGGCGGGCCAGTTGCTGATGGCAACCGCGCAGTTGGCGATCGTCGCGCCGCTGGTCGCCGGGGCCCCACCCGCGCCGACCAGCCTGTCGCCCAAGGTCGTCGGCTGCGTCCTGACCCTCGGGGTGCTCGGCACCGGACTGGCCTACGTCCTCAACATGCGCAACATCCGGATTGTCGGTGCCAGCACCGCGTCGACGGTGACCTACGTGATGCCGGTGGTCGCGGTGGTGATCGGGATCGTGCTGCTCGACGAGCACATCGCCTGGTACCAGCCGGTCGGCGCGCTGATCGTGCTCACCGGGGTGGCGATCTCCCAGGGACTCTTCGCCCGGGCTGCGCAGCCGCGCCGCCCGACGCCCGAGGAACCGGTCCCCGCCGCCACGGCGAGCCGGGGAACGGTCGTCGTCGTCGGCGGCGGCGAGGCAGAGCGGGGTACGGCGTAGGCGCGCCTACCGGGTGTGGCCGTCGGTCCAGTCCAGTAGTTGGTCGGCCGACCACGTGTTGACCACCCGGTCGGGTTCCACCCCGCACAACGCTGCCCGTTGGCAGCCGAAACGTTGCCAGTCGAGCTGCCCGGGTGCGTGTGCGTCGGTGTTGATCGCGAACCGGCAACCGGCCTCCAGCGCCACCCGGATCAGCCGCTTCGGTGGATCCTGTCGCTCCGGCCGGGAGTTGATCTCGACCGCCTTATCGTACTCGGCGCAGGCGGCGAACACCGCGTCGGCGTCGAAGTCGCTCGGCGGCCGGGTACGGGCGCGGTGCCCCCGGTCGCCCGGTCCGGTGACCCCGACCGGTCGAGCCGACACCATCCGTCCGGTGCAGTGGCCGAGGATGTCCAGGTGCGGGTTCGCGACCGCGGTCAGCATCCGCCGGGTCATCCGGGCGCTGTCGTCCCGCAGCCCGCTGTGCACCGAGCCGACGACCACGTCCAGCCGGGCCAGGAGTTCGTCGTCCTGGTCGAGTGACCCGTCGGCGAGGATGTCGACCTCGATGCCGGTCAGGATGCGGAAGCCGTCGGGGAGTGCGTCGTTGACGGCGGCGATGTGGTCGAGTTGGCGGCGTAGCCGGGCGGCGGTCAGGCCCCGGGCCACCGTCAGCCGGGGGGAGTGGTCGGTCACCACGAGGTACTCGTGGCCCAGTTCGACCGAGGCCAGCGCCATCTCCTCGATCGGGGAACCCCCGTCGGACCAGTCGGAATGGGTGTGGCAGTCGCCGCGCAGCGCCGTACGGAGATCGGTGGCGGCGGCATCCAGGTCGGTGCCCTCGGTGGCTTCGAGCCGCCGCAGGTAGACCGGCTCCTCCCCGTTCAGCGACTCGGTGACCGCGCGTGCGGTGACCTCGCCGACGCCGGAGAGTTCGGTGAGGGTGCCGGCCCTCGCGCGGCTGGCGAGTTCGTCAGCGGACAGACCGGCCAGTGTCTTCGCCGCGGATCGGAAGGCCCGGACCCGGTACGTCGCCTCGTTGGCCCGTTCCAGCAGAAAGGCGATCCGGCGAAGATCTGCGATCGCGTCCCGGGCGGCCATGGGGTGACAGTAGCTGTCCGGTGCCGATTCCGCTCAGGATCAACACGCACGGTCAGCTGGATCCGTCCGGCCTGCTCGTCCGCGCGCGGAAGTCGAAATCAGGGGGCCTTTCCCTGCGCAACTGTCCAAAATGGCTGGCCGTACGAGGAGACTTCGTCTTCGTCGGCGGTCCGGTCAAGATCGGCAAAGGAAGCCTGCTGGCGAAGAACAGCCGGATGCCGCTGCTCAGGGTGCTCGACTTGATCGAATAGCGGGTGCCGGCCGGCGAAAATCGGATACCGGACGGCGAAGATCGGGTGCCAGCCGGCGAGTATCGGGTGCCGGACGGTGAATGGCGGGCACCCGATGCGGTGGCGGGTACGCTGCGACGAAGGGTGTACCCGCCAGTGAAGGAGCGACGGGCGATGGCGCAGCAGCCGGCGTTCCAGCCGCGACCGGACATGCAGATCCGGCCGAACTGGCCCGGGGGACGCGTTCCGTCCGGGCTCTTCCCGTCCCGGCCGGGCGCACTTCCGTATGCCGTGTTCCCGGCCGGTCCGCAGCGTCCGCAATATCGGGAACCGCATCCCGTACGCGGTGGTGCCCTGGCGTCCGGCGCCGGGGCGACGGCGGCCTGGCTGCTGTTCTTCGGGTTGCTCGGCACCGACCTCGGCAGTTACGCACGGTGGACCCTGTTCGCCGGTGTCGTGGCCTGGCTCGTCTCGTTGGCGTTGGTCCGGTGGGGCGACCGGGGCGTTGCTGCGGGGATCGCGATGGTCACCTCGGCAGGCTGGAGCATCGCCACCGTGGCGGTCGCGGTCGGCTGGTCGGCCAGCGGAAACTGGCCACTGTGGTGACCTGCGACTTTGTCCGCTCTTGCCCTGTCGGTGCCCTCTCGTCCGGTCGGTACGACCGGATGGTGCAAGCCGGGCCGATGTCGTACCGCCCTGAGGCTTGACGAACTCTCCGTGACTCGGCACCCTCGGGTTCATGGCCTGGATAGAGCAGCGGCCCGACGCCGAACGCAGCCGCCGTCGGTTACAGCTCCTAGCCGAGTTGGCCGGAGCCAAGGCGCTACGGGAGCGTGAGCGTCCGCTGCGACACCGCGCTGACCGACTGCGCGAGCTGATCGACTCCCGGCGTCGCCTGGCCGGGTAACTTCCGGGCAGCCGCCCGGACACCGGGTGTTCCGGGCAGCAGCGGTCCGGCGATGCCTGCGACACAGAGCGTAATCATGCCTGTTTGGCATTTGACCTGGTCAGCGGCGATTCTTCGATTCCCTCAGGCTCCTTCGGGGAGTTGACCGACCAGTCCCCGACACGACCGGTTACCGTCACGCGTAATAAACAAGTCAGCGGTGGTGTGCCGCAGGGTAATTGGGGGGACCGTGTCCTACTTCGCTGGGGCCGCGGTACGCGGTGCGGACGGCTGGACGGCTGCCGAGCTCGACCTGGGCGGGGCCGTCGACCTGGACGACGTGGCCGAGCGGATGCGTGACGTCGACCCGGACGCCGACGTCTCACTCCTCTTCGTCGAGGCCGACGACATCTATCTGACGATCCTGCGCCTGGACGAGGGCGAGAACCTGCGCGTCTTCAGCTGTGACTCGGCGTTTGCCGACGAGTCCCGACTCGGCGCACTGCTGGTCGGTGATCTTCAGCCTTCGGTTCTGGATGCCGACGGGGCGTCCGGCTCATCCAGTTCGTCGTCCGAAGACTCCGATGATTCCGACGAGTCGGATGACGACGACGAGGAGGACGAGGAGCCGGCGGCCGACCCGGACGCAGACCCGATCGGTGATGCCGACCTGCTGACCGATTTCGGGATCTCGCCTCAGCGGCTGTTGGCGCTCTGCGCCCACGAGGGCATGATGCCGGCCGACGTGACAGCCGAGGTGTGCCAGATCATCGGCTGCGGCGACGAGGTCGAGGAACTGCGCGAGGCGTGACCGAAGCGGCTGGTTCCGGGTTTGGTCCGAGTGATGCCGGGTGGGTTGGCCGACGTCTACGCCACGAGAGGTGGATGCGTCGCGCGCTGGAAGTTGCGGCAGCCGACGGGACCGGTAGCGGCGTACCCGGCGTGGCTGACGCTGTGTCGATCACCTCGGCCGGAGCCCCGCCGGCCGAGGTTGCCCCGGTCGGTACGGCCAGGGGTATCCCGGTCGATACCACTGCGGACGTGCCGGTCGGCGCGGTCGTCTATGGCCCGGACGGTGCGGAGCTTGCGGTAGGGCGCAACGAGCGCGAACTCACCGGAGATCCGACCGCGCACGCGGAGATCCTGGCGCTGCGTCGAGCTGCGGCGAGCCTGGGGGCCTGGCGACTGGACGGCTGCACGCTGGTCGTGACCCTCGAACCGTGCACGATGTGCGCCGGGGCGCTGGTGCTCTCGCGAATTTCCACGCTGGTGTTCGGGGCCTGGGAACCGAAGACCGGGGCGGTCGGCTCGCTCTGGGACGTCGTACGCGACCGGCGGCTCAACCACCGTCCCGAGGTCTACGGCGGCGTCCTGGAGCCCGAGTGCGCAGCCCTGCTCCGCGCGTTCTTCCGCTGATCGTCGGTCGAACCGGCGAACCGGCGAACCGGCGACCCGGCGACCTTCGCTGCCCCGCTGATTGTCGCTGACCCCGCTGATCGTCGGTCGACCCGCTGGACTGGCGGTTACGAGCCGGCAGGAAGCGATACGGTGACGGTCAGCCCACCGCCGTCACGTGGACGGGCCTCGACCGAGCCGCCATGCGCCCTGGCCACCGCCCGCACGATCGACAGGCCCAGGCCGAAGCCGCGCCCGCCGACCCCCTGGCCGTCGCTGAGCCGTTCGTTGCGTAGCCGGCGGAACGGCAGGAAGATCGTCTCCACGTCGTACCCGGGCACTACCGGCCCGGTGTTGGCCACCACCAGGGTTGCCCGCCCGTCGACCACCCCGGTACGCGCCGACACCCACCCGGTGCCCGGCGTGTTGTGTCGGACGGCATTCTCCAGCAGGTTGTGGACGAGCCGTTCCAGCAGGATCGGGTCGCCCACGACGGCTGCGGGAGCCAGGTCGCGGTCGACCGTCAGGCCTCGGGTGGCGCGAACGGCCAGATCACCAGTTGCCTGATCCATGACGTACCCGACCACCTCGGCAAGATCGATGGCGACCCGCTCGGCGAGTTCGGTCTCCGAGTCGGCGAGGGTAAGCAGACCGTCGATGAGCCGCTCATGGCGTTCGTTGACCGTCAGCAGCGCCTCGCCGAGCTGCCTGACCTCACTCGGAGCGCCCGGCCGGGTGATGGCCAACTCGATGAGTGAACGGTTGATCGCCAGCGGCGTACGCAACTCGTGCGAGGCGTTGGCGACGAAGCGTCGTTGACCGTCGAACGACCGGTCCAACCGTTCCAGCATCAGGTCGAAGGTGTCGGCCAGCTTCCGTACCTCGTCGCGGGGCCCGGCCAGCGCGATCCGCTCGTGCAGTCCCCGGCCTGCGGTGTCCGCCCCGGCGATCCGGTGAGCCGTCTCGGTGATCTGGTGCAGTGGCTGCAACGCCCGGCCGGCGATGAGCCAGCCGAAGGCGATAGCGGCGGCCGATACGATCATCAACGCGATACCGCCCTGGGTCAGCAGGGAGTCCAGCGTGTTCTGCCGGACGTCGGTCTGTAGCCGTTCCAGGAAGCGGCGCAGTTCGGCAGCGTTCACCTGGGAGAGGTCGGACTGCGGCATCGCGCTGGTGAACTTCTTCATGTCGCTCACGCTGAGCGTGACCGCACCGGGCAAACGCTGTTCGACGAGCACATAGGTGACCGCCAGCAGCACGATCCCGGCGAGCAGGAACAGGCCACCGTGGACGAGGGTGAGTCGGGCACGAATGGTGAGTCGCTTTCATGGGATGTGGTACCCCACTCCCGGCACCGTTTCGACCACCTGTGGGTCGCCGAGTTTGCGGCGCAGCTTCATCACGGTCACCCGTACCACGTTGGTGAACGGGTCGATGTGCTCGTCCCAGGCGCGTTCCAACAACTCCTCGGCGGAAACCACCGCACCGTCGGCGCGCATCAGCTCGGCCAGCACCGCGAACTCCTTACGGGACAGTGCCACGAACTGGCCGTCCCGGTAGACCTCGCGGCGGCTCGGGTCGACCACGATTCCGGCCCGGGTCAGTTTGGGTGGAGCGGCTGGCCGGGCGCGACGGCCCAGGGCGTGCACCCGGGCGGAGAGTTCGACCAGAGCGAACGGCTTGACCAGGTAGTCGTCCGCGCCCAGGGCCAGTCCGGCCACCCTCTCCCGTACGGCTGACGCGGCGGTCAGCATGAGCACCCGGGTCATCCCACCGCCGTCCATGATCGACCGACAGACCTCGTCACCGTGCACCACCGGGAGATCCCGGTCGAGTACGACGACGTCGTACTCGTTGACACCCAGCCGGTCCAGCGCGGCAGCACCGTCGTACGCCAGGTCGACCGCGAACGCCTCCCGCCGCAACCATTCGCCGATCGCATCCGCGAGGAGGGTCTCGTCCTCCACCACCAGAACTCTCACCGGTCCATGGTGACCCGGATGGGGATAACGCCGCCGTTAACGCCAACGGTTATGCCCCGGATACCGCTCTCCGAGTCGACTGGAGGGGGCGGCCGGATGGTCCGTTCCGCCCCGTGGAGGGAGTGAGTCAGATGCGCCGATCACTGATGATCGGGATGACGGCCGTACCCATGATGATCGTTCTGGCGGTGGCCGGCTGTAGCCGGCCCGGAGCGGGGGAGCAGGTGGCGACCGCTGGCGGTACGGCCGGCGCGAAGCCGTCCGCCTCGGTCGACGGGCCCGCGTTGAGCGAGGCCGACCAGCAGTTGCGGTTCGCCCGGTGCATGCGGGAGAACGGCATCGACGTGCCTGACCCGGTGCCGGGCGGCCAGAACGGCACGATCCGGGTCGGCGGTGGCAACGACGCGGTGAAGGTGAAGGCGGCGGTGGACGCATGCCGCAGCTTTCTGCCCAACGGTGGCCAGGTGGGCAAGCTCGACCCCGAGCAGGCGGAGAACATGCGCAGACTCGCCCAGTGCCTGCGGGAGAACGGAATTCCGGACTTCCCCGACCCGGCCCCGGACGGGTCGCTGAAGATCGATCCCGGCGTGTTCGGCAGCAAGGACCTCAACGATCCGACCCTGAAGGCCGCGATGCAGAAGTGCCAGCAGTACCTGCCGAAGCTGGCTGGGGGCGGCAAGTGACGCCTGGTGAGGCCGGTTCGACGCCGCTGCGGCGGCGCCGCTTCGCGCGGGCCGGAGCAGTGACGATCGCCGTGGTGCTGGTCGTCGGTGCCGCTGTCGCGGCCACTCTCGGATTCGGCGACCGCGATCGGGGTACGGCAGGAGCCGGTCGCCTGCCGGAGGCGACCGCGAAGGTCACCCGGCAGACCCTGATCGACGCACAGACCGTTGCCGGCAAGCTGGGGTACGGCCCGACGCGTACCACCGCCGCCAGGGTGAGCGGAACGGTCACCTGGCTGGCCGCCACCGGGGCCACCATCAAGCGGGGGAAGCCGCTCTACTCGGTGGACGACGACCGGGTGGTGCTGCTCTACGGCACGCTGCCGGCGTACCGGATGTTGACGGCGGGCGTGCGGGGTGCCGACGTCCGGCAGTTCGAGCAGAATCTGCGGGCATTGGGCTACTCGGGGTTCACGGTGGACGACGAGTACACCGCCAGCACCGCCAGCGCCGTACGGAAGTGGCAGGACGACATCGGCGTCGACGAGACCGGACGGGTCGAGCCGGGCCGGATCGTCTACGCCGCCGGGGAGGTACGCGTCGACAGCCACCAGTTGGCAGTCGGTGACGAGGTACGACCCGGCCGGGCGGTGCTGGACCACACCGGGACGAGCCGGCTGGTGACGGTCGAGCTGAACGTGGCCGACCAGCGGCTGGCCCGGCCCGGTGCGAAGGTGTCGGTCGTCCTGCCGGACGGCGGCCGGGCCGACGGCACGGTCGCCGACGCGGAGACTGTGATCAAGACCCCGGCCGGCGCCAACGGTCAGGCCGAGGCGGAAACGAAGATCGAGGTCAACGTCGCCGTCGCCGACCCCACGGCGTTCGCCGAGTTCGACCGGGGCACGGTCGACGTCTCGTTCACCGCGTCCGAGCGGGCGGACGTACTGACCGTGCCGGTGGCGGCGCTGCTGGCCCTGGCCGAGGGCGGGTACGGCGTACAGGTGGTGGAAGGGGTCAGCACCCGGATCGTGACGGTGCGGACCGGACTGTTCGCCTCCGGCCGGGTGGAGATCTCCGGTGACGGGATCACCGAGGGGCTGACCGTGGGGGTGCCCGGATGAGCGGCCGTCCGGTCGTCGAACTGATCGACGTGGCCAAGGTGTACGCCGGTGGGGTCTCTGCGCTCGGCGGCGTGTCGCTGACCATCGACTCCGGGGAGTTGGTGGCGATCGTCGGGCCGTCCGGATCGGGCAAGTCCACCATGCTGCACATGATCGGCACGCTCGACCGGCCATCGACCGGCCAGGTACGCATCGACGGGTACGACGTGGCGACGCTCTCCGACCGGGAACTGTCGGCGTTGCGGGCGACCCGGATCGGTTTCGTCTTCCAGCAGTTCCACCTCGCGCCGGGCGCCACCGTGGTCCACAACGTCGCCGACGGGCTGCTCTATTCGGGCGTACCGCGGTCCGATCGGCGGCGGCGTGCGGAGCTGGCGCTGGTTCGGGTCGGCCTGGGCCACCGGCTCGACCACCGACCGCACGAACTGTCCGGTGGCGAGCGGCAGCGGGTGGCCGTCGCCCGGGCGGTGGTGGGTGAACCGGCGTTGCTGCTGGCCGACGAACCGACCGGCAACCTCGACTCCACTTCCGGGGCGGAGGTGCTGGCGCTGCTGCACGATCTGCATGCGGCCGGCACGACGGTCATCGTGATCACCCACGATCGGGAGATCGCGGTCAGCCTGCCCCGTCAGGTACGGATGCGTGACGGGTTGGTCGTCGGAGACGTCGGCGGCGGCGCAGTCCGGGACCGTACGTCTGGCGGGGTGGCCTGATGTCCCGGTCTGTCGCTTCGCCGGTGACGTCACGAGGCACGCACCCGCCGACCCGACTGGTGCCGGCCCGGATGCGACCACGGGACATCCTCGCGGTCGGCGGGGTGGGGCTGCGGACCCGGCCGTTGCGGGCCTTCCTGTCTGCGGTCGGCATCGCCATCGGCATCGCCGCGATGATCTCCGTGGTCGGTATCTCCTCGTCGTCCCAGGCCGAGCTGGACCGGAAACTCGCCGCCCTCGGCACGAACCTGCTCACCGTCGCACCCGGCAGCACGCTCTTCGGCGACGACGCCCAGCTGCCGGCGGAGTCGGTGGCGATGATCGCGCGGATCGGACCGGTCGAACAGGTCGCGGCGATCGGGCAGGTCCCCGACGCGACCGTCTACCGTTCCGACCGGATTCCGTCGGTCGAAACCAATGGCATCGCCACCCGCGCGGCGAACCTGGACCTGCTCGACACGGTCGGGGGCACCGTGGCCAGCGGCACCTGGCTCAACGAGGCCACCGCCCGCTATCCGGCCGTGGTGCTGGGCTCGACCGCCGCGCGGCGGCTCGGCCTGGCGGCGGCCGGTACGGACGTCCAGGTTCATCTCGGCGGACGGTGGTTCACCGTGATCGGCATCCTGGACGCGGTGCCCCTGGCTCCGGAGCTGGATTCGTCCGCGCTGGTCGGGTGGGAGGCGGCGCACTCGTACCTGGGCTTCGACGGGTACCCGACCACGGTCTACACCCGTTGCGCGGAGTCCGCCGTGCAGGCGGTACGGGAGGTGCTGGGGGCGACCGCCAATCCGGCCAGGCCCAACGAGGTGAAGGTGTCCCGGCCGTCCGACGCGCTGGTCGCCCAGCAGGCCACCGACGAGGCGTTCACCGGGCTGCTCCTCGGCCTGGGGGCGGTGGCGTTGCTGGTGGGTGGGGTCGGGGTGGCGAACACCATGGTGATCTCGGTGCTCGAACGTCGCGCGGAGATCGGGCTGCGCCGCTCGCTCGGGGCCACCCGTGGGCAGGTCCGCACCCAGTTCCTCGCCGAATCGTTGCTGCTGTCCGGGTTCGGCGGGGCTGGCGGCGGGTTGCTCGGTACCGGGGTGACCGCCGGCTATTCGCTGTACCAGTCCTGGCCCACGGTCGTCCCGCTCTGGGCGATCCTCGGCGGCCTGGGGGCGACCCTGGTGATCGGTGGACTCGCGGGTCTCTACCCGGCGGTCCGTGCCGCCCGCCTCTCCCCGACCGAGGCCCTCACCACTCCCTGACCGGTGAGCCGATCCGGGCGATCCGGGACCAGGCAGACTGCTGCCGTCCCGGATCGCCCGGATCCTCGCGTGGAGGCAATCAGGCGATGGCGGTGTCGAGGGCGATCTCGACCATCTGGCCGAAGGTCTGCTCGCGCTCCTCGGCGGTGGTCTTCTCACCGGTCTTGATGTGGTCGCTGACCGTGAGCACCGTCAACGCCCGAGCCCGGAACCGAGCCGCGATCGTGTAGAGCGCCGCCGACTCCATCTCCACCGCCAGTACGCCGTAGTCGGCCAGCGCGTCGTAGAGGTCCGGCCGATCCGTGTAGAAGGCGTCCGCAGCCAGGACCGGGCCGACCCGGATGCTGATGCCGCGCCGCTCGGCCACCTCGACCGAGGTACGCAGCAGCCCGAAGTCGGCGACCGGGGCGTAGTCGACCAGCCCGTCGAAGCGGACCCGGTTCATGTTCGAGTCGGTGGACGATCCGCTGGCTGCGATCACGTCACGTAGTTGCAGGTCGGGGCTGAGCGCTCCGCAGGAGCCGACCCGGATCAGGGTCTTCACGCCGTACTCGTTGATCAGTTCGTGGGCGTAGATCGAGGCGGACGGCATGCCCATGCCCGACCCCTGGACCGACACCTCGACACCGTTCCAGCGGCCGGTGAAGCCGTACATGCCCCGCACCGTCGAGTAGCACTTGGCGTCCTCGAGGTAGGTCTCTGCAATCCACTTGGCCCGCAGCGGGTCGCCTGGCATCAGGACCCGCTCGGCGATCTCGCCCGGCTTCGCGCCGATGTGCGTACTCATGGGATGTGATCCTGCCAGGTTGGCACGGGCGATACCGCCGCGACGTCCGCCTGCACGATCAGGTACCCTTCTCGGCGGTGGCGTGTCCGAGCGGCCTAAGGAGCACGCCTCGAAAGCGTGTGAGGGTTTACGCCCTCCGAGGGTTCAAATCCCTCCGCCACCGCCAACGAACAGGCAAAACGCCCGGCAGATCCGCGAGGATCCACCGGGCGTTCCGCTTGTGGTCCCAACTCGTGGTGAAGCGGCTGGTTTGGGCTCCTCTGACGGGCTCCCCAATCCAGCCCGCCGATGCGCTGAAGGCGTCGTCAGATGCGCACTCCGGGCATTTCCGGCCGACGGGGGTTCCTAGGCCGGGTTGCCGCCGACGTTGTCGATCATCCGCCGTAGCACCTTGAGCGCGGTGACGTAGTCGACGTCGTCGATGCCGTCGTGAATGCGGTCGCGGATGGCCGGAGCGTGGCTCTTCATGTCGGTACGCGCCTGCTCGCCGGCCTCCGTGATCCACGGTCGGTCCTCGTCGTCGCGGTGGAGCCAACCGCGCTCCACCAGGACCTGCGCCTCGGTGGCCAGGTCGTCCTCGGGCCGGAGGTAGGTCGCCATGGCTTCCTGGAGTTGAGGGATGGTCATGCCCTGGCCGTCCGGGGAGAGGTCGGCGGTCGACAGGTTGCGCAGCAGCCAGAACTGGGGCTGGGTGAAGCCGAACTCGGCCTGCTGCGCACGGGTGAAGGCGATGAGTGCCTCGTAGGCCAGGCCGGTCCAGTAGGCAGCCGGCTGGGCTGCGAGTTCGGCGTCGGTGATCTGGTCGATGGTCATCGTGCCACTCCATAGTCCATGATCGTCGTTGGGTCGACCGTAGAACCTCAAGCATGGTTGAGGTCAACGCATGCGGAAGGTGGCGTGTGTTGTCGCCACAGCCCGCGCTGATCGATATGTTCTGCTGAGCCGAAATGGGGTGGGTGCAGATGCGAACGGGTCCGACCCTGGTGCTGATCCACAGTCCGCTCGTCGGCCCGGGGACCTGGCTGCCGGTCGCGGCGGAACTGAGGGCCCGTGGTTACCAGGTCGTGGTGCCGGCGGTCAGCGCGGTAACCGAGGCCGAGCCGCCGTACTATCGATGGCTTGCCGACCGGGTACGGGAGGACGTCGACTCGGTCGGAGTATCCGACCGTGTGATGCTGATCGGTCACAGTGGCGCGGGGGCGCTGCTACCGGTCATCGGAGCGGGTCTGCCCGGCGGGGCGTACGGCGCCGTCTTCGTGGACGCGATGCTGCCGCACCCCGGCACCAGTTGGTTCGCCAACGCGCCTGCGGCCCTCGTCGGGCAGCTCCGTGATCTGGCCGTGGACGGGAGGTTGCCACCCTGGCACCGGTGGTTCCCGGCCGAGGTGATCCAGGCACTGCTGCCCGACGAGCAACAGCGGGAACACTTCATTGCCGAGCTTCGTAGGCTGCCCCTGGCGTACTTCGCCGAACCTGCGCCGTCGGTGCCCGAATGGTCGCCACAGCGTTGCGCATACCTACAGCTCAGCGACGGGTACGACCCCGAGGCGGCGGAGGCGCAGCGTCGGGGCTGGACGGTACGGCACGAGCCGGCCGACCACCTCGCCCTCCTTACCCAACCCGGGCGGATCAGCACCGTACTCGACCAGACGATCAGAATGCTGATGGACACGGACCAGTGAGCGTTAGTCAGTACGGGGGAGATCGAATGAGGCGAACTGCGGTCCCGGTTGCCGTGGCGCTCCTGTTGATGGGCGTCGCGGGATGTGACAGTGGTGACCCAGGGACCAACCGACCCAACTCCGCCTCACCCAGTGCCACCGCCGCATCGGTCGACCCGGAGGCCATCACCGAGCAGGGCGTGGGGCCGTTCCGAATCGGTGGCGACGTACAGCCACTGGTGGCCGAGGGCATCCTGGTGAAGGAGACCGACGGCTTCTGCCCGCTCTCCTTCAGCGGCACCGATGAGTGGAAGGGCATCTGGATCCTGCCGGACGACTCCGGTAGCCGGATCGAGCAGATCTACATCGACGAGCCGATGACGTCCGCCACCGTCGAGGGAATCCAGATCGGCAGCCCGGGTACGAAACTGGCCGAGACGTACGGCACCAAGCTCCGCCGCTACACGTCGAAGATCTACGCCGAATCGAAGTTCGACCTTCTCGACCACGGGTCCGTGTCGATAGCGTTCTATGCCGACGAGACCGGCAACGTGAAGCGGATCATGGTTGGGAAGACGGCGTTGCTGGAGATGGCAGCGGAGTACGGCGAGCCGGCCTGCTGAGGTTTTCCACACCGGACCGGTGCGGGCAGCCAGCGCCCCGAAACTGCGGTGCACAGCGTACGAATTATGCGGCCAACGTCATGGTTGCGAACCACGCAGATTCCTACGGTCTTTACATGATCACAAGAAGGAAGATGCTGGCCGGACTGCTGCTGGTGGCCACCACCGTCAGCCTGTCCAGCGGCCCGGCCACCGCTGGTGCAGTCAACGCCGGATCAGCCAACGGTGGTGCAGTCAACGCGGGATCAGCCAACGGTGGTGCAGTCAACGCGGGATCAAAGAACGGGCTACCCGGGGCGGAACTTCAGGCCGGTTTGACCGGGTTGGTGTCCACCGGGTCCGCCAGCGCCGCGCTGCTGCGCGTACAGGATGGGTGGGCTGGTTGGTCGGGCGCGGCCGGGGTGACCGACCTGGTGTCCGGCCGACCGGCCCGTGCCGACGGCTATTTCCGGATCGGCAGTGCCACGAAGACCTTCGTGGCCACCGTGATCGTGCAACTGGTCGACGAGGGCCGGCTCTCACTGGACGATCCGATCGCCCGGCACCTGCCGGGTACCGTCCCCAACGGTGAGGCGATCACCGTACGGCAGATCCTCAACCACACCAGCGGGCTGTACGACTATGCGCACGAGGCCGGGTATTCGACGAACCGTTGGCGCGGGGCGGAACGGTTCCGCACCTATCAGCCGAGCGAACTGCTGGCCGTCGCCTTCGCCCACGAGCCGTACTTCGGACCGGGCGAGAGTTGGCGGTATTCGAACACGAACTACATCGTCGCCGGGCTGCTCATCGAGCGGCTGACCGGTCGCAGTTACGGCAGTGAGATCCAGCGTCGCATCCTGCGTCCGCTCGGCCTGTGGCAGACGAGTGTCCCGGGTACGGACCCACGGCTACCCGAACCACACGCCCATGGGTACACCCTGGTCGACGGGCAGTACGTCGACGCCACGCAGATGAACCCCTCGCTCGACTGGGCAGCCGGCGAGATGATTTCCACGACCGCGGACCTGAACCGGTTCTTCGCCGCGCTGCTGGGCGGCCGGCTCACCAGCGTGGCCGGGCTCGCGGCGATGCGCGACACCGTCGAGACCGGCACGATCTTCCGGTACGGCCTGGGGCTGCAACGGTTCGACCTGCCCTGTGGCGTGAGTGTCTACGGCCATGGTGGGGAACTGCTCGGCTACCTGACCTATGCCATGGCCTCCGATGCCGGTCGGCAGATCACGCTCTCCTACAACCCGTACGTGAACAAGCCGACCATGGAAGCCCTGGTCGGGATCTTCAGTACGGGTTACTGCCCGGCCAATTAGCTGTACCCCTGATGGACGACGATGTGGTGTAGGCGATCCAGGTCGTCAGCTTCGAACTGCTGCTCTCGGTGCCGCTGGTTGGTGTAGAGCGCGGACTGCCACGCCCGGACGCCCCGATGGCCTGACCGACGGTCAGGCCATCGGCGTCAGTGGCATCAGGCATGCGCCTCGTTGTCGCCGCGACCGACGCCGGGTGGGGTGATTCCGATGGCTTCGAGGTTCCGCGCCTCCTGACTGTCCGGATCAAAGGGCTTCGCCGCGGTGAGGACGATCCGTGCGTTCTCGGGGGTGATCACCTCCACGTCGCGGGTGTTCCAGGGAGTGTCCCGCGGGCCGTCGACCGAGTTCGGGCTCAACGCGCGACAGGCCTCGACAAGGGAATCGATCTGGTTGAGCACGCACGAGAAGCTGAAGCTCATCGCCGGTGCCTGCGCCGGAACGCTCGCTGCCGAGACGAGGAGTACGTCCTGGAACGCCCACCGGCGTAGATGCACAAGCGTGCCGGGGATGCTGAACAGCTCGAAGAATCCGAGCCCACGTGTCCAGAAGTCCAGGGACTCTGCCAGATCGCTCGTGGGGATCGTCGCGAACGCGGGCATTGCATAGATGCCCCGGAACAGTTCCGGCGCAACCGCGTCCGGGCCGGGATCGGGCACTGGGCTTATCTCAAAAGCGTTGTAGTAGTCGCTCATGCACCCAACCCTCCGGCCTCACGCGACGTGAGGGTCAAGCCGGGTCCGTTCATCCGGTCCCAGGTCAAGGGCGTCAGCGGCCCGCCGGGAACATCAGAGGTCGAAGCCTGCCGAGTCCAGCGGGTCCTGGCCGTATCGCCAGGGTTTCCACCGTTCGGCGAAGAAGTCGAGCAGTTCCCGGTGGACGAAGATGTATCCGTCCCCGACGCTGCGCAGGAAGAGACACTGCACGGCGTACTCCAGGAACGGCACCATTCGCTTCGGCACCACATCCTGGCGGGCCAGGCGACGTCGTACGATCCACTGCTCCACGGTCGGTGCCAGCGCGACTTGCACCAGCAGGAACACCGTGTAGCCGGCACCGACCAGCGCCCCGAAGCGGACGGCTTCGTCAGCCGTGGCTGGTAGGACCACGGCGAGTCCCGATACGGTTCCGGTGATCAGGCCGAGGATCGGGGCGACCCGTACGGCGAGCCGGAGCCGGTTACGTAACGCCGGGCTCGGCACCTCACGCCGTACGGCAACGGTCGGATGGCTCCAGTGGTTGACTTTGAATGTCGCGGCGGCGGTGACGGTCGAGCCGACCACCGTGGCGAGCAGGAACCCGAGGCCGTAGGTGACTCCCGCCAGGATGCCGGCCCCCGTTCCGCTGTCCACACCGGTCGCGATGCCGAACGCGGTGCCCACCGCCAGTGCACCGGAGATCATGCCCACGGCAGGCACCGCCTCGGCGAAGATCTCGGGGAATTCGTCCCAGGCGTCGAGGATCCAGTTGGTCCGGTAGGTGTTCTCGCTGCGCTCGGCGCGTTCGTTGTTTCGCCGTTCGGCTGTGTAGGAGATGTAGCTGAGGTTGTCGTACGCCAGCGAGAACGTGGCGGTCATCGCGACGCCGCCAGCCACCACACCGGTGAGGGCACCCGGCCAGCCGAGCAGGACCCAGCCGGCCGTACCGAAGAACAGTCCCGTTGCGAGACTGTTCACGGTTCGACTGATGGTGTCGGCGCTCGGGGCAGTTCCGTATCGAAGTGACCAGGCTTCCTTGATCTGGTCCAGGACGAAGACGGTCTGCGAGAAACGGCTGAGCTGGTAGGCCACTGCTGCCAGGTACCGCACGGTCTGCTCGGGGCGGATCCGCCGGTCCCGTCGTCGCCGGAGCATCGCCTGCACGTACTGGGTGAAGAGGCGGGTACGGCCGTGCGTGGGGTCCGGCGAATCCGCGTCCCCGGTCGTCCCGACCACCGGCTCGGGACCGTCGGCGTACGCCAGCGCCATGATGCTGAGCAGCAGCGGCGAGTCGGCGAACTTCCACAGTTCGGCGTCGACGGCGAGCGTTGCGCGGAGTCCGGCGAGTGCCGTACCTGCCCGGTCGAGGAACTGTTCGATCTGTGGCCGGGTCAGCGGCTGGATCCGTACCGTGCCGTACACCGGTACCTGCTGGTTCAGCTGGCTGTATTCCGTGGTCCGGCAGCAGATGGCGATCGGGGTGAGCGGCTGCTGCCGGTGGAATTCGGTGATGGCGACGGCGCACTGGTTACGGTACTCACCGGCCACCTCGTCGAGCCCGTCGAGCAGCGGCAGGATCTCGCCTTCCGCTATCCAGCGCGTCGCCTGATCGGCCGGCATGCCGTACCGCTCGGTGAGCTGTTCGGCCAGCCACTGGTCGATCGGCCGACGGTGGATCGCCCACGACGACAGGTTGACGACGACCGGGATGCTGGCAGAAGAATCGTGGTCGGCCTGGTTGAGCAGGTCACGGGCAAGTTCCAGCAGCATGGTCGTCTTACCCGCGCCCGGTTCACCGAGGATCACCATGCCGTGGTCGAGTCTGGTGAACACGCTGCTCATCGAGACACCGTCGGTGAGGGTGAGCGGGGTGCCGTCGGCCTGGGCGGCCTGCATGTCCCACGGGTGTCGCTGGGCGTCCGCCGTCGCGGTGAAGCCGAGCTCGATCCGGGCTTCGTTGTAGAGCGAGCGTTCCAGGACGTTGGTGACCCAGTAGCGGCGTACCCGGTCGAGGAGGACCTGCCGGGCGCGGGCCGGTGAGGCCCTCGGACCTGGCCGTCTTTCCCGGCCGCCGACCACCTCGACCAGGATGAGGGTGACGATCAGTACGCCGAGCATCGGCCACGCCAACCACAGGTACGGTGCCCACTGCTCGGGCAACGCGCCGGTGGCGACGTTGGTGGCGACCCCGAGCAGGGCCACACAGATTACCGACAGAACGATGGTCGTGACACGACGCATGCGTCGTCTCTACCGTGTGGCTAGATCTCACACAAGGCCGTGATCCCAGAGCGATGTGTCGGCGAAACGTCAGCAGTACCTCGGTGGGCTCTCAGCAGGTGCCGAAGCCCTCGTCGAACAGTCTGCGGGCATAGTCGGTGTAACCAGCGACGGTCTTGCGTACGGTCTGGCCATCGTGCAGGAAGAGGTAGGACCGGTCGCCTTCGCTGACCAGCAGCCCGTCGAACCGGTACGTCCCCCGGGGCGCGGTGAGTGGCGTCGAGGCCGGATAGGCGGCCTGTACCTCGCTCACGGAGGTGCCGCTGGTGACCCCCTCCGGCGTACGCATGGACGGGTCGGCCCACAACAGCACCAGCCGGTCGCCGGCGAAGACCGGACCCACCGTCGCCATGCCGGCCAGGCTCGGCCCACACGACGCGACCGACGGGGTCAACAGGCCACGCTGGGCCAGTTCCTGTTCGGTGTCGCCGAACTCGATGTTGCGTAGCCCGTCGAGGTGCACGACGTCCGGCCCGTACGCCGTCGTTGCCGTGTTCGTCGGGCCGCTGACGGATGCACTGGTCGCCGCCAGCAGGCCCACGATCGACAGTAGTTTGCGTATTTTCACGTTAATTCCCCCGCTTCCTCCGCTACCAACGCGTTTGCCCCCAGAAGGTTGCTGCCAAATTTCCACAACCTGTGGATAGAACATGTGTACGAGCGGCGAGGTTACGGCCTGTCCGGATCCCGATGGCCCAGTCGGAGGCGTCCGAGACCTGAGAAGAGGATCCGCCGCTATCCGGCGATGTCGGCGCCGATGCCAGCCGGTTGCTGGTTGGTGCTTGCCAGTCCGGAGGCAACCAGCGTGTTCAACAGGGCCAGCGCGTCGGCTCCCGGTGAGTCGGGGACGGCGCGGTAGATGCACAGTGTCTGCTCGTCGCGGGTCAGGGTGAGTACCTCAGGTTCCAGCTCGAACGTTCCGGCCAGTCGGTGGTGGAACGTCTTGCGGCGCGCCACCCCGGCCGTGACGTCATGACGGGACCACAGTGCCGCAAACTCCCCGGAGGCGACCGTCAACTCGTCGATCAGCTCCGCCAACTCGCCGTGGGTCCCGCGCTGAGCGGACAGCCGGCGCAGGTGGGCGACCAGTTCGGCTGCGACCGCGTCCCAGTCGGGGTAGAGCTGTCGGGTCTCGGGCAGGAGAAAGGTCCTGCGTGCCATGTTGCGCTCGCCGTCGTCGGTGAGGGCCAGCAGCGCCGCGCCGAGCGGTGTCCAGGCCAGTGCGTCGAGCGTGCGTCCGAGGACTATCGCCGGCAGATCGTCGAGTCGATCGAGCAGGTCCAACGTTCCGGCTGCCACGACTTCCCCCGGTCGGTGGGGGATGGTCGTGCGCGGCGATCGGTGGGCCAGCCGTAGCAGGTGCTCGCGCTCGGTGCCATCAAGGCGCAGCACGCGGGCCAGCGCGCCGAGCACCTGCTCCGAGGGCCTGACCCGGCCCTGCTCGATGCGGGTGTAGTAGTCGGAGCTGACGCCAGCCAGCAACGCAAGCTCATCCCGGCGCAGGCCCGACACCCGCCGGGTCCCTCCGGGCATCAGCCCCAGGTCGGCAGGCTGGGTGCGGTTGCGGCGAGCACGCAGAAAATCTCCCAGCTCAGAGGCCATGACGCCATGATCCCAGAGATCTTCTTCAGTACGGTGGTCACAACGAACCTAGGCAGATTCCGCAGATGGTTCGCCCGTCGACCGCCGCGCAGACTCGACGCCATGACAACGACTACCGCCCCGCTGACCGGACGGGTGGCGCTCGTGACCGGCGCTGCGTCCGGCATCGGCGCTGCCACCGCTCGATGCCTCGCCGCCGCCGGGGCTCAGGTGGCGCTTGTGGCTCGCCGAGGTGACCGGTTGCAGGCCCTGGCCGACGAGATCGGGGAACGGGCGCTGCCCGTGCCGGCTGACATTACGCAGTCCGCTGCGATTCGTGCGCTCACCGAACAGGTCACCGCCCGACTCGGCACCGTCGACCTACTGGTGAACAATGCTGCGGTCATGCTGCCGAATCCCCTGACCGAGGGGCGTGCGGACGAATGGCAGCACATGCTCGGTCTCAACGTGGGCGCGCTGCTCCAGGTGACCCGCGCGCTGCTGCCCGGCCTGCTCTCCGTGGCCGCCGACGGTCGGGCCGCCGACGTCGTGAACGTCTCCAGCACCGGTGCTGACGTCCGCTCGCCCGCCTTTGCCGTGTACGGCGCGACGAAAGCCGCAGTGACCTATCTGTCGGGGGCCATCCGCGTCGAGCTTGCCTCTACCGGCCTACGGGTCACCGATGTCAAGCCGGGCGGAGTCGACACGGAGTTGTTCCAGCACGCCACACATCCCGGCATCCGTGAGCAACTGGCCACCGCCGGCCAGCGGATGAGACTGCTCGACGCCGACGACGTGGCAGACACGATCGTCTACGCCGTCACGCGTCCACCACACGTGTGCCTGTCCCAGCTCACCGTCATGCCAGTCAACCAAGCCCAGTAGTTGCGGCTGACTTCGATCCGGTCGGGTACGAAGACTCAGACGCGTTGGCTGATCAGGGCGTGCAGGCCGTCGAGGATGCGGTCCAGGCCGAACTCGAACGCCTGGTTCTGTCCGTCCCCACTGGACGCGGAGGCCATGGTCGCCGTCAGCGCCGGGAATCGGTCGCCGTGCTGGCGGAGCAGTTCGCCGATCATCGCGATCAGTTCGGTCTCGGGGTTCCGGCTCGCCCCGGCCTGTTGGGCGATCATCCGTACGTGGCCGGCCAGCAGGGCGAGCGCGTCGAAGCGTTCGCTCCCGGTCAGGCCGGTCGGGGCGAGCAGTGCCACCCCGCATTCCGTCCAGCCGAGTTCGTTGGGGCCGATGGGGCGGGGGCCCACCGTTGCCTCCAGCGCCCAGGGGTGCCGTAGGTAGCCGGCCAAGAGTTGGTGGGCCCACTCCTTGAGCCCGGCCCGCCAGTCGGTGGTGTCGAGGACGGGCGGTTGGCCGATCGCCCGTTCGACCATCGCCGCCACGAGTTCGGCCTTGCCCGGTACGTACCGGTAGAGGGACATCTTGGTGAAGGCGAGGTCGGTGGCGACCCGCTGCATGGACACCGCCGCGAGCCCCTCGCTGTCGGCGATCGCAATGGCGGCGTCGGTGATGACTTCGAGGGTGAGCGCCGGCTTGGGGCCGCGCGTGGGCTGGGCGCGGGTATGCCACAGGAATTCGATCGTCATCCGTACCTCAACCCGGGGGCTTGCCATCCGTCGAAACCGTATCTACCGTACACAGTATTAACCGTGTCCGGTGGACACAGTTTCTTGTCTTGGGGGGATCATGAAGAACAAGACGGTGCTCATCTCGGGGGCGAGCATTGCCGGCCCAGCGCTGGCGTACTGGCTGGGCCGGTACGGCTTCCAGCCGACCGTGGTCGAGATCGCGCCCGCGCTGCGTGACGGCGGCAACGCGGTCGACTTCCGGGGGAAGACCCACCTGGGCCTGCTCGACCGGATGGGCGTGCTGGACGACCTACGGGCGGTGCAGACCGGTGGCACCGTCATGCGCTTCGTTGACGAGCACGGTCGAAAGTTGATGGAGATGCCGGCCGAGTTCGCTGGTGGCGACATCGAGGTGCTGCGCTTCGAGCTATCCCGGGTGCTCTACGAACACAGTCGGCACACCACCGAATACCTCTTCGGTGACAGCATCGCCACGATGACCGACACGCCACAGGGCGTACACGTCACCTTCGCCAGCGGCGCTCGCCGTACGTTCGACCTGGTCGTCGGGGCGGACGGCGTGCACTCGAACGTACGGCGGCTGACCTTCGGGCCGGAGGAGCAGTTCGTCAGCTACCTCGGCTACTACGTGGCGACCTGGGCGCTGCCCAGCCCGCCGAAGTTGGACAGCGGATCGATGGTCTACAACGTGCCCGGCAAGATGGCCAGCGTCGGCCGCGACCACCGCGACCCGTCCCGGGCCGGCGCGTTCGTCGCCTTCGCCTCACCCAAACTGGAATACGACCGGCACGACCTGGACCAGCAGCGCCGGATTCTCCACGAGGTTTACGCCGGCCTGGGGTGGGAGGTGCCCCGGATGCTCGCCGCCCTGCGCGAGGTGCCCGACTTCTACTTCGACTCGATCTGCCGGGTCGACATCACGCCGTGGTCCCGGGGGCGGATCGTGCTGCTCGGTGACGCCGCAGCCGGTGCCACCATCGGCGGGATGGGCAACGGCACCGCGATCGTGGCCGCGTACGCGCTGGCCGGCGAGTTGGCGGCGGCCCGGGGCGACCACACCGTCGCATACGCCCGGTACGAGAACCTGCTGCGTGACTTCGCCCGACGGTGTCAGAAGGGCGGTGACACCACCGGCCGGTTCCTCGCCCCGCGCCGCAACTTCGGGATCCGGCTGCGCAACGGGGTGCTCAACCGGCAGATGTTCATGAACCTGATGCTGAGGATGGGCGAGGACCGCACCAACGACATCGACCTGCCGGACTATCCACTCCTGCTGGCGAAGCTGGGGTGACTCGTTGTCCACAGGGCTATCCACAATCTGTGGATAGAACATGTGTACGATCGCGGGTGCGTGGTCGGGCGGGGCAGTCAGGTGATCGGCGGCCCGGGCAGCCTGTGTGTTCTGTCGGGGGAGACGTCTATGGGCTACTGGGGAACGCTGGTCGTCTGCCGTGGCGATGTGGATCTGCCTGAACTTCCGGCAGTGGAAGCGCTTGAGCGGCAGGTCGAACGCTGGGCGACGGGCTGGCGGAACGGGTGGCAGGGGTGGAATGTCCGGCATGCGCCCGAGGACCTTCCAGAGGTGCTCGCTACGGCTGGTGTCCAGCCCCTGATCTGCGCCGAGATATTGGGCAGCAGTGGTGCCTACGTAACCGGTTTCGGGGCGACCGGTGAGCGTTGGGCCTGTTGGCTCATGTTCGAGAGCGCCCTCGGCTACTACGTCCCTCCACCCGCGCCTGACTTCGACGACGATGGCAACCCGTGCGAGATCGACTTGGATGACCCTGTTGCCTTTCCCGAATACCACCGAGAGCTTGCGGAGACCCGGCAGCAGTTGATGGCGGATGCGCGGGGTGGGCTTCAGGCTGCTGAAGCGGCTTTAGCTTGGGCAGCCGGTTGTGGTCTGCCTACGCCCTCCGTGGACGAGGTCCTCGCAGTCCTCGAAAGCGACAGAGCTTTCGCGGAGGACATTTTCGTCGATCTTCTGACTCGCCTCGGGCTCCATGTTCCCGCCTTGACCGAGAAATCCGCGCCGCAATCATCGTAAGGATGAGCCGGTATCTAGCGAGATCAGACCGCGGTCCCGGGCGGAGATTTCAGGTGCGCTGCTGCCTCGGTGGGATAGCCACCACGGCCTGACCGGAGAGCGGTGGCAGCCAGGCGGATCAGGTCGATGTTGACACCGGCAGCGCCGCTCGGGTCGTGGACCTGTAGCCGGATGTCCAAGCTCACCGCCGTTTCACCCCATCCCTGTGCCTCGATGTTGAGGTAGGCGATCTTCTGCGATTTCAGGTGAGGCAGGTATCCCAGGGGTGCCAGCTGCACCCTGTCGGCGCCCAGCGCATTGAGCTTGGACTGCTTCTTACTGTCCGGGTTCTCGGCCAGATTACGGAAGTCCTCGGTACCCCCCAGGTTGACCTGATAGGAGCTGACCAGGGTCAAACCGCGCTCCTGCAACAGCCGCAGCAAGGCTTTGTGAACGACGGAGGTCCCGAACTGACTGGCCAGGTCGTCGCCGATGAGCGGCAGACCTGCTTCCTGGAAGCGTTCGAGCAGCGACAGGTCCCGCGCGATCGGGTCCGAGGTGGTGTTGACGAACGCCACGCCCGCCAGCAGAGCAGCCTCCGCGTACGCCTCAGCAATGTCCGTCCGGCCACTCGGCGCGGAGTAGAGCAGCACCTCAGAACCCCTCAGTGCATCTGCCACCCGCCGGATTTCGGTCACGTCCGTGAGCCCGCGCTGCACGGTCACGCCGGACGGACGAAGTTCCGTATCGAGGCGGGGAAAGTTGTTCGGCGGAGCGAAGATCGCTTCGTGTAGATCCTTGCCGACCTTGCCGTCAGAGAGGGCGAAGGCCGCGACAAAGTCGATGTCGCCAACACCCAACCCGTTCACCTGGGGCTGCTGGATGCCAACCAGGCTGCCGGTGCTGCGGTAGAAGTTGATTCCCTGCACCAGCGCTGATGTGTTGTTGCCTACGCCGACGACTGCGACCTTCGCGTTTTCGATCACGGCACCGAGGTTATCGGCGTTCGTCTGCAAGTGGGGTGCGCGTCTGCACAGCGGTGTAACCAGTGGTGGGGTCGGTTGCCGCCAGCCCCACCACAGCTCAGCGGCCGATTCCCATGTCTTCGGCCAGTTTCTGTATTGGTTCGGGTGGGGTGTTTCGGGTGGCGCGGAAGATGTCGGTCATGATTGCGTGGGCGGTGGGTCGGTAGCGGATTTCGGCGGGGGCTATCTGGTGGCTGTGGAGCAGTATTTCGCCGGCTTTGGTGGGGTTGCCGGTTTGGGTGTGGGCGCGGGCGAGGTCGAGTAGGTGGTGGGCCCGTCGTTCGGGCATGAGCCTGTTGAACTGGTCCGGGTCGATCTGTTGGTGGATTTCGATGGCGTGTTTGGCTTCGCCGATTTCGATGGCGGTTGCGGCCCGGTGGAGTTGGAGACTGGTGGGGCCGAAGGCGGTCCAGTAGTGGTTGTGGTCGCCGCCGAGTTGGTTGGCGGCTCGGTCTGCTGTGTTGAGGAGTTCGGTAACGGTGGGTTGGTCGCCGGTGTGGGCGGCTGCGGTGGCGGCGTGAAGGAGCAACTGCCCGTACACGGAGATTTGTTGTGGGCTGGCGGCCCGCCTCCGGTTGGGGGTGTGGTGGCTGGCGGCCTGGATGCTGATTTCGAGTGCGGCGCGGTGGCGGCCGAGGGCGGTCAGGGCGGTGCTGATGCGGCAGGTGGCGATGCCGGTGAGTAGTGGGTCGTCGCTGCGGTGGGAGATGGCGATGGCCCGATCGGCGGCCAGCCAGGAAAGTTGGTGTTCGCCGAGTTTGTTCAGGGTTGATGAGGTGATCTGGTAGATCTGC
>NZ_JBHTMP010000027.1:0-94728 GCF_042679305.1 Micromonospora sonneratiae | reverse complement strand
GCCGACCTGGCCGCCTTCGGAGCCACCCGGACCGCGCTCGCCCGGGCCGACGCCCGGGCACGCGAGTTGGCCCGGCTGGAACGGCGGTTGACCGCCGCCGGCTGGGCCGTGGACGGTGCCGGTGTGCTGGTATCCGGGCTGACCAGCGCGGCGGTAATCACAGTCGCCCTGGCCGCCGGGGTGAACGGCGTGCTCGTCGGGGTGCTGGGGGTCGGCACGCTGACCGCGGTGGAGGCCACCCTGGCCCTGGTCGGCTCCGCCCGGCAGTGGACCCAGCTACGGGCCGGCCTGCGTCGGGTGGCCGCCCTGCTCCCGGACGATCCCACGGTCTCCGTACCCACGGCTGGGACACCCGTAGCCGGTTCGGCCGAGCCGGTGACCGGTGGTCCGGCCGTCGCTGGGCGTCCGGCACCGGCGCTGACCGTCGGCCCGATCGACTGCCGTCTCGACGAGGTGACCGTGCGGTACCGGGCCGGGGCACCGCCGGCCCTCGACCGGGTGAGCCTCGATCTTCCGGCCGGCCGGCGACTGGCCGTCGTCGGGCCGAGTGGTGCCGGCAAGAGCACCCTGCTGGGCGTACTCACTGGCACCGTCCCGCCGGACGGCGGTCGGGTGACCCTGGACGGCACGGACCTGTCCGCGTACCCGGCTGAGCAGCTTCCCCGCGCCGTCGGCGGGCTGTTGGCGGAGGCACACGTCTTCCACGCCTCGGTACGGGAGAACCTGATGCTCGGCCGGGCCGATGCCACCGAGGACGACCTGACTGCGGCGGCCTCGGCCGCCGGCCTGCTGGACTGGGTACGGCAGCAGCCGCTGGGGTGGGACACCATCGTCGGCGAGGAGGGTGGCCAGTTGTCCGGGGGGCAGCGGCAGCGGCTCGCCCTCGCCCGGGCGGTACTCGCCGCGCCTGCGGTGTTGGTGCTCGACGAACCGACCGAGGGACTCGACCCGGCGGCGGCCGACCGGGTGCTGGCCTCGGCCACCGCCGCCGCCAGTCGCGAACAGGCGGTGATCCTGGTCACGCACCGGCTGGCCGGTCTGGACCAGTACGACGAGGTCGTCGTACTGGACGCCGGACGGATCATTCAGCAGGGCCGGCATGACGAACTGATCAGCACGCCCGGCTGGTACCGGGACCAGTGGCTGCTCCAGGAGGCTGCCGAGCGCGGGTATCTGGCGCTGACCCCGTGACCGTGCTGCCGCCCCGCTGACTGGCACTGCCCCGGACCGACGTTCCCCGGGCTGGCACTGCCCGGACTGGCTATGCCCCCGTTACCGGCCCCGACCCTGAGCTGTCGGCACCGGCACCCTGAACCGACTCAGGGTCGCCGACAGGGTGATTCCGGAGATCCAACCGACGGCCGACATGGCAGCCTGGAACCCATGCGCGGGACCGAGGCCACGATGATCGACGCGTACGTGCACAGTCTCGACCGCGCGCTGCGCGGCCCTGGCCGGGTCAAGCGCGATCTGCTGACCGAGGCCCGGCACAGCCTGCTCGATTCGGCGGAGGGTTACCGGGCCGACGGGCTGTCGCCGACGGACGCGGAGCAACAGGCGGTGACCGAGTTCGGCTCGGTACCCACCCTGGCCGCCGCCTACCAGGCGGAACTGTCCGCCAACGCGCTCCGGACCCTGTCCCTACGGATCTTCCTCGTGTGGATCCTGCTGGCCTCCACAGCGGACCTGATGTGGCAGGGCGCGCCGTGGTCCGGTTCCGCACCGACAGCGGGGTATCTGCTGCTCTCGGAAGCCCTGAACTGGGCCTGGGGTGTCTCCGGACTGGCGTCGATCATCAGCGTCCTGTGGCTGACCTGGCAGGCCCGGCGTGCTCGTTCCGCCCCGGAACGGCTGGTCCGGGTTCTGGGTCGGGTCCTGACCGGGGCGCTCGTGGTCAACTGTCTCTGTGCGATCGCCGTGTACGGGTGGTCGCTGGGCCAGTGGCGCGTCGCGATCACCTGGCCCCCGATGCTCATCGGCGGGGCTGTGATGTTCGCCGCCTACGCCTGGCTGGCCACCGCCGCCCGGTCCTGTCTGGTCACCACGCGCTGATCCTGCCCCTGTGGCCGGGCTGCCGCACCATCACACCGTGTGGGACCGGCTCCGACCGACGCGGTGGCTAGGCGGGGGCCTGTGGTGGGGCGTCCGCGCCGAGGAACCGACTGACCGTCGAACTGAACTCCTGCCAGCTCGTACGCTCACCGCTGAGCGCCCGGTGGCCCGCGCCGGTGAGTTGGTAGGTGCGCCGTTCCCGGCCGTTGACCGTGCTCCAGGCACTCTCCACGTATCCGGCCCGCTCCAGGCGGCGCAGTGCCGGATAGACGGTGCCGGTGGGCAGGTTGAGCGTGCCGCCGCTGCGTTCCTTGAGTGCCTCGATGATCGCGTAACCATGCTGGGCGCCCCCCTCGAGCACCGCCAGCAGGAGCGCGTCGAGGTGACCGTGCAGCGCCTGCGCCTTCATAAGTAGTAAGACTACTAATAGATACCCGGATCTCCAACGGGGTGCGGGCATCGGACTCACGGGGTAGCCGACTAGGGTATGTGCGCAGAGTCACCCATGCGGCAGTACATGTCGGATCGAGTGCCGCAAACCTGATTGCACACACGGAGGTCAGCGTGGCCCGCCAGCCGTCTCAGCGCCCCGAAGCCGACGAGCCCGACGCGAAGCTCGACGAAACCACCGGGCCAGCCGACCCCGACGACACGGATACCGACCTCGACGACACGGATACCGACCTCGACGACACGGATACCGACCTCGACGAGGCCGACTCCGACGAGCCGGGAGCCAGCGGCGACCGCTCCCTCTGGGAGGAGGTCCGCATCGATCCGGTGGAGATCGCCCTCCCGGCCGGTGCCGGCTACACCCTCCGGGCCTACCGGCTCTCCACCGAGCTGACCCCTACCGACGTCAGCGACCGCGACCAGGACGACCCGTTCCTGGCCAGGGCGGCTGCGACGGAGGACGACGAGGAAGTCGTCATCCTCGACGAGGAGTTCGCCGCCGCACTCGAAGAGGAGGAGAAGGAGTCCCGCGCCGGCCGTCGGACCCGCGACCGGGACCGGACGGACGACGAGGACCTCACCGACGAGGACCTCGCCGAGGAGGAAGAGCCCGAGGCCGAAGAGGAAGAGGCGGAGGAGGCCGAGGAGGTCCCGGTCTTTCTCAGCCACCGGGGCAAGCTGCTGCTCTTCAAGAGCGCCGAAGGACTGGTCAGCTTCATCCGCTCCGGTGCCCCTCACGACCTGGCCCAACTGGACAGCTGGGACGAGCTGGCCGATCGGGTCCAGCCGGCCGACATCGCCCCGCTGGACGAGGACTCCTACGAACTCGACCTCGTCGTCGAGAATCTGCGTGGCGGACACGACACCTGGGACCCGACGCTGCTCATCGAGGCGGGCGAGGCGGCTCGCGATCTTGCGTACGCGCTGCGGATGCCCTCCGTTTTGGACATGCTGTCGTCCGGGTCTAGCCTTGATGATCTCGACGAGGCGTTGCGATCAACAGTCAAGGGCGGCCTCGGCGGGTTCATGGGACGTCGCCGACTGAAGAAAATCGGGGCACAAACGGCGAGTCTTGGCTGGCGCACGATTATCGGCAAGATCTCTGCCGCCGTGGACTGGCGCGACTGACCCTCACCAGGGAGCATCAGTCACAACGACGACTTGGGTCCCGGGGAGGAGGACGACGCCGTGGCGCTCGTGCGGGTGTACTGCGGTCTTGCCTCGGCGGATTCGGCTGCCCGACCGGCTTCGGCCGCGTCGGTGCTGACGTCCGCTGTGGTCGACGACGCAGGCCGGCTGCTCCATGTCTGCGAGATCAGTGACGACCCGGCGGGCTACGCCCGGCTCGGTGCGTTGCTCGTCGAGCGGTCGGGCGGGCCGAGCGGTGCGGCGATCGCCGCTGACAGCGACGACCACGTGGTCACCTCGCTGCTGAGCGCGGGTGGTCGTCCCCTGGCCATCGCTGACGACGACTCGGTCGACGATTTCGCCGAACGGTTCGCCGACGACGAGTCGCTGGAGGAGATGCAGGCCCCAGCCGTACAGCGTCGGGCGGTGGGCCTGGCCCGCGCGCTGCAGGCCGGTGCGCTCTCCGCGATGGCCCTCCCTGCGCCCCACGACTTCGCCGGCTACAAGCCGGTCCTGGCGGCCCACGCCGCGCTGGCCAGCGGCCGGCACGCAGCCGCCGTCGCCCTGCGGGAAGTTCTCCGTGAGCTCTATCCGGCGGCGCTGCGGGCCTACCCCGATCCGGCCGAACCGGTGTCGCTGGCCGTGCTCGACGCGCTACCCGAACCGGGGATGCTGGCCGACGGCGGACCGCGTGGCCGGGACACGTCGGTTGCGGCCGATGCCATCGCCGCCCACCTCACCGCCGATGGCATCGCCGACCCAGCGGCCATCAACGATGCCGTTACCGCGCTGCGGATCGCCATCGCCGAGACCCCGCAGCGGGGCATGGTGAACAAGGCCCTCACGTCCGCCGTCGCCGAGACGGTACGCCAGGCCGTCGCTGCGGTACGGGCCTGCGACGCAGCCTGCGACGCGCTCGTGGCGACACTGGACACCCGGGTGGGTGCACCGACGGCGACCATGCCCCGGCGCAGTCGACGGGGAGCCGAGCCCGACTCGCCCGCCCCGCTCCCGCTGTCCTCGGTCCCCTCGCCGTCCGACACCGGCCCGCTCCCCAGCCGCCTGCCGCAGCGCGAACCACTGTCGTCCGGTGGGCGGCGCAGTCGGCCCGAGCCGGTGGACGAGCGGCCGTTCCCGGTGGCCCCCCAGCCGTTGGCACCGCCACCGGTCGCACCCACGCCGATGACGCCCCCGCCGGTGGCACCACCACCGGTCGCGCCCGCTGCGGCACTGTCCACTCCGGGCCAGCCGATCTCGGCACCACCGATGAGCCGTACACCGGATGCGGTGCCCGTACCACCGCTCGGGACCAGCCGGCTGGACCAGCCGACGAACCGCCCGGTCTCGGCTCCCCCACCACCGCCACCGGGAATCACGCCGATCGCCCCGGCGGC
Organism: Micromonospora sonneratiae; assembly: GCF_042679305.1. Taxonomy (NCBI): domain Bacteria; kingdom Bacillati; phylum Actinomycetota; class Actinomycetes; order Micromonosporales; family Micromonosporaceae; genus Micromonospora; species Micromonospora sonneratiae. Next base: position 89,701 of record NZ_JBHTMP010000027.1, on the reverse strand, counting down.
CAAGCGGGGTGGGGTCCCACCAGCCGACGCGGGGGAGCCCTTCCGCGCGACCCTGACCACCGCCGCAATCAACAACGCCCGGGCCGAACGGCAGCGCCTCACGGCGATTCCGCCCCGGCCCAACACCAAGGACCCGTCCACCACGCCGGGCGGCGGCTTCAGCGCGACGGACTTCACCCTGCCGATGCCGGCGTCCCGGCCCGAGCCGGAACCGGCCCCGCCCGGTTCCCGGGCCAACTGGCCGCTGGTGGAGCCGGCCGACGACGAGCCCGGCTCGACCCCGCCCTATCCCCGCAGCGAACGGGCGGCCAACGGCATCGACGCACCGACCGATCCCGGTGCCAACGACGGTCGGATCAGGCCGCCCTGGCTGGCCGACGACCTTCCGCTGGAACCACCCGCGCTACGCCTCATCGATCCGGCTGCGGCCGAGCAGGCACCCGGCGAGGCGCATCCTCCGGCGGGTCTGTCCATCGACGGTCCACCGCTGCGCCTGGTCGAACCGGAGGGCACCGGCCTCGACCCGACCCGGGCTCCCCGGGCCGAACGCCCGGCACCCGAGTCGAGCAGGCCACCGGTCGCCGACGAGGGCGACGGCGATTTGTTGATCTTCGCGGCGGCTCGGTCCGCATGGTTCACCGGCCAGCCCGAAGACTCCGATCTGGACTGGTCGTCGACGGCGGACAGCGGCTGGCAGGCGGCGGAGCAGGCGGCGAAGCCGGCTGTCGGCGCCGAAACCGCCGCTGGCCTGCCGAAGCGGGTGCCGAAGGCCAACCTGGTGCCCGGCTCGCCGCTGCGCGACGAGCGTCCACTACGGATCGTCCGCGACCCGGCCCGGATCGCCGAGAACACCACGGGCTACTTCCGGGGCTGGCGCCGTGGGCAGGAGATCGGCGGTTTCGCCGTCGGTGGACGTCCGGGTCGGGAAGCCGCCGGCGGGTGGGACTTCAGCCGGGACCACAACGAACGCGAAGACAGCCGCGAGTACGAGTACCGCTCCGCCGGCTACCGGTCCTGACCGAGGTCGCTGGCGAACTTCGGTGGGCGGTGCACCCCGTACCGCCCACCGACGGGATGCACCGGAACATCGGCCCTGTGCCCACCGTGTCTCGCGGTCGAGGCGGGACTCCGGAAGGTAGCCAGTGACACACCCACTCCGGCTCCGCTCCTTCCGGCTGCTGTTCCTGGGCCGTACGCTCTCCGCCCTCGGCGACGCCGTCATCCCGGCCGCACTGGCACTCGCCGTGCTGAGGGCCACCGGATCAACCTCCGCACTGGCCCTCGTACTTGCCTGTGCGACGGTGCCCAGGTTGCTGCTCCTGCCGCTGGGCGGGGTGGTGGCCGACCGGTTCGACGCTCGCCGGGTGGCACTCGTCACCGACCTCGTACGGTGTGCCGCGCAACTCCTCGTCGGCGTGGAACTCCTCAGCGGCGCTCCGGCGTTGGCCCACATCGCGGTCGCCTCCGCCGTCACCGGCACCGCATCCGCGTTCGCCATGCCAACGAGTTCTCCACTGGTCGCCGGCACCGTGACCGGTCCGGCCAGACAGCAGGCGAACTCCGCCCTGGGCGTCGCTTCGAGTGTCACCCGCCTGGGTGGGCCGGCCCTGGCTGGCGTACTGATCTGGGCCGCCGGCCCCGGCTGGGCCTTCATCCTCGATGGTGTGTCCTTCGCCGTCAGCGCCGGGCTGCTTTCGCTGATCCGGATACGCCGTACGCCGATCGAGCGGCGTTCCCTCCGCGCCGACCTGGTCGAGGGGTGGACCGAGGTCTGGTCCCGGGACTGGTACTGGACGAGCCTGCTCGCCCACGCCGCCTGGAACGGGGTGGCGGCGGTACTGCTCACCCTCGGGCCGGCCATAGCGATCAACAAGCTGGGCGGCGAGCAGGTCTGGGTGTTGCTGCTCCAGGCTGGCGCGGTCGGGCTGCTGGCCGGCTCGCTGCTGGCTGGCCGGATCCGCCCGAAACGCCCCATCCTCGTGACCAACCTGGCGCTGGCGACGTACGCTCTCCCGCTGGCCCTGCTGGCGATCGCCGCTCCGGCAGCGGCGGTCATCGCCGCCTACGGCGTCGCGTTGACGGCGCTCGGCTTCCTCAGCCCCGTTTGGCAGACCGTGGTGCAGGCGGAGTTCCCACCGCACACCCTCGCCCGGGTCACCTCGTACGACTGGCTGCTGTCCCTGGCCGCGACACCGATCGGGTACGCCCTCGCCCCGTTGGCGGCCACGGTCTGGTCGCCGGAGGTGCCTCTCGTCGTGGCTGCGGTCATCGTCGCCGTCGCCTGCCTGGGTACGGCAGCCGTTCCGGGGGTCCGCCGGCTTACCAGCACCACGCCCGAACCGGAACCGTCCCTCGCCGAGGCGGCCCGCTGACGTCTCCGGCGCCTGGCCCGATCCACCGATCCACCGGGACGTCGACCCAGCGATCCACCGATCCACCGGGACGTCGATCAACGGTCCCGATCCACCTCCACCGGGACGTCGACCCGGCGGAGGCCGCGACAGCGGGTCGACCGGGTAACACGTGAACCGCCCGACGGGGTAACCCCGCCGGGCGGTCAGCAAACGTCTGTCAGGCTGTCGTCACCGCACGGGACCGACGCATGGTGAGTACGTACTCCACCAGCGAAATCAGTACGTGCTTGGTCGACTCCCGGTTACGGGCGTCGCAGGCGACGACCGGGACCTCGCTGGAGATGGCAAGCGCGTCACGCACGTCCTGTGGATCGTGGTACTGCATGCCGTCGAAGCAGTTGATCGCCACGAGGTACGGCAGCCGCCGGTGTTCGAAGAAGTCGATCGCCGCGAAGCAGTCGGCCAACCGGCGCGTATCGACGAGGACGACGGCCCCGATCGCCCCTCGAACCAGCTCGTCCCACATGAACCAGAAGCGGGTCTGGCCCGGTGTTCCGAACAGGTAGAGGATCAGATCTCGGTCGATCGAGATCCGGCCGAAGTCCATAGCAACAGTTGTGGTCGTCTTACCCGGCACCTGTCGCGTATCGTCCACGTCCGCGCCAGCCGACGTCATGATCGCCTCAGTGGTCAACGGCGTGATTTCCGAGACCGAGCCAACCAGTGTCGTCTTGCCAACGCCGAACCCACCGGCGATGACAATCTTCGCCGATGTAACGCGACTCACTGTCGGACGCTGCGACATGTCAGAGCCTGCGAAGTCCACTCAGCACCCTCTCCAGCAGTTCAGTGCCCACCGCGTCGTTCGTGTCTTCCAGGGATGTCGGTTCGTACACCGCGACGAGGCCATCAGCGGCCATGTCGGCGATGATGACCCGGGCCACTCCGAGCGGAAGGTGCATTCGCGCCGCGATCTCGGCTAACGACTGCAACCTTCCGTCACACAGCGCGGCGATGTATTGGTGCTCCCGGCCATGGCCGCCGACGCCGTTTCCAGCGGAGCGGCCACGTGCCGTGGTCTCGACGAGCGCCTCCAGGGCAATGTCGAGCCGGGGCCGGGTACGGCCTCGGGTGACGGCGTACGGCCGGACTAAGGCACCAGTAGGCTCGTCGATATCGGCCAACGCCGTTCACCTCCTTCGTACCTGCCGGCAGCTCGACCTGTCCGGAAAGTCATCGTCTCTGTTGCTGTCATCCACCCGTTCGGCGGAACGTCCACCGGGTACGGATCAGGGTCGCATGCCCATGGCCGCACGCGGCGCCGGCGTCAACGCGTCACCCACCCGGTCGACGAGCAACGCCATCTCGTATCCGACCTGACCGACATCGGAACTGCGGGCGGCCAGCACAGCGAACGACGAACCATCCGAGATGGACATGAGGAACAGGAAACCATTGTCCATCTCGACGACAGTCTGCAACACCGCTCCACCCTCGAAGCAGCGTGCTGCACCCTGTGTCAGGCTCACCAGCCCGGACGCGATAGCGGCGAGCTGGTCAGCTCGGTCGCGGGGAAGGTCTCGTGACGACGCGAGGAGCAGGCCATCCGCGGAGACCGCAATCGCATGAGCGACCCCGGGCACACGATCGGCAAAGTTGGCGAGTAGCCAACCAAGATCCTGCGTAGATGTCATCCTTCATGCTCCTTCTGCCTGCTCATGGCCGTGGGCCCGAGCCAGACTGCGAGGACTGCCCGCCCGGAGTCGCCTCCGGGGCGGTCAAGTGATCATCCGTGGGTTGAGCACGACCGCGCTGAACCCCTCGGTGATAAGCCGACAATAGACCGCGAACCGCCTCGGGACTGCGTCGCTGCACCGCGACGACCGGTTTCTCCACCCCACCCGGCACCAGCTGCGCCATCGGCACCCGCTTGGGTAGTCCGGTCTGAGTGGTCTCAGTAACCGGAACATCGGATGCCGCACTGGCTGCTCGCCAGCCATCGTCAGCTGCTGTCTGCCAGCGGCCTGTCGACGACTCGCCCCATCGTGGGGTCGAACCGTCGTTGAAGCCCGCTGGATCCCCGTGGTGGGTCACCGTCGCCTCCGGACCGCGGGACTGTCCCGCGGACGTCGGATCATTTGCCATCGCCGCATTACCTGTTGTCCCTGTCGACGTGTTCAGCCCTCCGGCGCGGGCAGGGTCCGCCACGACGAACCTGGCGGTCGACACGTCCACCGCCGACCCGCCAGCGGGCGCCGATGGCATCGTGCCACTACTCTCCTCTGGCCCCGGCCGCCGGGTCCGGAACCAGGCCGACTCCAGTTCCCGGAAGATCGGCAGTTCCATGGTCTCATCGGCGAAACGTCCGCCGTGATCCGCCACCGCCGCCCGGTTCGCCGCCGACACATCCGCAGGTGAGCGTGGCACTCGCGGCATCTCGGCGGTCAGATCGAGCGCAGCGGCCAGTCGCTCCGGCACCGCTGGCGCTGGCAGGTCCCGCTCCGGCACGGTGACCGGCGGCCAGGCCGGCGGCGTCACGCCGGGCGGAGTGGGCGGTCCGATCCGGGGTGGAGCCGAGACGACCGGTGGTGCGGACACGACCGGGGACACCGATGGTCCCGGGAACGGTGGCGCGGACACGACCGGCGGTGCCGACGACACCGGTGGCACCGGCGGTGCGGAGGTGACCGGCGGGACCGGCAACGGGGCCCCGGAATCGGTCATGCCCGGGCCCCGCCAGGCCTCCGGATTGATCGGGATCTGCCGTGGAACGGCGGTGCCGTGCCCATCTCCGCTGGCCGCCGCATCGGCGTTGGCCTGGCGCTGGGGTAGGGGCTCGGCCGAACGCCCATCCGAGGGTTTCGGAACGAACGCCTCCGCGCCGCTCCAGTTGAGCTTCACCCCGGTCAGGTCGGACCAGGCCGGGACGTTGCGGGGTGGCGGGCCCTGTTCCTGCGGCGCGCTGCCGTTGAGTGTCCTGTGCTCAGCCGGCTGGGGGCTCGGGAACGTCGGCCGGTCACCCTGGTCACCCGTTCGCGACCCGGCCGCGAACGGCCCGCCCTCCAGGGCCAGCGGAGCAGCGGCCGTACGCGGTGTCGGCGGCAGCGGCGCGGGGAAGGTGCCCGGCTGCTGGACCCGACCGGACAACCCACGCGGTACGAGCACCGAGGTCGGCAGCGTGACGTCGGCGACGGTGCCCCGCTCCGTTCCCGGCCGCAGCTCGACCTCGACGCCGTGGCGGGAAGCCAGCCGGGCGACCACGACCAGCCCCATCATCCGGGAGACGGCCACGTCCACCATCGGCGGCTTGGCCAGCCGCTCGTTGAGCTCACGGAGTTGCTCGGCGGACATTCCGATGCCGCGGTCCTCGACGTAGAGCGAGGCGCGGTCGCCGACCCGGCGGGCCTCGACCATCACCTGCGAGTCGGGCGGCGAGAAGGCGGTGGCGTTGTCGAAGAGTTCGGCGACGAGGTGGACCAGGTCGTTCACGGCGTGCGCGGAGACCTCGAGGTCCCGGTCGACCATCCCGAACTCGATCCGCGTGTAGTGCTCGACCTCGGACTGGGCGGCCCGTAGCACGTCGATCAGCGCGGCGGGCTGACGCTGCACCCGGGTGGAGTCCGCTCCGGCCAGCACCAGCAGGTTCTCGTCGTTGCGCCGCATCCGGGTGGCCAGGTGGTCCAACTGGAACAGTTCGGCCAGCCGGTCCGGATCCTCCTCGCCGCGCTCGAGCCGGTCGAGGTGGCCGATCAGCCGGTCGACCAGGATCTGCGAGCGGCGGGCCAGGTTGACGAACATCGTCGCCACGGACGAACGTAGCGCGGCCTGCTCGGCGGCGGTACGCACGGCCTCCAGGTGAACCGCGTTGAACGCCTCGGTGACCTGACCGAATTCGTCCTTGCTGCGTACCGGCATCGGCTCGGCGATCTGGTTCGCCAGCTGGACCGGGGACATCTGGGCCGTCAACTGCGGGTCACGCAGGCGGGCGACCGCGTGCGGCAGACCGTGCTGGGCGATGTTGAACGCACCGACCCGCAGCTCGCGCAGTGATCGGGCCATCGAGCGGGCAATGAGGAAGGCCAGCACGATGGCCAGCAGCAGCATGCCGATGAGGATGCCGGTCTCGATCAGGACCTGCCGCTGCACTTCGTCGCGCACCTTGGTGGCCTGGTCGACCACGTCCGAATCGATCTCGACTTCGACGGTACGGAACAACTTGGCGTTGCGGACCATCGCCGCATCCCACTCGTCGGCATTGAATGGGGCGAACTGCATGGTCTCGGTGTTCTTGCTCCGTACCCAGCCGCTGTAGCTGTCGGCCTCACGTTGGTCGGAGCCGGAGACGGTCTGGTCGTACAGCTGCTGCTCGACGCCGGTCGCCACCGACTTGAAGTTCTGCACCGCCTGTTGCTGGCCCATCTCGGTACCGATGTACTCGGTCCGCAGCGACGGCGTCAGCGTGCCCTGGATGAGCGCACGGTGCACCACGATGCGCCGCATCGACAGGAACTCCTTGGCCCGGGCAAGGGCCGCCGCCGCCCGCATCCGGTCACCCAGCGCCGGATTGGCGGCCAACTGCGCCGCCGAGTCGCGCATGTCGAGCAGGTCCACGATCAACGTCTCGTACGCCTGGACGACGTCGGTGATCTTTACCTTGGCGTTGGTCACCTGGCTACGGGTCGCCGGGAGCTCGGTGAGGCTCAGGTCGATCCGGTTGAGCAGGTAGTTGAAGCTGGCCGGCAGTTCGTCGAGCGCACCCCGCTGGGTGGAGTAGGGCACCGCCGCCTGGTCGACCTTGTCGTACATGTTGTCGTAGGCGTCGCGGTATCGCTGCTTGGCCGCCGGATCGGTCGCACCGAGCAGCAGTACGGCAGCGGCGCGCTCATCCTGTAGGTGATTGACCAACTCACCCGACACTTCCGACAGGTTGGCCAGGGTGCCGGCCCGGTCGGCGTCGTTGTACGTGTCGAAGTGGTCCATGAGCCCGCTCGTACCCACCACTGCCGTGGCAATGGTCGGCACGACCAAGATCAGACCGAGCTTCGACCAGATCGGCATGTCGCGGGGTCGCCCGAAGGGCCGACGGAGACGTGCCAGAAAGGACTTATTAGCCTTCGGCCGCTTACTCACGTCACCGCCTTCCCGTTTCGGCACCCGTCGGTTTGTGTCCAGGGCACCGTTGCGCTTCCGACCCAGGTGGATCGGACCTCCGAGATTCCATCACGCCGTAGAGGAAAGAGAAAGACCAGGTTGCACCTCACCTGAGGCCTGGTGGGATGCTGGGGCGGTTTGACAGCAATTCCCGAACCCGGAGTCACCCAAAGTGATGGAACGCCCCCTCGGAGTCGTCCTCCTCGCCGGCCCATCCGGGTCCGGAAAATCCTATATCGCGCGCCGTACGGGGCTTCCCGTGCTTTGCCTCGACGATTTCTATAAAGAAGGAAATGATCCCACTCTTCCGCTTTTAGCCGATTCAGTGGACTGGGAGTCGCCCCAGGCATGGGACTCGGCTGCCGCAGTGGAGACGATTGCGCGACTAGTTCGCGACGGCAAGGCCGAAGTGCCGGTTTACGCAATCGGCGCAGACCGCCGGGTAGGCAGCCACACACTCGATCTGAATGGTTCGCCGATTTTCGTTGCCGAAGGGATATTCGCCGCCGAGATCGTAGCGGAGTGTCGGCGACTTGGACTGCTCGTCGGGGCGTACGCACTGCGGCGTCGGCGCGCCATGACGTTCATCCGGCGACTCGTGCGCGACCTGTCCGAGCGACGCAAGTCGCCCGTCGTACTCGTCCGGCGTGGGCTGGCCCTGGTCCGCTCCGAGCCGGCGGTGCTACGACGGCAGGTAGGACTCGGTTGCCGCCCGGCACGCGGCGACGAGATAGTCCGGCAGGTCGCCGGACTGCTCGCCGCCCGCGCCGGGGCGAGGTAGCGGTCGGATCAGGGCAGCAGCTTGGCGTACCCCGGCTTGATCACATCGTTGATGATGGCCAACCGCTCGTCGAACGGAATGAAGGCGCTCTTCATCGCATTGATCGTGAACCATTGCAGTTCCGCCCAGCCATAGTCGAACGCCTCGACCAGCAGTGCCATCTCCCGCGACATCGAGGTGCCGCTCATCAGCCGGTTGTCGGTGTTGACCGTGACCCGGAACCGCAGGTCACGGAGCAGGCCTATGGGGTGCTCCGCAATGGACGTCGCAGCCCCCGTCTGCACGTTGGACGACGGGCACAACTCCAGTGGGATGCGCTTGTCCCGGACGTACGCGGCCAGCCGCCCGAGCACCGGACGGTCACCGGGTGTGATGTCGTCGACGATCCGTACGCCGTGCCCGAGGCGGTCGGCACCACACCACTGGATCGCCTGCCAGATCGACGGCAGCCCGAAGCCCTCACCCGCGTGGATGGTGAAGTGGAAGTTCTCCCGCTGCAGGTACTCGAAGGCGTCCAGGTGGCGGGTGGGTGGGAACCCGGCCTCCGCCCCGGCGATGTCGAAGCCCACCACCCCGTGGTCCCGATACCGTACGGCGAGTTCGGCGATCTCCTGCGAACGGGCAGCGTGTCGCATGGCGGTGAGCAGGGTGCCGACCCGGATCGTCTGCCCGGCCTGCGCAGCCAGGGCGACGCCTTCGGCGAACCCGGCCTGCACCGCGTCGACCACCTCGTCCAGGGTCAGGCCACGTTCCAGGTGTTGTTCCGGGGCGAACCGGACCTCCGCGTAGACGACCCCGTCGGCGGCCAGGTCCAACGCGCACTCCCGGGCCACCCGGCGCAAACCCTCGGGCGTCTGCATGACCGCGACGGTGTGCGCGAACGTCTCCAGGTATCGCTCCAGCGAACCCGAGTTCGCGGCGTCGACGAACCACCGGCCGAGTTCGGCCGGGTCGGTGCTGGGCAGCGGATGCCCGACCCCCTCGGCCAACTCGATGATCGTCGCCGGACGTAGCCCGCCATCAAGGTGGTCGTGCAGCAGGACCTTCGGGGCCCCGACAATTTCTTCGTATCCGATTGCGGCCATCCCTCGACATTAGTGGGCAGCCGACATCCGGACCGAGGCGAAGGCCGGGGCGAGTCGTCGCAGTTCGTCGAGCATCCGGTCGGCCGACGCCTCCAACGCCTCGGTCCGGGTCAGCTGGCCGTCGGAGTCGAGCGCCTCGCGGAGAAGACGGTCACCGCCTCGTCGACCGGCATCATCTTCAGGGTGGTGACCACCTCGACGATGACGTTCAGGCGGTGCATGGTTCCGGTGCTTCCTCTACGGACGCGGGCTCCGGTCGGTCCTGGACCGGGGCGGGGACGGTGAGCTTGGGGATGAAGTAGTGCGCCAACGGCCCGATGGCGACCGCGTACAGCACGGTCCCCACGCCGACGGTGCCGCCGAGCAGCCAGCCGACCGCCAGGACGGCCAACTCGACGGCGGTACGCATCACCCGGATCGAATGGCCTCGGGCGGCCAGGCCGGTCATGAGCCCGTCCCGTGGGCCCGGCCCGAGCCGGGCACCGATGTAGAGGCCGGTCGCCACCCCGTTGAGCAGGATCGCGGCGATCAGCAGTCCGACCCGGACGGCGAGGTGCCCCGGCTGGGGCAACAGGGGAAGTACGAGGTCGACGGTCAGTCCGACCACGATCACGTTGCTGACCGTGCCGACGCCCGGGCGTTGACGCAGCGGTATCCACAGCAGGAGCACCAGTGCGCCGACCCCGATGACGAGCCAACCGAAGGGCAGCCCGGTCCGCTCGGCGAGCCCCTGATGGAAGACGTCCCAGGACGCCAGTCCCAACTGGGCGCGAATCATCAGGGCCATGCTCACTCCGAAGAGCACGAGCCCGAGATGCAGGTTGAACAGGCGTACGGCGAGTCTCATGAGGCAACAACCATCCCGTTAGTTGACGTGTCACCAACACTAGGGAGGATTAGATGACGTGTCAACAACGAGGTAGGTTGGCAGCATGGACGAACCGCGCTGGCTCGACAGGGACGAGGCGCGCGCCTGGCGGGGCTACCGCCGGATGCGCCGGCTGCTCGATCTCCAACTCAGCCGCGATCTCACCCGCGACGCCGGCCTGTCGGAGGCGGACTACGACGTGCTCTCCGACCTCTCCGAGACGGCCGACCACCGGTTACGGTTGACCGAACTCGCCGCCCGGATGCTGTGGTCCAATAGTCGGCTGTCCCACCACATCACCCGGATGCAGCAGCGGGGCCTGGTGACCCGGGAGGAGTGCGCGACGGACGCCCGCGGCTCCGTCGTCGTCCTCACCGAGGCCGGCCTGCAGGCGATCGAAACCGCCGCCCCGGGCCACGTCGCCGCCGTCCGACGACACCTGATCGACCTACTGACCACCGAGGAGATCGCGGCACTGGGCGCGCTCAGCGAGCGCGTCATCGACCACCTGACCAGCGAGAGCAGTCCCGCATGACGAACATCGACGTCCTCCGGCACCTGAGGTGCCCGGTCTGCGGCCTCGGGCTGACCGCCAACGAGGCCACGCCCGGGGTGCGCTGCCCGCGCGGACACAGTTTCGACGTGGCCAGACAGGGCTACGTCAACCTGCTGACCGGCCGCGCCCCACATGCCGGGGACAGCGTGGAGATGGTCACCGCCCGCGAGGAGTTCCTCACCGCCGGACACTACGACCTGATCTCGGCAGCACTCGCCGAGGCAGCACTCGCCGAGGAGGCGACGGCCCAGGTCGGGGCTGCCCACTCCACCCCGGACGACATGACCCCGGCCGGGCGGACGCCGTACGCACCGCTGGTGGTCGACGCCGGAGCCGGCACCGGCCGGCACCTGGCCGCCGTACTCGATGCCCTGCCGGCGGCCGTCGGCCTGGCGCTGGACGTCTCGAAGCCGGCACTGCGGCGGGCCGCACGTGCCCATCCACGCGCCAGCGCCGCCCTGGCCGACACCTGGCGTCCGCTGCCCCTGGCCGACGCCTCGGTGGCCGTCCTGCTCAACGTCTTCGCGCCCCGCAACGGGCCGGAGTTCCGGCGGGTACTACGTCCCGACGGCGCTCTGCTGGTGGTCACCCCGGCCGCCGACCACCTCACCGAACTGGTCGGGCAACTCGACCTGCTGCGGGTCGACCCGGACAAGGCCGATCGGGTCGCCGGCAGCCTCGGTCAGCACTTCGAACCGGTCCGCGAGAGCGCCCACGGGGGCGAACTGCGCCTGACCCGACAGGAGGTACACACACTGGTCGGAATGGGGCCCAGCGCGTGGCACACCGACCCGGGACGGCTGGCCGACCGGATCGCCGCGCTGCCGGAGCCGGTCACCGTCACCGCATCCGTACGACTGGCGGTCTACCGGCCACGCTGAGCCGATCAATCGACTGCGGGGCGACCTGCTAAGGGCTGTCCTGCCGGGGCTGTCCTGCCGAAGGACTGTCAGGGGGCCGACCCCTGCCGGCTCAGGTGGACAGGTCGACCTCTTCCCAGCCGCCGGGCGGGTCGTGGTACGGCCCCCGGAAGACGACCGCCCACTCCAGCGCCCACCGGCGTTGGCCGATCGCGTTCGCGTCGATCAGACCGGGCAGTGGCGCTCCCAGCCGCTCCGCCTCCAGGTAGCCCCAGTCCAGGCAGTAGTGGAAGTCGAGCAGGGCAGCGACCTCCGCCGGGTCACGCGGTGCGGCCAGGATGCGCGAACGCCAGTCGACGAACGTCTCCCCCGCCGTCAGGTTGGGCAGCACACCCAGCAGACGCTGGTCACTCGGCGCCGTCGGGTCGAGTTGCCGGGTCAGACCGAGCACCCAGCACAGCGCGAAGAGCGCGTCGTGGTGCAACACGAACGACCGGTGGTCGCCCTTCCCGGCGGTGACGAACTCCCACTCGGGTGGCGTGACCGTCTCCACCAGATGGGAGGCCAGCAGCCAACTCATGGCGGTGTCCGGCGTCATGCCGAAACACCGCGCCATGATCAGGTGCAGTACGGCGGTCCGCGCCTCAAGCTCGCTGGTCGACCGCAGTTCCACCTCGTCGCCCGGCTCCCAGACGAGTGGATACTCGGCCGGTGGCAGCGGCAACCCGAGGCGGTTCATCTGCTCGAGGTTCGCCACACGAACGGCCCGAGGGTCGGGTGCGGGTACGGTCACCGCTTCATGATCCCTGCTGGTCGTACCGGCGTCGTCATGGGCTCAGGCGATCCGTTCGATGACCAACGGCGTACGGCGTGGCGGCGCGGCGGAGACGCTCACCGCCCGCTCGGCGTCCGCCCGGGCCGCCGGAATCCGGGTCGGGTCGTCGGCCCGGAGTTCGAGCAGCGGTTCACCGGCTCGAACCGCGTCACCGGGCTTCCTGTGCAGCACCACACCCGCCGCCGCGCTGACCGGGTCCTCCTTGCGGGCCCGGCCCGCGCCGAGCCGCCAGGCGGCGATCCCGATCGCGTACGCGTCCATGGTGTCGACGAACCCGTCGCGGTCGGCGCGTACCACCTCGGTCTCGTTGGCGGTCGGCAACGGAGCGTCCGGGTCACCACCCTGGGCCCGGATCATCGCCCGCCAGGAGTCCATCGCGCGCCCGTCACGCAGCGCCGCTGCCGGGTCGACGTCGGGCAGACCGGCCACGACCAGCATCTCCCGGGCCAGGGCCAGGGTCAGTTCCACCACGTCGGCCGGGCCGCCACCGGCCAGCACCTCGACCGACTCGGCCACCTCCACCGCGTTGCCCACGGTGAGACCGAGCGGGGTCGACATGTCGGTGAGCAGGGCGACGGTACGCACCCCGTGGGCCGTACCGAGTTCGACCATGGTGCGGGCGAGTTCCCGGGCGTCGTCGACCGCTGCCATGAAGGCACCGGAGCCGACCTTCACGTCCAGTACCAGCGCACCCGTACCCTCGGCGATCTTCTTGCTCATGATCGAGCTGGCGATCAACGGGATCGCCTCGACGGTGCCGGTGACGTCACGCAGGGCGTACAGCTTTCGGTCGGCGGGGGCCAGCCCCTCACCGGCGGCGCAGATCACCGCGCCGATGTCGTGCAGTTGCCCGATGAACTCGTCGTTGGTCAGCCGGGCCCGCCAGCCGGGAATCGACTCGAGCTTGTCCAGCGTGCCGCCGGTGTGCCCGAGACCGCGCCCGGACAGCTGCGGTACGGCGGCACCGCAGGCGGCCACGAGCGGCGTGAGCGGGAGAGTGATCTTGTCACCGACACCACCGGTCGAGTGCTTGTCGACGGTCGGTCGGGCCACCCTGGACAGGTCCAGCCGCTCTCCACTGGCGATCATCGCAGCGGTCCACCGGGCAATCTCCGGACCGGTCATGCCCCGCAACAGGATCGCCATGGCCAACGCCGACATCTGCTCGTCGGCGACCTGTCCCCGGGTGTACGCGTCGACCACCCAGTCGATCTGCGCGTCGGAGAGCACGCCCCCGTCGCGCTTGGCCCGGATCACGTCAACCGCAGCGAACCCACTCACGTTCGTCCTTTCCTGGCCCGCGTGTGCCGAGCCGTCCACAGCGTTCGGGGGTCAGGAAGGGCCGCAACCTCTACCGAAGCGATAGCAAGGGGCCCTTCCCAACACCAGGGCTCAACTAGGCCAGCGGTCCGGGATCTCCGTGGGCGGCTCGCCCTCACCGGCCCAGAACATCGTCCCGTCGGCGTCCACGACCACCACCCGGGGCGTACGGGCGAGCCCCCATTCCACGGCCTCGTCAGCGTCGCCCCAGTTCGGTCCCTCCTCCAGGACCCCCGGCTCGGCACCGCCGTCACCGCCGGACCGCTCCCAGTAGGCGGTCCACACCTGCTGTCCAGCCGTCACGTCGGGGTGCACGAAGACCGTGCCCCGCCCCCGCCAGGCGGCCAGCCGCTCCGGCACCGTGGGCACCGGTTGGTTGGCCACGATCGCCTCAAGGTCCGCCAGACCGAAGGCGTGCGGCAGCAACTCGGTCATCCGCAGCGGCGCCGGCTCCGCCTCGACCAGACAGTCCGGGCCACCGTGCTCCCAGAGCAGTTGCCGGCACCGGCCGCAGGGCATCAACGGCTCACCCGTCGCGCCGACGCAGGAGAGCGCGACCAGCCGGCCACCTCCGCTGGCGTGCAGCGCCGACACGACACCGCACTCGGCGCAGAGCACCACGCCGTACGCCGCGTTCTCCACGTTGCAGCCGACCACGATCCGGCCGTCGTCGACCAGCCCGGCGGCACCTACCGGAAAATTCGAGTACGGGGCGTACGCATGGCGCATCGCCTCGGTGGCAGCGGCCCGCAGCCGTACCCAGTCGACCTGCATGTTCGTGATTCTGCCGCATTACGGCGGCTGTTCTACATCGGGTCCATTGGAACGCGTCACCGCACGACAGCAGGGAACGGCCGACAGGACTCTGTCGGCCGTTCCCTCCCCCCTGCTATCCGAAGTACCAGTCGCTACAGCCGGACCAGGTCGACGGGGGGTTTCCGCTGTGGTTTCCCCAGCCCCAGCAGATCCGGTGCTTGTCGTTCTCCCCCGAACTGTTCGGCGTATGAGTCGTGTTCCAGGTGCCCTCAGCACCGATACCCGACACCTTCGTGTAGGCCACGTCCGTGTAGTAGCCGTACGGGGTCTTGATCTGACGCTCAACCATGACCGCGTACGGCAGGCCGGTCGGGTCGGGCGCGTAGTCGACCACTATCTGTCCCCACCGCTCGGTGCAGGCGCTGTTCTGCATCAGCTTCCAGCCGCCGACTATCGACCCGTTCAGGGTGTTGTACTTGGCAAAGACCGTCGATCCGCAAGCGGCTGCTGCCGGCGCGGCCGGCGTGACGGTCATGGAGAGCCCGGTGACCGCAACGAGCGCGAGCGCCAGCCGGGCGACCCTACGAGTGATTGAGTTCCGCATCTTCAGTCCTTCCTTCCCAACCGGACGTCGGGATGTCGCTTCGACGCGAAACGTTATGGCGACCCATCATCAATCGACCATCGCCGAAATAACTTCCTGGCCACCTCAGCAACGGGGCGGCGGACGAGGGACCCGCCGCACCACTGGACGGCACCGCCGCCGGTCTCAATCGCACTCTCCCCGGCCAGCCACCCAGGCGACCTAGCCTTAGGTAACTAGATCTTGACACGAAGTCACATAGACCGCAGGATGATCTCGGTCTGAGGCTCCAGGAAGACGGGGGAGGCCATGCGATTTCGCATCCTGGGTACGCCGCATCTGGAAAACACACCTGGCTGCGGTGGCCGCCGGGTCACCCTCATAGCAGCCATGCTCGCCGCGAACGTCAACAAGACCGTGTCCCTCGACCGGCTGATCGACGCCATCTGGGAGTCCTCCCCACCGATGACCGCACGGGAGCAGGTCCAGAACTGCGTCTCGCTGCTGCGCCGCCGACTCGCCCGTACCCCCGACGACATCTCGATCACCCGCTGGGGGCTTGGCTACCGTCTCAACGCCAATCCGTACACAGTCGACGCGAGGCGCTTCGAAGGAGAGGTCGCGGTCGCCACCGAGCTGGTTGCGGGCAACAGGCCCGAGGCGGCCAAGGAGACCCTGCGCCGCGCGCTCAACCTCTGGTCGGGACCTGCCCTGGACGGCCTGGAGCCGGTCGAACTACGCGCATACGCGAACCGCCTGGATGAGATGCGAATGCGTGCGACCGAACAGCTGATCCAACTTGAGATCCAAACTGGTCGACACGATGAAGCCATCGCGGAGCTACGCTCACTGACCCGGCTCCACCCGCTACGCGAAAGCTACATGATGCTGCTGACCGACGCGCTCATGCACAGTGGTCGGCAGTCGGAGGCGTTGGCTGCGTACCGAACCTACGCTGATCTGCTGATGACGGAGATGGGGGCCGGACCAGGGCCGGACGCCCAAGCCCGCGAACTCGAGATACTTCAGGCACTGGACCAGCCCATGTCCCTACCCGTTTCCACCGACCACAGACAATCGTCGCAGACCAATCCTGTCACCCTCGGCCCCGGCGACGTCGCTGGCAGCAACCGAACGGAGACAGAACTGCTCCACCACCTCAACACTGCCGTGTCCCACCTTCAGGCAGCGTTCCGTCTGGTCGGGCAGGCGCAGCACCCCGGCCCTGGTCACCGCCCCGAACCGGAGCCAGAGCCCTCGAATGTCATCGGCGAGACACCCGTCGCCCCCGCCTTCCATCAGCCCTTGATGTAGGGCTTGCCGTCCGCCGCCGGTGCCCGCACCTTGCCGACGAGTCCGGCCACCGCCAGGATCGTCGCCAGGTACGGCAGCATCGCGAGGAACTGGCTGGGAATGACGCTGTCGATCGCGCCCAGGTAGGTGCCGAGCTGGTCGGCGAACCCGAAGAAGAGCGCGGCCAGCAACGCACCGGTGGGGCTCCACCGCCCGAAGATCATCGCAGCGAGGGCGATGAACCCCTTGCCACCGATCATGTTCTTGGTGAACGT
This sequence comes from Micromonospora sonneratiae, assembly GCF_042679305.1. NCBI lineage: Bacteria > Bacillati > Actinomycetota > Actinomycetes > Micromonosporales > Micromonosporaceae > Micromonospora > Micromonospora sonneratiae. The sequence continues at coordinate 72,984 of NZ_JBHTMP010000027.1, read as the reverse complement.
GAACAGCGCCAGGGTGTAGGACGCACCACCGATACCGGCGACCACTCCGGCCAGCAGCACGTTGCGGTAGCGCAGCCGGAGCACCTTCACACCGAGGGTGTCCGCGGCGGTGGGGTGCTCGCCCACCGACCGGGTACGCAGACCCCACCGGGTACGGAACAGCGCGACGTGGATGACGAACACCAGGATCAGCGCCAGGTAGAGGAAAATGTTGCTCCGGAACAGCGCTGGACCGAGCACCGGGATGTCCGACAGCAGCGGGATCTCCCAGTTGCTGAACCGGGGCGGCTGGTTGTACTTGGCGGTGTCGGTCTGCATCAACCGCTCGTAGAGGAAGCCGGTCACGCCCACCGCGAACAGGTTCAGCACGATGCCCATGACCACCTGGTCGACCAGGTAGCGGATGCTGAAGACCGCCAGCAGCAGCGAGATGAAGGCACCACCGACGGCGGCGGCGACCAGACCCACCCAGACGTTCCCGCTGAGTGTGCCGAAGAGCGCACCGGAGAAGGCCCCCATCAGCAACTGGCCCTCGATGGCCACGTTGACGATGCCGGAACGTTCGCAGAGCACCCCGGCGAGCGCCCCGAAGATCAGCGGCAGCGCCAGGATGAAGGTGCCCCGGACGATGTTGACCATCGGCATGAAGTTCTGCCCGGCCGGAGCGGTCGACACCTGCCAGCAGAGGAAGGAGAGCACGAACCCGAAGACCCCGACGGCCACCAGCGGACCGAACCAGCGCTCCGGAAGGCCGACCAGCAGGGCCACACCGACGGCCGTCGCGACCAACCCGAAGATGATCGCGCCGACCGTACCGCCGATCTCCACGGCGGCGCCGGACGCATCCTCGCTGAAGACGAAACGCGCCTGCTGGCTGGTGGCCAGCGTCCCGAACAACACCGCTGCCAGCACCCCGAGCGCCGCCAGCACGACGCCCGTCTTACGGCCCCTGGTCCAGTACCCCTGGTTTACCTGGGTGACCGCGACATCCTCGACAGCCATGGTGGACATGTCGTTCACCAACCCTTCGCCAGGCTCGTCTGCAACCGGGCGGCCCGCGCGGCGCGGAGCCGGAAGATCGCCTTCACCAGGGCGGGGGCGGCGATGAAGATGACGATCAGTGCCTGGAGCACGGTGACCAGTTCGAGCGAGACACCCGCGTACGACTGCATCCGGTTACCGCCGGCCTGCAACGCACCGAAGAGCAACGCGGCCAACGCGACACCCCACGGCTTGACCCGTCCGAGCAGCGCCACCAGAATCCCGTTGAACCCGATCTCGGCGACCACCAGCGGCGTGAGCGCGCTGGCCGTACTGCCGAGCACCATGTTGGCACCGCCGAGACCGGCCAGCGCGCCGGCCACCACCATGATCAGGGTGTACGTCCGGGCGACGCTGATGCCAGCGGTACGGGCCGCATCCGGGTTCGCACCCACCGCCCGCAACTCGAAGCCGAAGGTCGACCGGTTGAGCAGCCAGGCGACGAACCCGGTGGCCAGGACCGCCAGCACGATTCCGGAGTGCACCCGCAGGTCCTCGCCGAGCAGGCGGGGCAACTGCGCGGACGAGTCCACCGACCGGCTGATCGCGTCGGTACGGGTGGGCTCCTTCACCCCGTTCTGCAGGATGATCCAGGCCAGGAAGTAGATGCCCACGTAGTTGAGCATGATCGTGTTGATCACCTCGTGGGCCCCGGTGCGGGCCTTCAGGATGCCGGGGATGAACCCCCAGAGGGCACCGCCGGCCGCGCCGGCCAGCAGCGCGACGATCAGGTGCACCACGGGCGGCAGCGGCAGCAGGAAGCCGGCCAGCGCGCCGAGGATCACACCGATGATCGCCTGGCCCTGGGCACCGATGTTGAACAGGCCGCCACGGAAGGCCAACGCCACCGACAGGCCGGTGAAGACCAGCGGCGTGGTGTAGGTGAGCGTCTCGGAGATCGGCGCGAAGACCGGCTTCCAGTCGTTCGTCCCGTTGAGCCAGCCGCTGACCGCCTCTGGGTCGAACACCGCACCCTTGAACAGGTTGGCATAGGCGTCGCTGACCACGGCCCAGCTGGAGCTGAGCGCGTCCGACGGCCGCGCGGTGATATAGCCGTAGGTGGCCAGCACGTCCGGGTCGGAGATGATGATCAGTACGCCACCGATCGCGATCGCCAGCACCAACGCCAGCACGGTGACGGTGAAGGTGTTCGCCGCCCACAGGCTGCTCAGGAAATGCTGGGCGAAGGACGCCCCGTCAGCCGGTTCAGCTGGCTTCCCGCCCGGCTCGGCCGACTTCCCGCCCGGCTCGGTCGACTTCCCGCCCCGCTTCGCGACGGCGTCCTCGGCACCCGCGACCGCCTGGTCGGCTCGTACCGACTCGGTGGCCGGGTCCTTGTCCGGCGACGGGGAGTCGGCTTCGGGGTTGACGTTGCTCATGACGTTTCCTCGCTGCTGCCAGGGTCGCCGGTGGTCGGGGTGGCGGGCTGGGCGGTGATCCCGGCCATCATCAGGCCGATCTCCTCACGTGGGGTGTCCGGTCCGACGATGCCGAGGATCCGTCCCCGGTACATGACCGCGATCCGGTCGGCCAGACCGATCACCTCGTCCAACTCGCTGGAGACCAGCAGCACTGCGGTGCCGATGTCCCGCTCACGGATGATCTGCTTGTGGATGAACTCGATCGAGCCGACGTCGACGCCCCGGGTGGGCTGAGCGGCCACGAAGAGCTTGAGCGGGCGGGACAGCTCCCGCGCCACGATCACCTTCTGCTGGTTGCCACCGGAAAGGGTGCTGACCGGTGAGTCGGCGGAGGAGGTGCGGATGTCGAACTGGGCGATCCGCTCCCTGGCCGAACCAGCGATGGCATCGGGCTTGAGGGCGAGACCGGCGGCGAACGGCGGCTGGTCGTAGATGTCCAGCACCAGGTTCTCCGCGACGCTGAACTCCTTGACCACCCCGTCGACGCTGCGGTCCTCGGGCACGTAGCCCACGCCGGCCCGCAACACCTTCTTGGTCGACCAGCCGTCGATCCGTTGCCCGGCCAGGGTCACCGAGCCAGCCAGCACCGGGCGCAGACCCATGATCGCCTCGATCAGCTCGGTCTGGCCGTTCCCCTGCACCCCGGCGATGCCGAGCACCTCGCCGGCGTGCACGGTGAGGTCGACCCCGTCGACCGCCCGGTAGCTCCGGTCGTCGTCGACGACGAGTCCCTCGACCGCCAGGACCGGCTCACCGGGCTGAGCCGGTTCCTTCTCCACCAGCAACTGCACCGTACGGCCGACCATCAGCGCGGCCAACTCGTCCTCGCTGGCCTGCGGGCTGGCGGTGCCCACCGTACGACCCCGCCGGATCACCGTGATCCGGTCGGCGATCGCCTTGACTTCCTTGAGCTTGTGCGTGATGAACACGATCGACTTGCCGGACTCCTTGAGCGACCGCATGACCGCGAGGAGTTCCTCGGTCTCCTGCGGCGTCAGTACGGCGGTCGGCTCGTCCAGGATGAGCAGGTCGACGTCCCGGGTCAGCGCCTTGACGATCTCGACCCGCTGCTGGACGCCGACCGGCAGGTCCTCGATCACCGCATCCGGGTCGACCTTCAGGTTGTAGCGGGCGGAGACCTCGGCCACGTCGCGACGGGCCCGCCGCCGGTCGAGGACGCCCAGGAACCCGCCACGCACCTGCTCCGCGCCGAGCATGACGTTCTCCGCCACGGTCAGCACCGGCACCAGCATGAAGTGCTGGTGCACCATCCCGATCCCGGCGGCGATGGCGTCGCTCGGTCCCTTGATCCGCAGCGGCTGTCCGTCGACCAGGATCTCGCCCTCGTCGGGCTGGAGCAGGCCGTACAGCACGTTCATCAAGGTCGACTTGCCCGCGCCGTTCTCACCGAGCAGGGCGTGAATCTCTCCAGGCTCAACCGTCAGGTCGATGTGGTCGTTGGCGACCAGGTCACCGAACCGTTTGGTGATGCCGCGCAGTTCGAGTCTCAGCGCAACCTCCTGGAGTACGGGCGATGGTGCAGCCTAGCTGCCAGCCGAGCGGACCATCAGACCATCAGACCGGGCCGGATGGGAAGAGGGTGGTACGGGTCGGCCGTCCCGGCTCCCAAGAAAGTCACCAGGGAGAACGGGACGGCCGGACTGTCGTACCGGTGTGTTGCCTGATCAGCCGGTTGGCCCCGAAATGTCACGGGGTCAACCGGCCGGGAATCACTTCTTCGGCTGGGCCTGGGAGGTGACGGTGATCGTGCCGGCGATGATGTCGGCCTTGATCTTGTCGATCTCGGCCTTCAGCTCGGCCGGGACCTTGCTGTCGAAGTCGTGGTACGGGGCGATCGAGACGCCGTTGTTGGCCAGCGTGCCGATGGTGCCCTGGTCGGCGGTGAGCTTCTCGCCCTTGGCCGCCTTGAGCACGGCGTCGCGCACCGCGTCCGAGATGTTCTTGGCCACGGTGGTCAGCAGGGCCGGGCAGTTCGGCGTGCTCTGGCAGCCGTCGACGTCCACCCAGATGGCCGAGTACTTGCCGTTGGAGGCCTGCGCGGCGGCGGTGGTGCCGAGACCGGCGCCACCGGCGACCGGCATGACGATGTCGGCGCCCTGGGCAACCAGCGTGTCGCTCTGCTTCTTACCCTCGTCCTGCTTCTCGAAGCCGGAGAAGGCACCGTTCTGGGTGGCCTTGTTCCAGCCGAGCAGCTGGACGTTCTTGCCCTTGGTCTTGTTGTAGTGGTCGATGCCGTCGGAGAAACCATCCATGAAGATGGTCACCGGCGGGATCTTCATGCCACCGTAGGTGCCGACCTTGCCGGTCTTCGTCATGCCGGCCGCGAGGTAGCCGGCCAGGAAGGCCGCCTGCGCGGTGTCGAACTCCATCGGGAAGACGTTGCTCTCGGGGACCTTCGCGTCCACGAGACCGAACTGCTGGTTCGGGTTCGCCTTGGCGATCTTCGAGGTGGCGGTGCCCATCAGGCCACCGACGGCCAGGATGAAGTCGCACTTCTGGTTGACGTACTGGGTCAGGTTCGGCTCGTAGTCGGCCTCGGCCTTGGACGCGACGTACTTGGCCTCGATGTTCTTGTCCTGGGCCTCGGCGGCCTTCAGGCCCTGCCAGGCCGAGGTGTTGAACGACTTGTCGTCGATGCCACCGACGTCGGTCACCATGCAGGCGGTGTACTTCTTGGCTGCGGTGTCGCCGCCGCCGTTGTCATCCTTCGGAGCCTCGCCACAGGCGGCGATGCTCAGCGCGAGCCCGCCCACCGCGAATACCGAGACGACCCGCATCCCACGCGCAGAGCGCAAGACGGTCTCCTTCCCATTGCACACCGCCCACGTCGCGGTGGCAGCCCAATACCGGTCTGCGCACGCCCACCGGCATCCCACATTACGGACGGGAGCGTACGCCCACGCCCACCCGCCGGCCGACAATCGTGCACGACTGTTGAATGCCTGTTACCCACACGTAACTCTTCGCGTGCCGGAGGTCACTATCCGGCCGGAGAAACGTCACTTACTGCGGGAAGTCGGACTTCTCCCACATTTACCAGCCCGGTGATTTATCGCCAGAAAACCGCCACGGCCGCAGCGACCAGGGTCAACCCGGCGATGGCCAGGAAATGTCCCCGGTTGACCGTCTCGCGCTTACGCGAGAAGAACACCATCACGAAGATCGCCAGCGCCAGCACCAACTTGGTGGCCAGCTTCGCCGGCGAGGGCTCGTTCCCGTCGCGTAGCGGTGCGGCCAACCCGATGCCGGAGAGCACCTGGATGACCGCACCCCAGAGCATCGCACTGTTGATCCGTAGCCGGCCGGCGACGAATTGAGCAATCGTGCCGCCCAGCAGCAACGCAAAGCCGATCAGGTGCACGTAGAGCAGTACAAGTCGCAGAGCTTCCATGCAGAGCATCCTCCCCTATCGTCACGTCAACGACGCATCGTAGTAGATGTGCGCTCCGCTAGGGCCGAACGCCCTGCATTTCAGTTAGGAAGGGCCCCTTTCACGGCGGGATCCGATGACGAACGGTCCTTCCTAACCAGCGTGAGGAGCAGGCCGACGACCGCGTAACCGGCCAGGATGAGGGCGGGGGCGACGGCTCCGGCACCATCGAAGAACGCCGTCGAGCGGAGCAGTGTGCCGCCCGCCCCGATCGGCAGCCACTGACCGAGGGTTCCCCACGGCTGGGGCAGCATCTCCGGCGCCGAGGCGACCCCGGAGAGCGCGTTGCCAACCAGGAACACCAGCAGGGCTCCCACACCGAGGCCGGCCGGGCCGAGTGCCGTACCGAGCCCGCCCACGGTCGCCGACACCGCGAGCGTGAACAGCCCGAGCGCGGCGGCGTTGAGCAGGTACGACCCGGACAGCACGCCGAGCCAGCCGTGCAGTACGGCAGCACCGGCGAGTCCGGCCAGGACGCCGTAGGCCAGCAGCCCGGTCAGCCGGGCGGCCCGACCAAGGTTCAGCAACGTCAGCGCCACCCCGACCAGCACGCTGGTCAGTGCGAGGGGCAGGAAGCCGGACCCGAAGCCAGCCCCCCGTGGGTCGTCCGGGTCACCGGGCACCACGTCGACCACCCGTACCGGCGTTCCGGTGGGCGACTCGGTCATGGCCTGGGTGAGCAGGGCAGCCACGGTCGGGCTGGCGGCCGAGGCGGTGTACAGCGTCAGGCCGTCGGCCCCGACGACGAAGGCGGCGTACGCCTCGCGGTCGCGTAGTGCCTGCTCGGCTGATGCCGCGTCGGGCACGGTCCGGATCTCGAAGGCGCCCGGCTGCCTTGCCGCCAACTGCTGCGTCAGCCCGGCGGTGGCCTGCGGCGGTCCAGCGACGACCACCGGCAGGTCCCGTGGGGCCTGGTTGACCGCCGGCCCGGCGAACAGGGGTACGAGCAGCGCCTGCACAAACACCACGGCGGCGGCCACCAGGAGCGCCAGAGTCAGCGGCGACCGGACCCGGGCTAGTCGCTGGATCATCTTCACTCCCCAATAAAACGAATGCTCGTTCTCTTTATGTGCCCAGCGTCCTCCCGGCTCGACACCGCGTCAAGGAACGAGCGTTCGTTTTAGGCTGTGGGGCGTGCCACGCGTCTCCGACGAACACCTCGCCGCCCGCCGCCGTCAGATCCTCGACGCGGCACAGCGCTGCTTCCTGCGTAACGGCTTCCATGTCACGTCGATGCAGGACGTGATCAGCGAGGCGGGTCTCTCGGTCGGCGCCGTCTACCGCTACTTCAAGAGCAAGAACGACCTGATCGCCGCGATCGCCGAGGCGGTCATCGGCAGCGCGGAACAGGTCTTCGACGACCTGACCACGCACGAGCCCCCACTACCGTTGGTCGAGGCGATGGACCGGGCCCTCACCTTCGTCGACGCCCAGTCCGGCCCGGACGGGGTGCTCCGCATCGCCATCCAGGTCTGGGCCGAGTCGCTCCGCGACCCCGCACTGGCCCAATTCGTCGGCCGGATGTACGGCGGTTTCCGGGGCCGGTTCGCGGTGCTCGCCCAGCGGGCCCAGGCGGCCGGCGAGCTACCTGCCGACGCCGACCCGGAGGCGGTCGGGGCCGCCCTCTTCGGGATGATCCCCGGCTATGTCCTGCAACGCATCCTCGCTGCCGGCCCGGACAAGGAGACCTACCTGGCAGGGGTCCGGGCACTGCTGTCGTCGGCGGCGGGACCGGTCCGCTCCTGACCGGTCCCGCCGCCACGCCTCACGGGCGGACGCACGTCACAGGCCGCCACGCCTCACGGGCGGACGCACGTCACAGGCGGACGCACGCCACAGGCCGCCATGCCTCACGGGCTGACGCACGTCACAGGCTGACGCACGCCATCCGCCGGTACACCGCACTCACTCGCCGAGTCGCCACACCTGGAAGGTCGGGCCGTCACCGGGCAGGGTCACCGCACCCGAACCATCCGTACGCAGGTCGGCCGCACCGCCGTACACGTTCTGCGCCGACGCCGCCGGCAGCCCGGACAACGTCACCGGCAGCCCCGCCGCCCGCCGGGCCAGCACCAGCACCGACCCGACCGCCGCCTCACGGAGGAAGACCAGGGTGTCCGCGTCGACGTACGCCCAGCGCAGCCCGCCGTGCCGCAGCGCCGGCTCGGCCCGCCGCAGCGCGATCAGTCGCTGGTAGCGGGCGAAGGTATCGGTGTCCCAGCTCTCCGGCGCGTGCCAGGGCATCGGCGTACGCGACCCCTCGCCGTTGGTGCCGGTCAGCCCCAACTCGTCCCCAGCGAAGATCATCGGGGTGCCGGGCATGGTGCAGAGCAGCCCGGCGGCCACCTCCTGCCGGTCGGCATCCCCGACGACGCTACGGACCCGGGCCGAGTCGTGCGAACCGAGTAGCTGCCACGAGTGGGTGTACGACCGCCAGGACACCAGCGAGCTGAACCCGCGGATGGCGGCCAGCACGGCGGCACCGTCGCGACGTCGTACGCCACCCGGCACGCCCAGGAAGTTGGGCAGTTCCACCCCGTCGCCGACCAGCCAACTCCACACCGGATCGGTGAAGCCGGGGTAGTTCATCGTCCCGTGCCAGCCGTCGGCGTCCAGGTCACGGGTGTAGTCGTGCCCGTGCTCGGCGACGATCAGCCCGTCGGCGCGGGTGCCGGCCACCGCCGCCCGCAACAGCGCCGCCACCTCGTGGGTGTACGCGTCGACGCCCCGCCGGCCCGTCATGTTGGCCACGTCCACCCGCCAGCCGTCCAGTCCGTACGGTGGCAGCAGCCAGCGCGCCAGCACCGAGTCGGGACCGTCCAGGAACCGGCGTCGCAGTTCGGCGCTGCCCCAGTTGAGCTTGGGCAGCGACTTGATCCCGTTCCACGACTCGTAGTCCCCGGTCACCGGGTCGAAGTAGTACAACTCACGCTCGATTGCGTCCACATCGGACGACGCGGCGGCGAACCACTCGTGTCCGTCACCGGTGTGGTTGCTGGTGATGTCGCCGAGCAGCCGCCAGCCCCGGTCGTGCACCGCGTCCGCCAGCCGGGCGAACGCGGCGTCCCCACCGAGCAGCGGGTCGATCCGGTCGAAGCTGGCCGCGTCGTACCGGTGGTTGGACCGGGCCGGGAAGACCGGGGTCAGGTAGACGGTGTTGACGCCCAACCGGTCCAGGTGGTCCAGCCGCTCGGTGATGCCGTCCAGGTCACCGCCATAGAACTGGTACGGGGTCTCCGGCCCGCGACCGATCACCGGCGTACGTTCCCAGTCGCACGGGATGGCCCAGTCCGGCGGCTGACGGTCGACGGCTGCGGCCGATCGGGCGAACCGGTCCGGGAAGATCTGGTAGATCACCGCGTCGGCGGCCCAACCCGGCGGTGGCTCGTAGGCCACCAGTTTGAAGTCGGTGCTGTCCGGCACGTCGTGGGCGACCACACCGAGCGCGGTCAGCCAGCGGTTGCCGTCCGGCTGGTCGAGCAGGAACCGGTAGTTGCTGACCGGGTTGCGGACCTCGACCTCGGCCCGCCACCAGACCTCGCCACCAACGCGTCGGTCCACCTGTGCCGGGGCGAACCTCGGCTCTCCGTCCGGTGTGGTCCGGACGAACATCCGGCGCACCGGTACCGCCGCCGGCACCCGAACGAAGACCGACACCGTCTCACCGAGTGCCGGTGCCTGTTCCGGCACGTAGAGCGCCGACCCGTCATGGTGCGCCATCAGGCTCGACCACCCGGCCTGCCGGACACTCGGGCTCGACCACCCGGCCTGCCGGACACTCGGGCTCGACCACTCAGGTTGTGGCAGACCCACCTGGACCACCCCTCCGCTTTCACCCCTTGACCGCACCAGCGGTCAGTCCGGAAACGATGTAGCGCTGTAGGAACTGGAAGACCAGCACGGTCGGGACCGCGGTCAGTAGCGTGCCGGCGGCGAAGATGCCGAAGTTGTTGTTCCGTTCGCCGGCCACCAGTCCGTACATGCCGACGGCAAGCGTCTTGCTCCCGGTGTCGGTGAGGAAGACGTTGGCGATCAGGAACTCGTTGATCGTGCTGATGAAGGCCAGCAGGCCGGTGACCGCCAGGATCGGTGACACCAGCGGCAACATGATCCGGAAGAACACCTGGACATGGCTCGCCCCGTCCATCGTGGCCGACTCGTCGAGTTCCCGGGGCAACGTGTCGTAGAACCCCTTCATCAGCCAGGTGTTCACGCCCAGCGCGGTCCCGAGATAGAGCAGCATCAGACCCCACGGGGTGTTGAAGCCGATTCCCGGCCAGAGGTCGGTGACCTTCGTGAAGATCAGGAAGATCGCCACGATCGCCAGGAACTGCGGGAACATCTGGATCAGCAGCAGGGCGAGCAGACCCACCCGCCGGCCCCGGAACCGCATCCGGGAGAAGGCGTACGCGGCCAGCGCGGACAGGAACACCGACGCCGCCGACGCCAGCCCGGCGATAAGCACCGAGTTGAGGAACCAGCGGCCGAACTCGGTGTCGCCGAAGAGGTTGGCGAAGTTGTCCAGCGACGCCCCGGTCGGCAGCAGCTCGGTCGAGGAGAGCGTGCCCAACGGATTGATCGCGGCGGAGACGACGAACACGATCGGGAAGAGCGAGAACGCCACGGCCAGCAGCCCCACCAGATGCCGCCAGCCGACCCGGGTCAGCCACCGACCACGCCGGGTCCGTGACGAGTCGACGGTGCTCATGCGTACACCTCCTCCTGTTGCCGGGTACGCCGGAAGCTGACCGCGGAGATGATCGCGACCAGGGTGAAGATGAAGATCGAGACTGCCGCCGCGAAGCCGTACTGGGCGCCGGCCGCGCCGAAGGCCAGCCGGTAGGTATAGGTGATGAGCAGGTCGGTCGCCCCCACGCTCGGGTTGTCGGCCGGGAACGGACCGCCCTCGGCGGTCAGGTGGATCGCGTTGAAGTTGTTGAAGTTGTAGGCGAACGACGAGATCAGCAACGGTGAGAGCGCGACCAGCAGCAACGGCAGGGTGACCCGGCGGAACGACTGCCACGGGGAGGCGCCGTCGATCGAGCTGGCCTCGGTCAACTCCCGGGGGATGGCCTGCAACGCACCGGTGGCGACCAGGAACATGTACGGGTAGCCCAGCCACAGCTGCACACCGATCACCGCCAGCCGGGCCGACCACTTCTGCCCGAACCAGTCCACGTTCAACCCGAACAGGTTGTTGATCAGGCCGAAGTCGGTGTTGAACATGTCCCGCCAGATCAGCAACATGGCGAAGGCCGGCATGGCGTACGGCAGGATCAGCAGCACCCGGTAGACGTTGCGTCCCCGTACCCGGGGCGAGTGCAGGGCCAGGGCGCAGAGCAGTCCGAGCACGAAGGTGCCGCCGGTCGAGGCGACGGCGAAGGCCAGGTTCCAGACCAGGGTGCTGAGGAACGGGCCGGAGATGCCGGCATCGGTGACCAGTCGGGCGAAGTTGCTGAATCCGACGTTTACCTGCCAGCCCTGGATCAGTCGCTCCCCGTCGGCGGCCACGAACGCGCCGAGGTCCTCGTCCGCCGTCCAGGTCCTGCCGCTGACGGTGTCGCGTACGCAGTCGCAGTCGGCGTCGTACGCCCGCATGGCCTTGCCCTCGTAGGCGCGGGACAGACCGCTGGACCGGATCGCCCCCTGCGCGGTGGGTACCGCGAAGTCGGTGACCTCCTGGCTGCGGGCGTTCACCTGGCCGAAGTTGAGCAGGGTGTAGCCGGTGGCGGCGGTGACCTTTCCGCCCACACCGACGGTCACGTCGGCGGCGGCGAGTTGGCGCAGCCCGCGTGCGTCGCCGGCCGATACGGCCCCGGTGACCGGGTCGGTGACCAGGAAGACCAGCGGGCCGGTGGCCGGGTCGCCGACCGTGGCGACCGACAGGGCGTACTCGGTGGAGCCCGGCACCTGGGTCACCGACGACGTCTGGATGGCGACGATGGCGTCCTGCTTGCTGCCCCGGTGCCCGTCGCCGAAGTTGGTGAACGCCGTACTGGCCGTGTAGAGCACCGGGAAGACCTGGAAGGCCAGCAGGAAGAGGGTGCCCGGGACGAGGTACTTCGCGGGTATGTGCCGGCGGGTCAGGTAGAGGTAGAGCAGACCTGCCGTGCCGACGGTCAGCACGGCCAGCCCGATCCAGGCGTCCGCCTCGACCAGTGGTACGGCGGCCCAGATCGCGATACCGGCGGTCAGGCCCAGGAGTACCACCTTGGCGACCAGGCCGCCGATGGTCACCGGACGATCGGCGGTCGTGACCGGACGGGCACCACCGGACCGCCCCCGTCCGGACCTGCGGCCGTCGCCGGACCCGCTGCCCACCTCGGCTGCGCTGTCGAATTCGTCGACGGTTGCGTTGTCGTGTTCGGACCGGCGTCGGTGGGCCGGTCCCCGGTGGGGGGTCCCGTTTCCGGACCCCTCACCGGCAACCTGCGTACTCATGGCATCGGCTCGCTAAGCTCGCGCTGCCGCTACTTGATCTGACTCGAGATGGCCTTGGCGGCAGCGCTGATGGTGGCGGTCACGTCGGCACCACCGACGATCGCCGCCTCCGCCTTGCCGAACGGGTCCCAGATGGCGGCCATCGCGGGGATGGCCGGAAGGACGTGCCCGTTCTTGCCGGCCTCCAGGAACTTGGCCAGGTCCGGGTCGTTGCCCTTGACCTGGTCGAGAGCGGCCGTCAGCGCCGGCGGACGGGGCTCGGCGTTGTAGAGCGCCACCGCGAGATCCGGCTGGGTGGTGTAGTTGGCCACGAACTCCTGGGCCAGCGCCTTGTTCTTGCCCTTGGCCGCCACGTAGAACGCCTGCACGCCGACGAACGGCTGGGCTTCCTTACCCCCGGCGAAGCCCGGAACCGGCGAGATGTCGTACTTGATGTTGGCCTTCTTGACGTCGGTGATCGCCCATGGCCCGGAGATCATGTAGGCGCACTTCTTGCTGGTGAAGGTGGCGCTGTAGTTCTCTCCGGTGATCGACCGCTTGAACGCGCCCGCGCCCTTCTCGCCCAGCGCCTTGATCTTCTCGAAGGCAGCGATCGACCCGGGCTTGCCGACGCCCAGGTCCTTGGGGTCGTAGTCACCGTTGGCCGTGGTGCCGAAGAGGTAGCCACCGCCGGAGGTGTAGAACGGGTAGACGTGGTAGGAATCCCCGTTCTGCCCCACCTGGACGCACAGGATCTCGCTGACCTTCTTCTCCGCCTGGAGCTTCTTGCCGGCCGCGACGAGGTCCTCGATCGTCTTCGGCGCCTCGGGGGCCAGCTCGGTGTTGCGGATCAGGGCCACGTTCTCCATCGCGTACGGGACGCCGTAGAGCTGCCCGTTGAACGTGGTGGCCTTGATGGCGATCTCGTTGAACCCGCCCTTCTGCGCGGCGGAGAGCTGCACCGGCTCGATCGCGCCGTTCTGCACCAGGTTGCCGATCCAGTCGTGCGCGCCGACCACAACGTCCGGGCCACTGCCCTGCTGGGAGGCGGTGACGAAGTTGGTCTGGAGGTCCTTGGAGACCGCCTGTACCTCGACGGTCACGCCGTTGGCCTGGCCGAACTTCTCAGCGAACGGTTTCAGGGTGGCGGAACGCTTGTCGTCGGCCCAGATCACCAGCTTGCCGCCGTCGGCCTTGGCCGAGTTCTTGGCGGCCGGCTCGTCGCCTCCGCCGCAGCCGGAGGCGGCCAGCACCAGGGCAAGCCCGGCGACGACACCCGCAGTACGGATGCGCATCGATACTCCCGTCGTCGTGGCGGCCGCCGGGACGGCTCAACCAGAGATCTTTGGATGTTCTTGCCAACCGACGCCGGAAACCCGCGCCAGCACTCCCGGATGTTTCCGGGACGCTAGCAAGAGGTTTCAAGATTTGGAAGACCTTGCAGGGACCCTGCGTAAGAAGTTGCTTCTGGGTTAAGGTTCCGCCATGCGTGCACGACTGTCCGACATCGCCCAACAGGCTCAGGTCAGCGAGGCGACGGTGTCGCGGGTGCTCAACGACCGGCCCGGGGTGGCTCCGGAGACCCGCCAGGCTGTGCTGACCGCGCTCGATGTCCTCGGCTACGAGCGGCCGGCCCGGCTGCGCAAACGCAGTGCCGGACTGGTCGGGTTGGTGGTGCCGGAACTGGACAACCCGATCTTCCCGGCCTTCGCCCAGACCATCGAGTCGACGTTGGCCCAGGCCGGCTACACCCCGGTGCTCTGCACCCAGACGCCCGGCGGGGTGACCGAGGACGAGTACGTGGAGATGCTGCTCGATCGACAGGTCTCCGGCATCGTCTTCGTCTCGGGTCTGCACGCCGACACCACCGCGGACCACGAGCGCTACCGCACCCTGCTGGCCCGACCGCTGCCGATCGTGATGATCAACGGATACGTGCCCGGCATCCCGGCCCCGTTCGTCTCCTGCGACGACCGGGAGTCCGGCGAGTTGGCCGTGGCACACCTGGTCGCGTTGGGACACCGGCGGATCGGTTTGATCACCGGCCCCTCCCGGTTCATCCCCGTACAGCGCAAACTCGCTGGTTACACGGCCGCGATGCGCCGGCTGGTCGGCATCGACGACGCGGAACTCGACGAGTTGACCGAGCTGTCCCTGTTCGGTGTGGAGGGTGGCGAGGCAGCTGCCGGCCGACTGCTCGACCGGGGTGTGACCGGCCTGGTCTGCGGCTCCGATCTGATGGCACTCGGCGCCATCCGGGCCGCCCGGCACCGGGGGCTGTCGGTGCCGGCCGACCTCTCCGTGGTCGGCTACGACGACTCACCGCTGATCGCCTTCACCGACCCGCCGCTGACCACGATGCGGCAGCCGGTGACATCGATGGCGGTAGCGGCCGTACGGGCGCTGGTCGACGAGATCCACGGCCACGGTGCCCCCCATTCCGAGTACGTCTTCCGGCCCGAACTGGTCGTCCGGGGATCCACCGCCATCGCACCCACCCGGCCGGCGACCGGAGCGGTCAGCGGGCCGGATTCGGACGCGAGACCGACCTCGGTCGCCGTACCCGCCTAGGTTCCGAAATTTCTTGCGCAAGGAATGCTTGACTCTTGCAAAGCAGCCCCGGCATTCTGCTCTGGCGTCCGATTCCGGCCCGTCGATTCCGGTCCCAGCAGAACGGGGAAGGCAACCATGAGCACCGCCAGCACTGCGCCACCGTCCGACACCGATGCCAACTGGTGGCGGTCGGCGGTCGTCTACCAGGTGTACGTACGCAGCTTCGCCGACTCCGACGGGGACGGCAGCGGTGACCTGAACGGCATCCGGGACCGCCTGCCGTACCTGCGTGACCTCGGGGTGGACGCGCTCTGGCTGACCCCGTTCTACCGGTCGCCCATGGTCGACGGCGGGTACGACGTGGCCGACTACCGGGACATCGACCCGATCTTCGGCAACCTCGCCGACTTCGACGCGATGATCGGCACCGCGCACACGCTGGGCCTGCGGATCATCGTGGACATCGTGCCGAACCACACCTCCGACGCGCACCCGTGGTTCGTCGAGGCGCTGGCCGCCGCACCCGGCTCGGTCGAACGTGAGCGCTACCTGTTCCGCGACGGTCGGGGCGAGAACGGCGAACTGCCCCCCAACGACTGGGAGTCCATCTTCGGCGGCCCGGCCTGGACCCGGGTACCGGACGGACAGTGGTACCTGCACCTGTTCGACCCGGCCCAGCCCGACCTCAACTGGCGCAACCCGGAGGTACGCACCGAGTTCGAGGACATCCTGCGGTTCTGGCTGGACCGGGGCGTGGACGGGTTCCGGATCGACGTGGCGCACGGCATGATCAAGGCGGAGGGGCTGCCGGACGTCGGTCGTACCTCCGCTGACGGGTCACCCCAGATCGCGCTGCTCGGCCGCGGTCGGCTGCCCTACTTCGACCAGGACGAGGTGCACGACATCTACCGCGCCTGGCGGCCGATCCTGGACAGCTACCCGGGCGGTCGGATGGCCGTCGCCGAGGCATGGGCCGAGACCCCGCAACGGCTGGCCCGCTACATCGGCCCGGACGAGCTGCACCAGGCCTTCAGCTTCGACTTCCTGGACGCCACCTGGTCGGCCGACTCGTTCCACAAGGTCATCGACACCGCGCTGGCCGAGTCCACCATCGTGGGCGCGCCGACCACCTGGGTGCTGTCCAACCACGACAAGCCGCGGCACGTCACCCGGTACGGCGACGGGCCGGTCGGGCTGCGCCGGGCCCGGGCCGCCGCCCTGCTGATGCTGGCCCTGCCCGGTTGCGCCTACCTCTACCAGGGCGAGGAACTCGGCCTGCCGGAGGTGCTCGACCTTCCCGACGAGCTGCGTCAGGACCCGGCCTTCCTGCGGACCGGCCAGACCCGGGACGGCTGCCGGGTGCCGCTGCCCTGGAGTGGCGATCTGCCCCCGTACGGCTTCGGCCCGCAGGGGTGCGAGTCGTCCTGGCTGCCCGCCCCCACGACCTGGGCGAAGCTGTCGGTGGCCGCCCAGACCGGCGACCCTGCCTCGACGCTGGAGCTGTACCGCGCGGCGCTGCACATCCGCCGGGCACATCCGGCACTGACCATCGAAGACACCGGTACGGGCAGCCTGACCTGGTTGCCAGCCGAGCCCGGCGTGCTGGCCTTCACCCGGACGGCGGACGCTCCCGGATCACCGGAGTTGGTGTGCGTGGTCAACTTCAGCGACGCTCCGATCCAGGTCGCCGGGTACGGCAACTCGATCGTCGCCAGTGCGCCACTGGGCCAACAGGACGGGGAGCCGATGTTGCCGGTCGACGCGGCGGCATGGTTCGAACGGCCACAACTCGGGTAATCCGCAACTGCCCGGCCGTTCGTTGTGCTCCGCGCCGACGGGCGGCTGGGCCGGATTCCGGGCCGACGGGCGGCTGGGCCGGCCGGGCCGGATCACCACGCCGCGTGGTTCATCCCTCCGGCACGGCGCGTGATCATCCCTCCGGCACGGCGCGTGGTCATCCCTCCGGCACGGCGCGTGATCATCCCTCTGGTACCGGCAGCCGGGCGGCGATCCGGGCGAACCCGGCCCGCAGCTCCTGCTCGCTCGGCGGCAGGGTCACCGGGCCGGAGACCTCCTCGCCCGCCGCTTCGAGCTCCTCGTCGAGGGTGTCCTCGAAGTCACCGTAGAGGTCGGCGGTCTCCACCCGCGCCAACTCGTCCTCGGCGGCAGTCCGGGCCGATACGATCTCGCCCCGGATCTCGTCGGCCGACACGGCAGGTAGCAACGGTTCGACGACCGCCATCAACTCCTCGTCGGCGACCACGGACTCGGCCAGCGCCAAGGCGTGTGGCCGCTCGTACGGCCCGCAGACCACCGGCTCCCACTCGTCGTCCTCACCGATCGGACCGAAGGTGATGATCCACGGCAGTTCCAGCAGCGGCGAGCCTTCCGGCAGCTCCAACGTCACGAGTGCGCCCACGCAGTAATCATTGCCGGCAGACCCCGGCGATCAGTAACAATTACCCCAATTGCCACCTTTTGCTGGCGTCAGGACTGATCTCACCGCTCGGTCGCGTCGGTATCGAGCGGTGGCGCGGGTCGGCGGCCCGTCGACAGGTCGACGACCCGGCCGTGCCGACTGGTCGCCGCCAACGCCGCGCCGAAAATCAACAGCTGGTTGAGCAGGTACAGGTAGAGCAGCAGGCCGACTGCACCGGCCACCACCGCGTACGCCGGGTTCCGTTCGGTCCGTACGACGAAGAAGCGGCCGACCGTATTGAGCAGGGTGATACCGAGCGCGACCAGCAGGACCGACGGCAGCAGTCGCCGTACGGTCATCCGGAGCCGGGGCACCGCGACCAGCAGCGCCGTGGCCAGCACCACGTTGACCAGGATGCTCAACAGCCAACTGGTGACCATCACCCCGATCGATCCGGTACTACTGAGCAGCCAACGCAGCAACGACTCCAGCGTGTCGATCGCCGCCAACGACAGACCCAGCAGCAGGAAGACACCGACCAGCACCGCAGCGTCGACCAGCCACCGGATCAACGGGTTGCCCGGCTGCTGCACCATGTCGTAGACCAACCGCTGGGACGACCGGATCGCCTCCACCCAGCCCACCCCGGTAACCACCAGCAGGATCAGGCCGACGACCCCGACCTTGCCGCTGCTCTCCTGGATCTGCTCCGGTTCGAGGAACGGCAGGTTCTGGTTGAGGAAGTCCGAGACCGCAAAGCTGATCTCGTCGGCATCCTCCAGGATCACCCCGAAGATCGAGTACGCCACCAGGCCGAGCGCGAATACCGCGAAAAAGCCGTAGTAGGCGATCGCCGCAGCCAGCCGCCCACCCAGGACCTCGCTGTAGCGTCCCAGCGCCCGCCAGAAGTGGTCGAAGGCCGGAGACCGTCGGCGGGCCGCCGCCAGTCGGTCGACAAGACCGGACGCCGCCCGGCCGAACGCATTCACGCCGCCATCCTCTCTGATGGTCAGCAGCGTGTCATTCACCAAGTAGGAAGTCGCGCCGAGGCTGCCAGCGGGCCTGTCCACTGTGCGAGAACAGGGTGAACGCCGTCACCTCGAACAACGCGGAGAACCCGGCGAGTTCGTCGTACACCCGGTCCAGCGCCTCCGGTGCCACGTCCTGGGCGACCGTGACATGGGGGTGGTAGGGAAAGCGGTGCTCCCGCCGCAGTACGGGCAGCGAGCCGATCGCCGTAGCCAGCCTCTCGCATTCGCTGATACCGGCCGCGACCGCGACGAAGACCACCTCGGTCACCGGACGGAAGGTGCCGGTGCCACGCAGGTGCAGGGTGTACGGCAGGTGCTTGGCCGCCACTGCGGTGAGATGTTCCTCCACCTCGGGCAGACTGTCCGGTGGGATCTCGGTCGGCCCGAGCAGCGTCAGATGCGCTGGTACGTCGGCAGCCCGTGGATCGCCCGCCGCTGCCCGGCGACGAGTCAGGAACTCGCCCCACGGTTCGGGAATGTCCACCGCGATGCCGATCTGCGTCATCGCGCTCTCGACCCCCGGCGACCCGTCCGTGCGATCCACCTTCCGATCACCCCACCGATTGTTGCCCGTCGACAACCCACGCTAACCGTTCCACCGGCCACTAGGCACGGTCGATGCCGCCGGTTGCCGGAATCCGCACCGGCCGTTCCCCGCCTCCGCAGGGCCGCACCAGCCGTTCCGCGCCTCCGCGAGACCGCGAGACCGTTCCGCGCCTCCGCGAGACCGCGAGACCGTTCCCCGCCTCCGCGAGACCGCGTCAACCGTTCCCCGCCTCCGCGAGACCGCGTCAACCGTTCCTCGCCTCCGCGAGGAAACCGATCCGGTCGTACGTGGCCCGCAGGGTGGTCGAGGCGACGGCGCGGGCCTTCTCCGCACCGATCGACAGCAGCTTGTCCAACTGCGCCGGATCGTCGAGGAACCCGGTGGTCCGTTCCCGGATCGGCCGGACGAAGTCCGCCAACACCCCGGCCAGGTCCTTCTTGAGGTCGCCGTAGCCCTTGCCGACGTACGCCTCGACCAGCTCGTCGATCGTACGTCCGCTGAGTGCCGAGTAGATCTTCAGCAGGTTCGACAGGCCCGGCTTCTGCTCCGGATCGAAGAGGATCTCGCGTCCGGTGTCGGTGACCGCCGACTTGATCTTCTTGGCTGACCGGGCCGGGTCGTCCAGCAGCTCGATGATGCCCGCCGGGGAGGACGCAGACTTGGACATCTTGCTGGTCGGGTCCTGTAGGTCGGTGATCTTCGCGGTGTCCCGGACGATGTACGCCTCCGGCACGGTGAAGGTCGCACCGAACAGCGTGTTGAAGCGCTGGGCCAGGTCCCGGGTCAGCTCCAGGTGCTGACGCTGGTCCTCACCGACCGGCACCGCGTCCGCCTGGTAGAGAAGGATGTCGGCGGCCTGCAGGATCGGGTAGGTGAACAGTCCGACGCTGGCCCGTTCCGCGCCCTGCCTGGCGGACTTGTCCTTGAACTGGGTCATCCGGCTGGCCTCGCCGAAGCCGGTGAGGCAGCTCAACACCCAGGCCAACTGGGCGTGCTCAGGCACCTGCGACTGGACGAAGAGTGTGCACTTCTCCGGGTCCAATCCGACGGCCAGCAGCTGGGCAGCCGCCACCCGGGTACGCCGTCGCAACACCACCGGGTCGTGACCAGCGGTGATCGCGTGCAGGTCGACCACGCAGTAGAAGGTGTCGTGCGTCTCCTGCATCGTCACCCAGTTGCGCACCGCGCCCAGGTAGTTGCCCAGGTGGAACGAGTCGGCGGTGGGCTGGATGCCGGAGAGCACCCGGGGCCGGGCAGGAGCGTCGGACATGCCGGCAATTCTGACAGCAGCTCCGGTGCGCCGTGTAACGACCCCGTATCCGCGAGAAGTAGCCGCACCGGCTGGCCGGTCATCTGTCGACAGCCTGATCAGCCAACTGTCAGGCCGGCCGCCCCTCCTCGACTGCGGCCGGTGGCACGGAAGGGCTCCTTCTCTGTTCCGGGAGTTGGGCTGGTGAGATACCGACCCGGGCCACCCGGCGGCCGTCCAGACTCAACACCCGCAGCACCCAACCGGCACCGGGATCACGCCCGTCCATCGGGCTGCCGACCGGCGATGGCTGTGCCCCCGTCAGCACCGGCACCGGCGGATCGGCCGTCACCGGCGGCTGCGGGCCGACCGACACCCGCAACGAGGCGTCACCCGGCAGCAAGGCGTCACCCGGCAGCGGAGCCGACCCGCCGACGACCGGGGCCGACGACGCCATCCCGGGGTCCGTCGGGTCCACCGGGCCACCCAGCACCCGCACCTCGTCACCCAGCACGTAGACCTCGTCGCCGCTGGCCGGCAACCGGCCCAGGGCGGCCATGACGAAGCCGCCGACCGTCTCGTACGGGCCGGCCGGTAGCGAGAAGCCGGCCCGCTCGGCGAAGTCGGAGAGGTTGAGCCGGCCGTCCACGACCGAGGGCAGTCCCCCGCCCACCGGGTCCGAAACGGCGTCGTCGTACTCGTCGTGGATCTCGCCGACCAACTCCTCGATCAGGTCTTCGAGGGTCACGATCCCAGCCGTACCGCCGTATTCGTCGACCACCACCGCCAGATGGTGCCGCTCCCGACGCATCTCGGTCAGCGCGGCCAGCACCCGCTTGCTGCCGGGCAGCGACTTCACCTCCCGGGTGATCTCCCGGACGGTGGTGAGTCCGTCGTCGTCCGGCCGGAGCAGCACGTCACGCAGATGCACGAAGCCGACCACGTCGTCGGGCGTGCCGTCGACCACCGGATACCGGGTGTGCGTCTCCGCCCGGGCGATCTGGGCCGCCTCCTTCAGGGTCAGCCGCACGTCGAGGAACACCACCTCGGTACGGGGCATCATCACCTCGCGTACCAGGCTCGCCCCGGCGACCAGCACCTCGTCGATGATCCGTCGTTCCACCGGATCGAGCAGGGTGTTCGCGGCAACCAGGTCCCGCAGCTCCGCCTCACTGATCCGCTCACGTCCGGCGATGGGGCTCGCGCCGAGCAGGGCGGTCACCAGTCGGGTGGCCGCGTCCGCGCTCCGTACGACGAGCCGAGCCGCGCCCCGGGCCACCGGCCCGGGTTGTCGCAGAGGACGCCCCGGCGATCGACGCCGGGGCCCGGTACTGCCAGACTCCCGCATGTCAGTAGATGGTAGACACCGCCGTCGCCGGATGCGGGCTGCATGGCCGCCCGGGACCCGGTCGGGTTGCTTGATAATGGTCGAAAAAGCGCCGACGGGATCCCCCGGAGGCACTGACCGAGAGGACGACCGTGAAGCTCCTCGTCACCGGCGGCGCCGGCTACATCGGTAGTGTCGTCACCCGGATGCTGCTCGACGCCGGGCACGAGGTCGTCGTCCTCGACGACCTGAGCACCGGTCACGCCGAGGCGCTGGCCCCGGAGGCGACGTTCGTCCAGGCACGGGTCCATGACGCGGCCCAGGTGCTCACCGCGGACGCCGGCTTCGACGCCGTACTGCACCTTGCCGCGCTGATCTCGGCCGGTGAGTCGATGGTCCGGCCGGAGCTCTACTGGGACAACAACACCGTCGGCTCACTGGCGCTGATCAACGCTGCCCGCTCCGCCGGGGTACGCCGGTTCGTCTTCTCCTCCACCGCGGCCGTGTACGGCAATCCCACCGAGCTACCCATCCCGGAGACCGCCGGCAAGACACCCACCAGCACCTACGGCGCCACGAAGCTGGCCGTGGACATGGCGCTGACCTCCGAGTCGACCGCCTACAAGCTGGCCTCGGTGTCCCTGCGCTACTTCAACGTGGCCGGCGCGTACCTGCGAAACGGCGTCGCCCTCGGCGAACGTCACGACCCGGAAAGCCATCTGATCCCGATCGCGCTGGAGGTGGCCGCCGGCCGCCGGGCGAAGCTGCAGATGATGGGCGTGGACTATCCGACCGTCGACGGCACCTGCGTACGCGACTACATCCACGTCGAGGACCTGGCCCGGGCCCACCTGCTGGCCCTGGAGGCGGCGGTGCCCGGCGAACACCGGATCTACAACCTCGGCAACGGCAACGGCTTCTCCAACCAGCAGGTGGTCGACGTGATCCGCGAGGTGACCGGCCACCCGGTGCCGGTGGAGCCGGCACCCCGCCGCGAGGGCGATCCGGCCGTCCTGGTGGCCTCCGCAACCCGCGCCCACACGGAGCTGGGCTGGACACCGGCCAAGCCTGCGCTGCACGAGATGGTCGGTGACGCCTGGGCGTTCTACCGGTCGCAGATCATCGGCGAGCCCGCCGCATGACCGGACCGGTCGCGGCCCGCGCCACCGCCGGTTTCCTTTCCGAGTACGGCCACCAGCCGGCCGGCCGGTGGGCCGCCCCGGGCCGGGTCAACCTGATCGGCGAGCACACCGACTACAACGACGGTTTCGTACTGCCCTTCGCCCTGCCCCAGCGCACCGTGGTCGCGGCGGCACCGAACACCGGCCAGGAGTGGTCGGTGTGGTCGGAGCAGTCGGGTGAGCGGATCTCGTTCGCCGCTGCCGAGATCACCGCAGCGGGGGGCACCGCTGCCGAGATCACCGCTACCGGGGCGGGCCTGCCCAGCCGGGTCACCGGCTGGGGCGCGTACGTGGCCGGGGTGGTCTGGGCACTGGTCGAGGCCGGTTTCCGGGTGCCGGGGGCGCGGCTGGCCATCGCCTCCGACGTACCGCTGGGAGCGGGGCTCTCCTCGTCGGCCGCGCTGGAGTCCGCGGTGCTGACCGCGCTGGTGGACCTCGGCGGGCTGGACCTGCCGATCGACGAGCGCCCCGGACTGGCCCAGCGGGCGGAGAACGGTTACGCCGGCATTCCCTGCGGGATCATGGACCAGTCGGCGTCGATCCGCTGCCGGGCCGGTCACGCGCTCTTCCTGGACTGTCGCTCGCTGGCCGTCGAACACATCCCGTTCGACCTGGCCAGCGCCGGTCTGGCCATTCTGGTGACCGACACCCGGGCACCGCACCGGCACGTCACCGGCGAGTACGCGGCCCGGCGTACCGCCTGTGAGACGGCGGCCGGCGCGCTGGGCGTGCCCGCCCTGCGGGACGTCCTGTCCGACGCGGCTTCGTTGGATCCGGCGCTCGCCCGGCTCACCGATCCGTTGCTACGCCGCCGGGTACGGCACGTGGTCACCGAGAACCAGCGGGTGCTGGATACGGTCAAGCTGCTCCGCGCCGGTCAGCCCACCAGGATCGGGCCGCTGTTGACCGCCTCGCATGCCTCGATGCGGGACGACTTCGAGATCACGGTGCCCGAGGTGGACACGGCGGTCGAGGCGGCGCTGGCCGCCGGGGCGTACGGTGCCCGGATGACCGGGGGCGGCTTCGGTGGCTGCGTACTCGCCCTGGTCGACGCGGACGCCGCCGAGCGGGTGGCCGCCTCGGTGGCCGATGCCTGTGCTGCCCACGGGTTCACGCCACCTGTCTCGTTCACCGCACTTCCCGGCCCGGGCGCCACCCGCCTCTGACTCTCCAGGATCCCCGTGATCAGGGACCAACTCGGGTGTCGGCGGCGCAGAGATGGGTTCAGCTGGCGTCGACGATCATCCCAGCGCCGACCGTACGGTTGGTCGCCTCGTCGATGAGGATGAAGCCGCCGGTCGTACGGTTGCGCCGGTACTCGTCCGCCAGCAGCGGAACGGTCGTACGCAGTCGTACCCGACCGATCTCGTTGAGCGTCAACTCGGCAGCCGCCTCGTCACGGTGCAACGAGTTGACGTCGAGCCGGTAGTGCAGCCCACGTACGACCGCCCGCGCCGACCGGGTGGTGTGCTTGATGGCGTACTTCGCCCCGATTCGCAGTGGTCGGGTCTCGTCCATCCAGCAGATCATCGCCTCGATGTCCTGGGCGGCCGCCGGGGCGTTGTTCGGTCGGCAGATCAGGTCGCCACGGGAGATGTCGATCTCGTCGGTCAGTCGTACGGTCACCGACATCGGCGGGAAGGCCTGCTCGACCGGCCCGTCGGCGGTCTCGATCGAGGCGATCCGACTGGTGAAACCGGACGGCAGCACCATCACCTCGTCGCCGGGCTTGAGTACACCGGAGGCGACCTGACCGGCGTAGCCCCGGTAGTCGGTGACCGTGGTCGACTGGGGCCGGATGACGTACTGGACCGGAAACCGTACGTCGACCAGGTTGCGGTCCGAGGCGATGTGCACGTGCTCCAGGTGGTGCAGCAGCGACGGGCCCTCGTACCAGGGCATGTTCTCCGACCGGCTGACGATGTTGTCGCCGCGCAGCGCGGAGATCGGCACGACGGTCAGGTCCGGTACGTCCAGCTTGGCGGCGAACGCGGTGAACTCGTCGGCGATCTGCTCGAACACCTCCTGCGACCAGTCGACCAGGTCCATCTTGTTGACGCAGAGGACGAGGTGCGGCACCCGCAGCAGCGAGCAGAGGAACGCGTGCCGGCGGGACTGCTCCACCAGCCCCTTACGGGCGTCGACCAGGATCAGCGCCAGGTCGGCGGTGGACGCCCCGGTCACCATGTTCCGGGTGTACTGGATGTGCCCCGGGGTGTCGGCGATGATGAACTTCCGCCGGGGGGTGGCGAAGTAGCGGTAGGCCACGTCGATGGTGATGCCCTGCTCCCGCTCGGCCCGCAGACCGTCGGTGAGCAGCGCCAGGTTGGTGTACTCGTCACCCCGGGCGGCGCTGACCGCCTCGACCGCCGCGAGCTGGTCGTTGAAGAGCGACTTGGTGTCGTAGAGCAGCCGACCGATCAACGTCGACTTGCCGTCGTCGACGCTGCCGGCGGTGGCGAACCGGAGCAGGTCCATCGCCCGTCCGCCCGGGCCCGCAGCCGTCGCGGCCGTGGGCATGT
This sequence comes from Micromonospora sonneratiae, assembly GCF_042679305.1. Taxonomy (NCBI): domain Bacteria; kingdom Bacillati; phylum Actinomycetota; class Actinomycetes; order Micromonosporales; family Micromonosporaceae; genus Micromonospora; species Micromonospora sonneratiae. Next base: position 47,822 of record NZ_JBHTMP010000027.1, on the reverse strand, counting down.
CCGTCGCAGCCGTGGGCTTGTCCAGCCCGGCCGGGGGCGTGTTCGTCGCAGCCGTCATCAGAAGTAACCCTCCCGCTTGCGGTCTTCCATGGCGGCCTCGCTGACCCGGTCGTCGCCCCTGGTCGCACCACGTTCGGTGATCCGGGTGGCCGCGACCTCCTCGATCACCTTTGCCACGGTGTCGGCGTCGGACCGCACCGCCGCCGTGCACGAGGCGTCCCCGACGGTCCGGTAACGGACCCGCGCCTTGACGATCTCCTCGCCGGCCCGGGCGGGCAGGAACTCGTTGACCGCGTACAGCATCCCGTCCCGCTCGACCACCTCACGCTCATGGGCGTAGTAGATCGACGGTAGGGGCAGTTCCTCACGGGCGATGTAGTGCCAGACGTCGAGCTCGGTCCAGTTGGAGAGCGGGAAGACCCGGATCGACTCGCCCGGGTGGTGCCGGCCGTTGTAGAGCGCCCACAGCTCCGGACGCTGGTTCTTGGGGTCCCACTGACCGAAGTCGTCCCGGAAGCTGAACACCCGTTCCTTGGCCCGGGCCTTCTCCTCGTCCCGGCGGGCACCGCCGAACAGGGCGTCGAAACGGTACGTCTCCACCGCCGCCAGCAGCACCGGTGTCTGGATCCGGTTTCGGGTTCCGTCCGGCGGCTCCTGGACCAGACCGCTGGCCAGCGCCTCGGGGACGCTGGCCACCACCAGGTTCAGACCGAGTTCCGCCACCCGCCGGTCGCGGTACTCCAGCACCTCGGGAAAGTTGTGCCCGGTGTCGACGTGCATCACCGGGAACGGGATGCTGGCTGGCGCGAATGCCTTCTGCGCCAGCCGAAGCATGACGATCGAGTCCTTGCCACCGGAGAAGAGCAGGGCTGGCCGTTCAAGCTCGGCCACCACCTCCCGCATCACGAAGATGCTCTCGGCTTCGAGGGCATCCAGGTGGGAGACCCGGTAGGCCGCTGGCGTGCTCATGACGCCCAACCGGTTCGACGCCGCGCTGTTCCACCAGCTCGGTTCCGTACGCAACGCCTGCTCGTGCTGCCAGGTCGGCTCCGCTCACCCATGCGATTCCAGACCTTTCCGGTTGGTTAAGTCGGGTGGACGTCGTCAGACTACCCCGAATGGCGGCGCAGCGCCGCAAGCAGCCGAGAGGTGAGGTGCGTACGACACACCAACAGGTCCGGCAGCCGAGGATCGGCTCCGTTGTATTCCAGCGCGGATCCGTCGATCCGGGAAGCATGCAGGCCCGTGGCCGTCGCCACAGCGACCGGTGCCGCCGAGTCCCACTCGTACTGGCCACCCGCATGCACGTACGCGTCGACCTCGCCGTCGATCACCGCCGCGATCTTCGCCCCGGCCGACCCCATCGGCACCAGCAGCGCACCGATCTCGTCGGCGAGATCGGTCAGGAAGACCGGTGGACGGCTCCGGCTGGCCGCCAGCCGGATCACACCGCCCAGGCCGTCCAGTTCATCCCGTACCGGAACCGGATACGGCGGCACGACATCGGTGGCCAGCACCCGGTGCTGGGCCGGCAGCGCCACCGCGCCGGCGACCACCCCGTGCCCGCTCGACTCCGACCGTTGCCAGAGCGCGACGTGCACCGCCCAGTCCGCCCGGCCCTCCTCGGCGAACTCTCTCGTCCCGTCGAGCGGGTCGACGATCCACACCCGGTCGGCGGAGAGACGTCGGACCGCGCCGGCCCCGAGTTCGGCAGCCCAGGCCAGCCGGGACCCCTCGTCCTCCTCGGACAGCACCGCGTCCGCCGGCCGCCACCGGGCCAGCTCGGTACGCAGCACGTCGTGCGAGACCTTGTCCCCGGCCGCCTTGAGCGCCCCGGGATCGGCGTACCCCATCTCCTCGCGGACGGTCAGCAGCGCCTGCCCCGCGCGAACCGCCAGCCATCTGGCGAATGCCGCATCGCTCACCGGCGGGTTGACCATCACCGGCCTCCTGGCAGCCGTACGGCCACCCCACCGGTACGAATTGCGCCCACTTCCTGCCTCCTCGCCGGACCGACCGGTGAGGGCGTCCGCCCGCGACCGACAAACCGGTCCACATCTGACGGAAGACTACCGGCCGGCCAGCGGTGACACAGCGGTCACCCGACCCCGTCCGGGGCGGAATCGGAGCAGCTCAGCTGCTGTGATAGGCGTTCTGCGTCCACTCCAGGCCGCGAGTGACGATCGCCTCCACCACGTCCGCCGCCCGGTCGACGAGAAACTCCAGTTCCTTGCGCTCCGCCGAAGAGAAGTCGGAGAGTACGTAGTCGGCCGGATCCTGCCGGCCCGGCGGTCGCCCGATGCCGAACCGCACCCGTAGATAGTCCTTCGTCCCCAGCGACTTGGACATCGAACGTAGTCCGTTGTGCCCGCCTTCGCCGCCGCCACACTTCGCCCGTAGCTGGCCGTAGCCGATGTCCAACTCGTCGTGGACCGCGATCACCTGCCCGGGCGGGACCTTGAAGAACTGCGCCAGCGCAGCCACCGGACCGCCCGACAGGTTCATGTACGTCAGCGGCTTCGCCAGCACCAGCTTCGGACCGCCGAAGCCGAGCCGCCCCTCGGTCACCTCGGCGACCGCCCGACGGTGCCGGCCGAACTTGCCGCCGAGCCGGGCGGCCAGCAGATCGGCCACCATGAAGCCGACGTTGTGCCGGTTACCGGCGTACTCCTTGCCGGGGTTGCCGAGCCCCACCACCAGCCACGGATGCGTTTCGTCCGTCACCATTCACATCCTCGCGAGAGTTTCACCCGGCTGAACTACCTGGCAGAAACCTGGACAGGCGCCTCCGATGGTTCGGAAGCGCCTGTCGAAGAACGTAGTCGGTCAGGCCTCGGCGCGCTGCTCCGCAGCCTCTTCCGCCGTCTCGGCGGTCTCACCCTCGGCAGCACCCTCTTCGCCCTCAACACCCTCTTCAGCCTCGACCGGCTCCTCCTCGACCTCGGGCAGCGTAGCGGCGAGCTGCTCGGCGGTCGGGGCGGCGGTGACAGCGGCGACGATCAGCTCCGGGTCGGCGGTCAGCTCGACACCGGCCGGCAGCTTGACGTCTGCGGCGGTGACCTGCGAGCCGGCCTCCATGCCCTCGATCGAGGCCTCCAGGTGGTCCGGCACCTTCGTCGCCTCGGCGCTCACGGCAAGGCTGGCGTGCTCGTGCACGATCAGCGTGTCCGTGGCCGCCTCGCCGACGAGCTGCACCGGCACCTCGACGGCGACCTTCTCGCCACGGCGGACGAGCAGCAGGTCGACGTGCTCGAAGGTGTCCTTGATCGGGTCCCGCTGGATCGCCTTCGGCAGGGCGAGCGCCTGGGTGCCGTCGCTGATCTCGATCGCGAAGAGCTGGTTGGCACCACCGTGCCGAATGGCGGCCGCGAACTCACGCGCCGGCAGCGCGATGTGCTTGGGCTTCTCGCCGTGGCCATACAGGACGGCGGGCACCTTGCCGGCCCGACGGGTACGACGGGCACCACCCTTGCCGAACTCGGTACGGGGCTCGGCGCTGATCTTTACCTCGGACACGACAAAACTCCTGATACGGTCGCTACGGCGGAACGTCGGCTGGCGGTGCTGAGGCGGGGGGCTCGCTGGGGCGCTAACGTCTCGAACTCTGCCCAGAGCACCGTGTCGATGACGGTGCCTCCGTGCGGCACTTCTTCAGCGGCCCGCAGGGCACCCTCGCCATGGCAACCGCACTAGTCTACCCGAGGCCTGCCTGGGGCTTTCGCCGGTACCCGCTCAGCACGCCTTTACCGCTTCGCTGCCCCTCCCGCCGACCAACACCCCACTGTCACTCGCACCGGGTACCCCCGCAGCACGACACCGCCCCGCCGACATCCGCGAACTTTCGTCCAGTTATGCCCGTGGAGTCGCATTATGCGCACCTGCCGCGTTGCGCCTACCGGGCGTGCCGGCCGCGACGCCTACCGGGCGGACCGGCCCGCGTTACGCCTACCGGGCGGACCGCCGGCTCTGTTCCGGGCGGCGGGGCGCCGCCCGGAACGGGCACGATGCCGGTCCACCCGGCCCGGTGCCGTCAGCCCGGGCCGGGCGCACGCGTCAGCTGAGACCGCCGAAGAGGGTGGTCACCGAACCGTCGTCGAACACCTCACGGATCGCCCGCGCCAGCAGTGGCGCGATCGAGAGTACGGTGATCTTGTCGAGTTGCTTCTCGGCCGGCAGCGGCAGCGTGTTGGTGACGATCACCTCGCTGATCTGGCTGTTCTTCAACCGCTCGGTGGCCGGGTCGGAGAGCAGGGCGTGGGTCGAGGCCACCACCACGTCCGCCGCACCCGCCTCGTGCAGGATCTCCGCCGCCTTGCAGATGGTCCCACCCGTGTCGATCATGTCGTCGACGATCAGGCAGACCCGACCTTCCACGTCACCGACGACCCGGTTGGCCACCACCTGGTTGGGCTTGAGCGGGTCCCGGGTCTTGTGGATGAACGCCAGCGGGCAGCCGCCGAGCCGGTCGGTCCACCGCTCGGCCACCCGTACCCGGCCGGAGTCCGGGGCCACCACCGTCATCGGACGGCCCGCGTACCGGCGCTCGACGTACTCGGCCAGGATGTCCATCGCGAACAGGTGGTCGACCGGCCCGTCGAAGAACCCCTGGATCTGGGCGGTGTGCAGGTCGACGGTGAGGATCCGGTTGGCTCCGGCGGTCTTGAGCAGGTCCGCCACCAGCCGCGCCGAGATCGGCTCCCGGCCCCGGTGCTTCTTGTCCTGCCGGGCGTACGGGTAGAACGGCAGGACGACCGTGATCCGCTTGGCCGAGCCACGCTTCAGTGCGTCGATCATGATCAGGGTCTCCATGACCCACTTGTTGACGCCGTGCGTGACCGACTGCACCACGAACGCGTCCGAGCCGCGTACCGAATCCTTGAACCGTACGAAGATCTCGCCGTTGGCGAACTCGTACGCGTCGGCCGGCGTCGGCGCGACGCCGAGCACCTCGCCGATCTCCTGGGCCAGGTCCGGAAAGCCCCGCCCCGAGAAGAGCATCAGGCTTTTGCGGTTTTCTGCGACGATGCTGCCCATCGGCTCGTCTGCTCCCGTTGATCGGTGGTTCCCGGCTGGGGACCTGGGACTATTCGGTTGCAGTATCTCCCGAGCCCGACCCGTATCCGGCCGTGTCTCCACGTCCGTGGAGTGCCTCACCTTGACTTGCGCTGACTGCCTCCTGCCGGGCAAGCTCCGCCTCCTGCCGGGCGAGGGCTGCTTCGGCCGCCTCCGCCGACCTCGTACCCGCCCGCCGCCGGGCCACCCAACCCTCGATGTTGCGCTGCTGGGCCCGGGTGACACCGAGCGCACCCGGGGGTACGTCCTGGGTGATGGCGCTGCCGGCCGCGATGTACGCACCGGCTCCCACCTCGACCGGAGCGATCAGGTTGGTGTCGCAGCCGACGAAGGCCGCCTCCCCCACCGTCGTGTGGTGCTTGGCCACCCCGTCGTAGTTCACGAAGATCGTCGCCGCACCGATGTTCGCCCGCGCGCCGATCGTGGCGTCGCCGACGTACGACAGATGCGGCACCTTCGCGCCCGGACCGACCTCGGAGTTCTTGACCTCGACGAACGTGCCGACCTTTGACTTCTCCGCCAGTCTGGCCGCCGGGCGAAGGTAGGCGTAGGGACCGACGCTGGCCTGCGGACCGATCTCCGCGCCCACCGCGTGGCTGCGCAGCACGACCGCGCCCGCGCCGACCGTGGTGTCGATCAATGTGACGTCCGGGCCGACGGTCGCCTCCGCTCCGATCACCGTCGAGCCGCGCAGCTGGGTGTTCTGGTCCACCACCGCATCCCGGTCGAGCGTCACGGTGACGTCTATCCAGGTGGTCGCCGGGTCGAGCAGGGTGACACCGGTTCGCATCCAGCTCTCGTTGACCCGGTCGCGAAGCCGTCGACGCAGTGCGGCCAGCTCGACCCGATCGTTGCAGCCGAGCGTCTCGGCCGCCTCCCGGGCCACGTGTACGGCCACCGGCTCACCGGCGGCGACGAGCTGTCCGAAGACGTCGGTGAGGTACTCCTCGCCCTGGTCGTTGTTGGTGGAGAGCTTGCCCAGCGCGTCCCGTAGCAGGGCCGCGTCGAAGGCGTAGATGCCAGCGTTGATCTCCCGGATCGACCGCTGGGCGGGGCTGGCGTCGCGCTCCTCGACGATCTGTTCCAGCCTCCCGTCGGGGTCGCGGACGATTCGTCCCAGGCCGGTGGGTTCGTCCACCTCGGCAGCCAGGACGGTCGCCGCCGCGCCGCTCGTCTCGTGCGACTCGACCAGCGCCCCGACCGTCTCGGCCCGGAGCAACGGCACGTCCCCGTTGAGCACGACGACGGTGCCGGTCAGTTCAGGGGTGGCGTCGAGGGCGATGCGTACCGCGTGGCCGGTCCCGCGCTGTTCGGTCTGCCGGACCGCGTCGGCGTCGGGGGACACCTCGGCCAGGTGGGCTACGACCTGGTCGGCGCCGTGGCCGACCACGACCAGCGTGCGGTCCGCAGCCAGCGGCGCAGCAGCGGCCAGGACATGACCGACGAGGGTGCGCCCGAGCAGCGGGTGCAGCACCTTTGGTAGCGCCGACTTCATCCGCTTGCCCTCGCCGGCGGCAAGGACGACCACGGTACGGGGGCGGGGCTGGGTCACGGGCAAGCTCCCGTCGGGATGGCTGGCAGTCTGCGGCCTCATGCTAGCCGCGTGCCACGGGCGAGTCGCCCGTTCCCCCTGGATGAGCGTTGAATCGGACCAAAGGCTCGAATCAGACCAAAGGTGGGTTGGATTCAGACCCGGAGGTCAAGCTCGGCCGTCAGGACTCGAACCTGAAAAAGCGCCTCCAAAGGGCGCCGTGTTGCCAATTACACCACGGCCGATCGTTGCTACCTGGAGCCTAACCCGACACCGGCATTACGGAGAACCCGGTATGCGACGCCGCCCCGTTCAACGCCGCCCCGGCCCGCGGGGGACAGATCCGCCCGGACCGCCTCCGACCGCCGACGAATCGGTCATGACCAGCGAGTCGACCCGACAGCACGACAAAATCCCTCGATGCCTGCCAGCCAATTGACAGCTACTGCCCCGTAGCAAACTACGGTGCCGTAAGTTACGGTGACGTAGGCGTAAGTTCCTGATCTTTCCCCACCCTTGCTGCGAGGTGCCATGTCGACCACTGCCGTACTCGAACCGCCTGACGCGCCCGCCAAGAACGGCCCCAAGCCGCTGACCGAGGGGGCCCAGTCCCCCGGGATCCTGATCGCGCTCTGGTCGTTCGTGGTCATCCCGTTCCTGGCCCTGATCGCCGCCGTGCCGGTGGCCTGGGGTGGCTGGCTGAGCTGGACGGACGTGGCCATCGCCCTGGTCTGGTACGTCGTCGCCGGGCTCGGCATCACCGTCGGCTTCCACCGCTACTTCACCCACGGCTCGTTCAAGACCAGGCGGTGGCTGCGGGTGACCCTGGCGGTGGCCGGGTCGCTGGCGATCGAGGGCAGTGTCACCCAGTGGGTCGCCGATCACCGGCGGCACCACGCGTTCTCCGACGTGGAGGGCGATCCGCACTCGCCGTGGCGCTTCGGGGGCAGCTTCTGGGGACTGACCAGGGGACTGTTCCACGCCCACATGGGCTGGTTGTTCCGCCGCGAACTGACCAACCGTCAGCGGTTCGCCCCGGACCTGCTGGCCGACAAGGACATCAGCCGGGTCGACCGACTCTTCCCGGTGCTGGTCATCGTCTCGGCGCTCGCCCCGGCCGTCATCGGCGGGCTGGTCACCTGGTCCTGGCAGGGCGCCCTGACCGCCTTCTTCTGGGCCGGCCTGGTGCGTATCGCGCTGCTGCACCACGTCACCTGGTCGGTCAACTCGGTGTGCCACGTCTACGGCGAGCGCCCCTTCGAGGTACGACAGGGCGACAAGGCGTCGAACTTCTGGCCGCTGGCGATCGTGTCCTTCGGCGAGAGCTGGCACAACCTGCACCACTCGGACCCGACGAGCGCCCGGCACGGCGTACTGCGTGGGCAGATCGACATCTCCGCCCGGGTCATCTGGCTGTTCGAGAAGCTGGGGCTGGCAACTGACGTCCGCTGGCCGAAGCCGGAACGGATTGCCGCGAAACTGGTGAAAACCGACTCATCGCGGTAGGCGCCGCAGCAGCGGATGTCCTGACTGTCGCCCGTGCCTGGCAGGATGGTCAAGTGACCGAGCATGGCGAGGGCACCATCAGGCAGGACAGGACTAGACGGCACGGCGTCATGGGACGCCAGCAGGGTGACGGTGTGGCAGAGAGCCCGAACACGAATGGTGGTGTCGGGCGCAGGCGGGCGCCGGCACCGACGACGGCGTCCGCCAAGCCCAGTTCCCGGGTACGGATGTCAGCTGCCCAACGCCGGGAACAGTTGATCGTCATCGGCCGACAGATCTTCGCCGAACGCGGGTTCGACGCCACCTCCATAGAGGAGGTGGCGGCTCGGGCCAAGGTGTCGAAGCCGGTGGTCTACGAGCACTTCGGTGGCAAGGAAGGGCTCTACGCGGTCGTGGTGGACCGCGAGGTCCGGGCACTGCTCGATCGGATCACCACGGCGCTGACCGCCGGCCACCCCCGCGAACTGCTGGAACAGGCGGCGCTGGCCCTGCTCGGTTACATCGAGGAGGAGACCAACGGGTTCCGGGTGCTGGTACGCGAGTCGCCGGTGATGTCGGCGACCGGCAACTTCAGCAGCGTGATGAACGACGTGGCACACCAGGTCGAGCACATCCTGGGCGCGGAGTTCAAGAGCCGGGGCTACGACCCGAAGCTGGCCGAACTGTACTCACAGGCGCTGGTGGGCATGGTGGCCCTGACCGGTCGATGGTGGCTGGAGGTGCGCAAACCCCGCAAGGAGACCGTCGCCGCCCACCTGGTCAACCTCTCCTGGAACGGGCTGTCCCACCTCGACGCAAAGCCGACCCTGATCACCCGCCGGGGTCGCTGACCGGCCAGCCATCACCCACCACCGAGCCACTGTCACGACCACCGGGCGGCCGACCGTCGCTCGTGGTCCGCCGGGATCTAACGGCGGCGACCCGCTTCTGGATTGTTGATCGCCCTCTGCCGGTACGTCTGTTCCGCCTCGGCGTCCGCAGCCGGGCCGACCTTGTCGTAGAGGCCGGTGGCCAGCACCAGCAGCCCGAAGATCATCGACACGATGACCGTCGACATGGAGAAGTTCAGGAAGTTGGCGTCGGTCTGCAGCACGGCCATCATCGCTATGGCGGTGACCATGAAGACCACACCGATGCCGAGATTCAGGAAGTGCCCCAGGTTGCCCCGGTGTGCCGCGCCAACCAGGACGATGGCCCCGAACACCACGGACACCAGAGCAAAGGCGAGGTTCGTCCGCAGCCCGAGCACCCACGTGTCGCCCCGGTCGAACAGCGGCTCACCCCAGGTCTGAATCACCCCGACCACTCCGAAGATCAGGATGTAGAGCCCGATCAGCGCGGCGAAGATCCGGTAGAGCGTCCGCGCGGGATGGTTGACCGGGATGTGCGCCATGGCTCCTCCTGCGCGTGGGCGACTTTCCTTCCGGATTGTCACCCAGAACGCGGGAGGGTGCCTGGCGAACGGAAATCAGTGGATGATCAGAGGAGCAGCCGGGCCTCCTGCCAGGCGCGAACCTCTTCCTCCGTACCGATCTTGCCGTACATGCCGGCCATCAGCAGGACCATCCCGATGACCATGGACACGATGGCGGTCGACATCGAGAAGTCGAGGAAGTTGGCATCGGTCCGCATCACGGCCAGCGAGGCGAGGCCGAGGACCATGAAGCCGTAGCCAAGCAACTTGTTGATGACCGTGTCGATGTTGCGTCCGATGGCGGTGCCGACCAGGACCAGGATCCCGACGACCGCCGAGATGATGGAATATCCCAGATTCGCCCCCTGGCCGAGGACCAGGGTGTCATTCTGAGCGAAGAACTCGGCACCGCTGTTCTCGATGACACCGAGTACGCCGAAGCCTGCCAGGTAGAGACCGGTGAGCCCACCGATCGCCCGGTAGACAGGCCGTGCGGGGTGGTTGACGGGGTTGTGTGCCATGGTTTGCGAGTCTCCAGGGCCGTACTGATGAGGGGTCGGCCCAGATTGTCCCGCACCGGGTCAGGGTGACGCCGGACACCCCCGACCCGGGTGCCCGCTGTCGCACCTGTCGCCAGGCTTGTCGTACTTTGTCGTGACGGTTGTCCTACTCGTCACGACGCTCGGCACGCCGTGTCCGACTCCCCGTCCTCCGGTCAGCCCCTCCTCCGGTCAGGCCGTCGGGACCCGCTCCGCCAGCGCCAGCCAGGTCTCCTCGACCTGCTCCCGCTCCGCCCGTACGGCCCGGAGTTGGCCATCCAGTTCGGCGACCTTGACGTAGTCGGTGGCATGGGTGGCGAGTTGGTCGTGCAGCTCCGCCTCCCGCTGCTCCAGCTTGCCGATCTGCCGTTCGAGGCGGGTCAGTTCCTTCCGAGCCGCCCGCAGCTCCCCGCCGGAGAGGCCATGATCCGCATGCTCAGGGGACCCGGTCTGCGACCCGCCGTCGACACGCGGAGCTGGCCCCTGATCACGGGGCCCCTGGGGGGTGGTGGCGGCGCGGGCAAGGTATTCGTCGATGCCACCGGGGAGATGGACCAGGCGACCGTCGCCGAACATCCCGTAGACCACGTCGGTCACCCGTTCGATCAGGTACCGGTCGTGGCTGGCCACGATCACCGTGCCGGGCCAGGAGTCGAGCAGGTCCTCCAGTGCCGCCAGGGTGTCGGTGTCCAGGTCGTTGGTCGGCTCGTCGAAGAGCAGCACGTTGGGTTCGGCGGCCAACAGACGGAGAAGTTGCAGGCGTCGCCGCTCGCCACCGGACAGGTCCGACACCGGGGTCCACAGCCGGCGGTCGTCGAAGCCGAACGTCTCGGCGAACTGGGCGGCGGCCATCTCCCGGTCACCGAGGACGATGCGTCGGGCGACCTCCTCCACCGCTTCGAGGACCCGCAGCTCGCGGGGCAACTCGGCCAGTTCCTGCGAGAGGAAGGCGGGTCGGACGGTCGACCCGGTGGTCAGCCGCCCCTGGTCCGGCTCGGTGACCCCGGCCAGCATCCGGAGCAGGGTCGTCTTGCCGGCACCGTTGGCACCGAGGATGGCGACCCGGTCACCGGGACCGACCTGCCAGGTGAGGTCCTTGAGGATCACCTTCGGGCCGGCGTTCAGGGTGACGTTCTCCAGGTCGTACACCTGCTTGCCGAGCCGGGCGGTGGCCAGACGTTGCAGCGACACGGTGTCGCGCGGCGGCGGCACGTCCGCGATCAGGGCGTTCGCCGCCTCGATCCGGAACCTCGGCTTGGAGGTACGCGCCGGCGGGCCACGCCGCAGCCAGGCGATCTCCTTGCGAAGCAGGTTCTGCCGGCGGGCCTCGGTGGCGGCAGCGACCCGTTCCCGTTCCGCCCGGGCCAGCGTCCAGGCGGCGAAGCCACCCTCGTAGGCCCGTACCGCCTGGTCGGCGACCTCCCAGGTGGTGGTGCAGACCGCGTCCAGGAACCACCGGTCGTGGGTGACGACCACGAGCGCACCACGTCGACCGACCAGGTGCCGGGCCAGCCAGTCGACACCGGCCACGTCGAGATGGTTGGTCGGCTCGTCCAGGATGAGCAGGTCCGCCGCGCGCACCAGCAGCGCGGCGAGGGCCACCCGCCGCCGTTCACCGCCGGACATCGGTCCGACCGGCTGGTCCAGGCCGAGGTACGGCATGCCCAGCCCATCGAGGATGGACCGTACGCCCGCGTCACCGGCCCACTCGTGCTCGGCGCCGAACCCTTCGTCCAGCCAGGCGGTACCCAGCACCACGTCCCGTACGGTCGCCTCGGGGTCGAGGTCGAGCGTCTGCGGCAGGGCGGCGACCCGAAGGTCCCGCCGGTGGGTCACCCGGCCGTTGTCCGGCTCCTCCGCGCGGGTCAGCAGCCGTAGCAGGGTGGACTTGCCGGCCCCGTTGAGCCCGACCACGCCGATCCGGTCGGCGTCGTCGAGCCCGAGGGAGACATCGGTGAGCAGCTGCCCCACCGCGCCGTAGCCCTTGGACACCCGGTCCAGGTTGACGATGTTGGCCACTACTCACACCTCCCATGGTCGAGGCGTCCCCACACCGCGCTGGGCCGACCATCATGATCGACGCGGTGTCGCCCAGCGACACCGGCACGGGAGGACGCCTGAATTCAACAAGGGTACGCGGAACGTCCCCCGAACTACCGGTCAGACCGCCCGGCAGCCAACCGCTCAGACCACCCGAGCCCCGGCGACCGGGCCGTACGCGGTGTGGGCGGCCCGGCAGACGCCCGAGGCGGACAGCTCGGCGGCGATCCGGCTGGCGTGCGCCCCGTCGGCGGCGAGGAAGACACACGTCGGTCCGGACCCGGAGACGATGCCGGCCAGCGCACCCGCTGCCTCGCCAGCCGCGAGCGTCGCGCTCAGGGCCGGCCGCAGGGAGAGCGAGGCCGCCTGGAGATCGTTGCCGAGTGCCTTGGCCAGCACCCCGGGATCCCGCTGCCGGAGTGCGGCCAGCAGGCTGTCCGGGCTGCCCAGCGGCTCCGGCGCGGCCCGGTCGGCACGCAGCCGGTCGAGTTCCCGGTAGACCGCCGGGGTGGAGAGGCCACCGTCGGCGACCGCCACCACCCAGTACCAGGAGGTCGGGCGGGCCAGCACGGGGCTGACCGCCTCACCCCGGCCGGTGCCGAGCGCCGTGCCACCGTAGATCAGGAACGGCACGTCCGAGCCGATGCCGGCCGCGATCCCGGCGAGTTCGTCGCGGGACAGCTCGGTGCCCCAGAGGGTGTCGCAGGCGACCAACGTGGCGGCGGCGTCGGCGCTGCCCCCGGCCAGCCCGCCGGCCAGCGGGATCTGTTTGCGCAGGTGCAGCCGGGCGTGGGCGGGCACCCTGGCGTACGCGGCCAGGGCCCGGGCCGCCCGGATCACCAGGTTCGACTCGTCGAGGGCCAACTCGCCGGTGCCCTCACCCTCCATGGTCAGGGTGAGGGTGTCGCCGCGCCGGGCGGTCAACTCGTCGTAGATGGAGATCGCATGGTAGACGGTGCTCAGCTCGTGGTAGCCGTCGGGGCGTACCGGGCCGACACCGAGGTGCAGATTGATCTTGGCGGGTACGCGGACCTTGACCGGGCCGGCCGCTCCCCGTCGCTGGTGGTCGTCATCGTCGTCCGGCCGCCATGCCTCGGTCACGAGGCAGTGCCCCGGGCCCGAGGCCGGAAGCCGACCGGAGACCCCGGAATCAGTTCCTCGGCCGGTTCGTGGCGCCCGTCCACCGACTCGTGAACGGCGGGGGCCACCGGCTGCGCCGTCACGGCGTACACCTCGTCATGGGCACGGCGTCAGACTACTCGGCGGCCCGCGTACCCGATGGAGCCGACGCGGCGATAGCGGCGAACTGCTCGACGGTGAGCGACTCACCACGGGCACCGGGATCGACACCGGCCGCGACGAGCGCCGTAGCGGCCCGATCCGCGCCCCCGGCCCAGCCGGCCAGCGCGGCGCGCAGGGTCTTGCGCCGCTGTGCGAACGCGGCATCGACCACGGCGAAGACCCGCGAACGCGGTACGTCCGTCCGGGGCGGCTCGCGCCGGGTGAAGGCGACCAGACCGGAGTCGACGTTGGGTACCGGCCAGAAGACGTTCGGCGGCACCCGGCCGGCGCTGCGGGCGGTGGCGTACCAGGCGAGCTTGACCGACGGAATGCCGTAGATCTTGGAGCCGGGTCCGGCGGTCAACCGGTCCGCGACCTCCTTCTGCACCATCACCAGACCGTGCCGCAGACTGGGCAGCTCGGCCAGCAGGTGCAACACCACCGGTACGGCGACGTTGTAGGGCAGGTTCGCCACCAGCGCCGTCGGCGCGGGGTCGGCCAGATCAGCGGCGCCGACCCGCAACGCGTCGGCCTGATGGACGGTCAGTCGGTCGACGGCACCGGGTCCGGCGTGCGCGGCGGCGGTCGCCGGCAGCGCACCGGCCAGCACCGGGTCGATCTCCACCACGTGTACGTGCGCGGCGATCGGCAGCAACGCCAGGGTGAGCGAGCCGAGTCCCGGGCCCACCTCCAGCGCGACGTCGTCCGGGGCAAGCCCGGCCGCGTTGGCTATCCGGCGCACCGTGTTCGGGTCGTGCACGAAGTTCTGACCGAACTTCTTCGTCGGGGTCACGCCCAGCCGGGCCGCCAACTCCCGGATCTCGGCCGGACCCAGCAGCGGAGGAAGGAGGGACCCCTTCCGGTCGTCGTTCTCCGCGGGTGAAGGGTCCCTTCCCGACCCTTGTGGCGTCACCATGGACCGAAGACCCGCTCGCCAGTGGCCGAGATAGCCGTACACAGCTCGGCCACGTCCGCACCGGTCGTCTCGGCCAGCGACCGTACGGTCAGCGGAATCAGGTACGAGGCATTGGGCCGCCCCCGATGTGGCGTCGGGGTGAGATAGGGCGCGTCGGTCTCCACCAGTAGCTGGTCCGGTGGGGTCACCCTGGCCGCCTCCCGTAGCGCAGTGGCGCTGGCGAAGGTCACCGTGCCGGCAAAGCTGAGTACGTAACCGCGGCGTACGCATTCGGCGGCGAATTCGGCGTCGCCGGAGAAGCAGTGCATCACGACGGTCTGCGGGGCCCCCTCCTCGTCGAGTACCCGCAGTACGTCGGCGTGCGCGTCCCGGTCGTGGATCACCAGTGGTTTGCCGTACCGCTTGGCGATGGCGATGTGCGCGCGGAAACTGGTCTCCTGCGCTGCGCGCCCCTCCTCCCCGGTACGGAAGAAGTCCATCCCGGTCTCGCCGATGCCCCGGACCCGGTCCTCGGCGGCCAGCGACTCGATCTGTCGCAGTGCCTCGTCGAGGTCGTCGAGCCTGGGTGCCTCGTTCGGGTGCAGCGCGACGGTGGCGACCACGGCCGCGTACTGCCGGGCCACCTCGACCCCCCACCGGGACGACGCCACATCGACGCCGACCTGGACCAGCCGGTCGACGCCGACCCCGGCGGCCACCTCGATCATCGCCTCGACCGGATCGCCGGGTCCGACGGGCGGCCCGGCCACCCCCGCCTCGGCAACGGTGATGTCCAGATGGGTGTGACTGTCTATCACCGGGCGGGGCAGCGGCTCGGGCGCGGATGGAAACTCCCCCGCCCGGCGCGCTGCACGTTGGCGGCGAGACTCGGCTTGATCGCTCATCACCGTCAGCATCACATATCCAACTGCACCGCCCACCGGACCCGGTGCAGTTCCCGGCGGACCCGGGCCGGTTCCGACCGGATGGGGACCCGGTTCTGACCAGACCGACGGCGAATTTCCCGCAGACCCCGCTCCGGGTGCCGCCACGACAATGCCTACGCTGCGTGTCGATTACCTCCCGGCGAATACGGATTGTCAACATTGCGAATCCGCTCCGCACAACAGGCAGCATTGCGGGACGCCGATGCGTCAACAAGCCGACACAGAGCGAGACGGTAGTGGAATGGGCTTCCGCACAATGCGTTTTCCGGCATCGGTTAAATAGATTGCCAGCGCGGCGGTCAGGTAGGCTCGCGGGCGGTCATCGCCAGAAGGCACGGATTCGGGGTGCCGGCGAGGCTGCCGCCTAATCGCCGTACGGGGCGAATCGGGGACCCGCGTCCATGGGGTGAATCCGCAGCAGCGGTAGGGGCCACTTCCGCCCCGAACCCGTCAGCTAACCCGATCGGCGGCCAACGGAAGGAAGGTATCTTGACCGCACCCCTGCGCGGTTGGCTGACATTTGCCTTGGCTCTACTGGCCTCCCTGGCCCTGACGGCGCCCGCCAGCCCGGCCTGGGCGGAACCCGACGAACAAGCGCCGAACGAGACCGAGACGCCACTGCTACGCGACGTCCTTGAAACCACCGGCCGGGGCTACATGCAGGCAAAGGCCAGGCTGGACCAGTCGAAGAAACGGGAGAAGACCCTCGCTTCCGAACTGCAGAAGGCCCAGGAGCAACTCGACCTGCTGACCCCGCAGGTCGCACAGATCGCAGCCGAGGCCTACCGGCAGGGCAAGGTCGGCACGCTGGCCGTACTGCTGAACAGCACCTCGCCGGACTCGTTCGTCGACCGGGCGACCCGCCTCGACGAGATAAGCCGACTGAACAACCGGAAGCTCTCCCAACTCAACGCGGCACGGGACGTGGCCGCCCGGGCCAAGGCCGCGCTCGACGCCGAGATCGTGGAGCAGAGCAAGCAGGTCGCCATCATGGCGAAGCAGAAGAAGGACGCCGAGAAGGCACTCGCGCTGGTCGGTGGCATGAGCGTGACCGGCGGCGGCTACGTCAGCGCCACCTCACCGGTGGCGAAGGCCGCACCGCGTACGGCCAATGGCGAGTGGCCGAACGAGTCGTGCAGTCAGGAGGACCCGACCACCAGCGGCTGTGTCACCCCGCGCACCCTGCACGCCTACAAGGAGACGAAGCGGGCCGGCTTCAACCGGTTCGTCGGTTGTTACCGTCCAGGTGGGCCGTACGAGCACCCCAAGGGCCGTGCCTGTGACTGGTCGCTGCAGAAGTCGGGCTTCTCACCCTGGAACACCAAGGACGAGCTGACGTACGGCAGCAACCTTGCCGCGTTCCTGGTCCGTAACTCCGACCGGCTCGGCATCTACTACGTGATCTGGAATCGGCAGATCTGGTTCCCGGCGACCGGCTGGAAGTCGTACAGCGGGCCGAGTAACCATACGGACCACGTACACATGTCTCTGCTCTGAGTCCGCCAGCCCTCGACGGCGGCGAAACGACGGCGCATCTCCCCGGATGTCCACCGGGGAGATGCGCCCTTTCGTTGCAACTGGCAGCACGTCTCCGTGCGCCGTGGGTCAGCCGCTGAGCCGGGCCAACTCCTCGTCCACGATCGACGGGTCGAGCTTGCGGAAGACCGGCTTCGGGGCCGCCAACGGCCGGCCCGCCTCGATCGGGACCGACTCCCATCGCGCGCCGACGGAGTAGTCACCGGTCAGCACCGGGTACGACGGGCCGCCGTCCAGGTCCTCGACCTCCACGATCGACGGCATCGGGGCGTGTACGCCGGTGCCACCGAGCAGTTCGTGGATCTTCTGTGCCGAGTGTGGCAGGAACGGGGTGAGCAGCGTGTTGGCGTCGCTGACCACCTGCAACGCGACGTGCAGGATGGTGCCCATCCGGGGCTTCTCCTCGTCGCCCTTGAGCTTCCACGGTGCCTGGTCGGAGAGGTACCTGTTCGCCTCGGCCACCACCCGCATCGCCTCGCCGATCGCCTGCTTCTGCCGGTGCTTGCCGATCAGGTCGCCGACGGTTGCGAACCCGGCCCGGGCGACGGCCAGCAGCGCCTCGTCCGCCTCGGTCAGCCCGGCGGCGTCGATCGGCGGGATGCCGCCGAAGTTCTTCGCCGCCATCGAGATCGACCGGTTGACCAGGTTGCCCCAGCCGGCAACCAACTCGTCGTTGTTGCGGCGCAGGAACTCCGCCCAGGTGAAGTCGGTGTCGTTGCTCTCCGGCCCGGCGACCGCGATGAAGTAGCGCAGCGCGTCGGCGTCGTAGCGCTCCAGGAAGTCGCGGACGTAGATGACCACCCGGCGGGAGGAGGAGAACTTCCGCCCCTCCATGGTCAGGAACTCACTCGACACCACCTCGGTGGGCAGGTTGAGCGGGCCGAGGTTGCCCGGCTGGCCGTCTCGGTCACCGGCGCCGGAGTAGCCGAGCAGCAGCGCCGGCCAGATCACCGAGTGGAAGACGATGTTGTCCTTGCCCATAAAGTAGTAGCCGAGCGCGTCCTTCCCCTCGCCGTCGGCCGACCACCACTTCCGCCACGCCTCCGGGTCGCCGGAGCGGCGGGCCCACTCGATGGAGGCGGACAGGTAGCCGATGACCGCGTCGAACCAGACGTAGATCCGCTTGTCGGACCGGTCGCGCCAGCCCTCCAGCGGGATCGGCACACCCCATTCCAGGTCGCGGGTGATGGCCCGGGGTTGCAGGTCGTCGAGCAGGTTCCGGGAGAAGCGCAGTACGTTGGGCCGCCAGCCCTCCCGGGTGTCCAGCCACTTCGCCAACGCCTCGGCGAACGCGGGCAGGTCGAGGAAGAAGTGTTCGGTCTCGACGAACTTGGGCGTCTCACCGTTGATCTTGGAACGGGGATTGACCAGGTCGATCGGGTCCAACTGGTTACCGCAGTTGTCGCACTGGTCGCCCCGGGCACTGTCGTACCCGCAGATCGGGCAGGTGCCCTCGATGTAGCGGTCGGGCAGCGTACGGCCGGTCGACGGCGAGATGGCGCCCATGGTGACCCTGGGCACGATGTAGCCGTTGCGGTACATCGTCTCGAAGATCTCCTGTACCACGGCGTAGTGGTTGCCGGTGGTGGTACGGGTGAACAGGTCGTACGACAGGCCCAGGCCGTGCAGGTCCTCGACGATGATCCGGTTGTAGCGGTCCGCCAGCTCACGCGGGCTGACCCCCTCGTTGTCGGCCTGCACCTGGATCGGGGTGCCGTGCTCGTCGGTGCCGGAGACCATGAGCACGTCATGTCCCGCCATCCGCATGTACCGGCTGAACACGTCGGAGGGAACTCCGAAGCCGGAGACGTGGCCGATGTGGCGCGGGCCGTTGGCGTACGGCCAGGCGACCGCAGCAAGAACGTGACTCATGGTCGTCAAGCCTAATGACCGACGGCTGGCGACCGCGAACGGATAGCGCCACCGGCCGCAGCCCTGCCGCCGCATCCGACCCGGCCCGCCACCTCCGCACTCTTTGCCCGATTTACCACCGACACGCACCGCGTTCTACCGCATCGGAACAGTCACTCGTTGTCAAATGGGCGATGTGACTGGGCCACCGACAGACCACCAACCGGGCGCCGGGCAATCCGATGACCTGGTCTCCCTCATCGAGCCCACCACCGGCGCGCCGCTCGGCGCGGTCCCTCAGCGGGTCCCGGTACGGGTTCCGCCGGAGTCGCCGGTCCCGATCCGGGGCACCGGCCCCGGCCATGACGAGGGCCTTCGGGGACAGGGTGAACGCCGCCTGTTACGGGCGGCGACGCCGGAACAGACACCCGCCGACGAGCCGGCCTTCTGGCTACCGATCGAAGAGGTCCACTGGGACGGAACACCGGTACGGAAGGACCCGAAGGCGCGATTCGGCTGGCTCCGGTTCCGGCGCGAACCCGGCCGGCGTACGGACAGGTCGCCCCGGCCCCCCAGACCACCCCGGCACGCGGTCACCGGACTGGCCGGTCTGCTGTCGCTGACCCTCCTGACCAGTTTCTTCGCCTGGGTGAGCGCCGAGCCGCTCTGGCTGGCGGTCGGCCGGGGCGAGTACGGCACCGTCGTCGTGACCGGCTGCACCGGCAACGGGGTCAAGCTTCGCTGCCGGGGCACCTTCGTTGCCGCGAACGCGGCGTTCACCGTCGTGGACGTAGCCCTGGCCGGGGTCGGTCCGGGCAGTCGACAGGCCGGTTCGAGGGTCACGGCGCGCATGCTCGACGCCGACGCCCGGATGGCCTACGCCGAGGGCGGCGCGGTCCTCGGGCACCTGCGTTGGCTGCTGGGGCTGATGCTGGTCCTGCTCTGTGCTGGCGGGATCGTCTGGTCGACCGGGGCGCTGCGTCTGCCGGAGCCGAGGGCCCGCCTGGTCGCGGTACTGGTCGGGCTGGCCGGGCCGCTGATCATCACCGTCGGTTTCATCGCCGCAGCCGCCTGAACCGTCGACGATCCGCCGGCGTCGGAACCGGCCGCAACCCGCTGCGACCCGTCCGGTGGGCGCTGGCCGGACCGCTTGCCGCGCTGGTGGCCATCAGCTGTGGATCACGGTGTACACGTCCCGGCGGCGTAGGCCGTACTCGTCGGCGACGGCGGTGATGGCGTCCCGTCGGGACGTACCGGCGGATTCCCGCTCGGCCACGGCGGCCCGCAACTCGTCGTCGGCCGGGCGGGGCCGTTCGCTGGCCGGCGGCGCACCGGCCACGACCAGGGTGATCTCACCGCGCGGTTCGCCCGTCGCGGCCCACTGCGCCAGTTCGCCGAGGGGTTGGCGCAGCACCTCCTCGTAGGTCTTGGTCAGCTCCCGGCACACCGCCGCCGGGCGGTCGGCCCCGAACGTCGCGGCCAGGTCGGCGAGGGTACCGGTAACCCGGTGTGGGGCCTCGAAGAAGACCAGGGTGCGCTCCTCGGTGGCCAGTGACCGCAGCCGGGTCCGACGGGCACCACCGGACCGGGGCAGGAAGCCCTCGAAGCAGAACCGGTCACAGGGCAGTCCGGACAGGGCCAGGGCCGTGGTGACGGCGCTGGGTCCGGGTGCCGCCGTGACCGGCGCACCCGCGTCGAGGGTGGCCCGGACCAGCCGGTAGCCGGGGTCCGAGACGCTGGGCATGCCGCCGTCGGTGACCAGCGCGACGACCGCACCGTCCCGGATCGCGGTGGCAAGATCAGGGGTACGGCGTTCCTCGTTGCCCTCGAAGTAGGAGACGATCCGACCCGGGATGGTGACGTCCAGGTCCCTGGCCAACCGGGCCAGTCGCCGGGTGTCCTCGGCCGCGACGATGTCTGCGGTGGCGAGAGCCTCGCGCAGCCGGGGAGAGGCGTCGGCAGGGTTGCCAAGCGGCGCTCCGAGCAGGATTAACCGACCAGAGTCGGATATATCACCCACAGATTGGCTCCCTCATCGACGATCCTTGCTTGAAACGGGTCCGTGGTGGACTCCGCTTCTCCCCTACGCAGCCTACGATCACGGGGTGACCCTGGCGTCGACAGCGCAGACCGGTAACCCGGGCCACCCGGAGACCACCTCGGCCAGATCGGACAATCCACCCGGCGGCGCACCAGCCGGCCAGTCCGCCGTGCCGCCCGGCAGCCTGCCGGGCGGAGACCGTCCCGGTCGGCAGCCCTCCGGCGGTGTCCCGGCGATCATCAGACGCCGACTGGCCCCGTTCGACACCCGGCTCGACGTGAACTCGTGGATCGCCACCGCCGTGGTCGTGGCCATCGCCGCCATCGTCCGGCTGGTCGGGCTGGACGAGCCCAAGGGCAAGATCTTCGACGAGATCTACTACGCCACCGACGCCCACAACCTGCTCACCCGGGGCTTCGAGTGGGACGAGAAGAACAACACCGCCGCGTACGTGGTGCACCCGCCCCTGGGCAAGTGGATGATCGCCCTCGGCGAGTGGACCTTCGGCTACAACGAGTTCGGCTGGCGGATCTCCGCCGCCCTGGTCGGCACGCTGTCCGTACTGCTGCTGGTCCGGATCGGCCGTCGACTGTTCCAGTCGACCGTGCTCGGCTGCGCAGCCGGCCTGCTGATGGCCCTGGACGGGTTCCACCTGGTGCTGTCCCGCACCGCACTGCTCGACATCTTCCTGCTGTTCTTCATGCTGGCCGCGTTCGGCGCCCTGGTGCTGGACCGGGATGCCCGTCGCCGCCGGTGGCTACGGGCCATCGAGTCGGGCCTCGACCCGAGTCGGCCCGGTCGGGCCGGCCGGCCGGGCTTCTCGCTACAGGGTGTGCCGTGGTGGCGGCTACTGGCGGCGGTGCTGCTCGGCTGTGGTACGGCCGTCAAGTGGAGCGCGCTCGCCTTCGTGCTCGTGTTCGCGGTACTGGTGCTCTTCTGGGAGGCCGGTACGCGCAGGTCCGTGGGCGTACGCCGCCCGTGGCGGGACACGCTGCTCGACGAGGTCGGCTGGTTGGCGCTCTGCGGCGGGTTGTTGGTCGTGACCTACGTCGCGACCTGGTCGGGTTGGCTGTTCACCGAGGGCGGTTACTTCCGCAACTGGCGGGCCGACGAGGTTCCGCTCATCGATCCGCTGAAGAACCTGTACGAGTACCACAAGGCCGCCCTCAACTTTCACACCGGACTGACCACCAGTCACGTCTACCAGTCCTGGCCCTGGCAGTGGCTACTGCTCGGACGGCCGGTGGCCTTCTACTGGTCGAGTTCCGGCCCGTGCGGGGCCGAGAGCTGCGCGGCGGAGGTCCTGCTGCTCGGCACCCCGCTGCTGTGGTGGTCGTTCCTGCCCGCGCTGGTGGCCGTGATCTGGCTGGGGGTCGCGCGTCGGGACTGGCGGGCTGCGGCCATCCTGCTCCCCGTCGCCGCCGGGCTGCTGCCCTGGTTCTACTACGCCCTCGACAGCCGGACGATGTTCTACTTCTACGCCGCGCCCGCCCTGCCGTTCCTGGTGCTGGCGGTGGTCTACGTGCTCGGCGCGATCATGTCACCGGTTCCGTCGGCCAACGGGTCGGCACCGACCGGGTCGACCGTCGGCACCGAGACCGGCCTGGATCGACGGATGATCGGCTCGATCTTCGCCGGGGCGTACGTGCTGCTGGTCGCGATGTGTTTCGCGTACTTCTATCCGATCTACGTCGGTCAGCCCATCCCGTACGTCGACTGGTCGGCGCGGATGTGGCTCGGCGGACGGTGGATCTGACCCGTACCAACGGGCAGCCGACACAAAGATGCGCGCCCCGATCGCCTGCCACGGGGGAAGCGGGCGATTGGGGCGCGCACGATGAGCTTAACCACCCCTGGATCACCTGCACAACGGGTCGCCCCTGGTCAGATTTCCAGCCGGAGCACCGTTAAGCAGAACAGACATTTTGGAAGAATCCACGTAAGCACGGATGAGTCATCCGAGCATCGGCGCCGAAACCGGGCCGAGGAAAGTGAATGGTAGCGCTCCCACGTCGATCGACACCAGAGCTTCCAGCCCGAAAGAACAAGCGGCCATCCACCCAAAACCCGGACGTACGGCACGAGCAACTTCATGATCGACATGGCTGATACCGGCCGAGCGTCTCGACTTCATGTCAAACAGTGCCGGAAGGCCGGCAACGCCGTATCCATGAGATGAAATAGCACGATGGGTTCGGACGGCACCGAGGAACTACGGATGCTGCTGCGAGCCGGCCGTAACGCCGAG
The DNA here is from genome assembly GCF_042679305.1 of Micromonospora sonneratiae. NCBI lineage: Bacteria > Bacillati > Actinomycetota > Actinomycetes > Micromonosporales > Micromonosporaceae > Micromonospora > Micromonospora sonneratiae. The sequence goes on along the minus strand of NZ_JBHTMP010000027.1, from coordinate 24,920 downwards.
GCGGCGGCCCGTGCCGACGCGGTGGCCGCCAGCAGCGACCTACGCGTCGCGGCGTACGCACTGCTCCAGAAGGCTGCGGCCCTGCTCAACATGGGGCGGATCCGGGAGAGTGCCGCGGTGATCGACGCGGCCGACCAGGCCGTAAGACGATACGGCGACCCGGTGTCCGAGGCGCAGATGCACGCACTGGCGGCGTTCATCCCGTTCGTCGAGAACTCCCTCGACCGGTGCGCAGCCCATCTCGTCCAGGGGGCGCGTGCCCTCCACCCCGGGCTACCCGACACCGTCGACCTGGTCGACGCGTACAACGACCTCGCGTTCGTCCACTCACTGGTCGGCTTCCACGAACGGGCGGACACGCTGCGCACCCAGGCACTGGCCAGCGCCGGCCGGCTGGGCCTGTTCCTCCCGAACATCGTGAAACCCGAGATACAGGTACGCCACGCGGTGTACCTGGACCACTGTGGCCGGACCGCCCAGGCCCGGTCCGTGCTGTCGGCGGTCGCCCACGAAGCCGCGGATCTCGCCCGCCGCTACGGACCGGACACCCTGCCACCGGCCCTGCGGATCTACAGCTGGTACGCGGAGGTCCGACTGGCGGCGCTCGGTGACGTCACCCGGCCGGTCGTCGGACTCACCGGTCGGGACGAGATCGAGGAAACCCCCGAAACCTGTCTGCTACTGGCGTTCGGGGACGTGTGTCAGGCGATCGCCAGCGGCCGACCGGACCGCGCACTGGCCCAGCTCGACACGGTCGACGTGGACGCCCGCCTGATCGGGGTGGGTGAGCCGTACCGACTGCGGGCGCTGGCGTACACCGCAGCCGGTGACCACCGGGCGGCGCACGAGGCCGACCGTACGGCGTTCGCGGCCACGGCAGAGGTGTCCGACCGGGCCCGCCAACTCTTCGTCGACGCGGTCGGGATACGCCTCGACCACGACGAACTCCGGCAGACAGCGGCACGCTACGCCGACGAGGCGAACACCGATGCGCTGACCGGACTGCCGAACCGTCGTCACTTCGACCGGTACGCCCGGTCAGCCCCCATGGTCGGCCAGGCCGCGGTGGGAGTGGTCGACCTCGACGGTTTCCACAACGTCAACAGCGTGCACGGTCACCTCACCGGGGACATCGTGTTGCAGCGCGTCGCCGGGGTGATGAGTCGGATGGTCCGTCGGCGGGACCTGCTGGCCCGGGTCGGCGGGGACGAGTTCGCCCTCGTACTTCCGGACACGACCCTGGACGAGGCCATCGAACTCGGCCGGAGGATGGTCGCTGCGGTGGCCGGCGAGGACTGGGAGAGTTTCGTGCCCGGCACACCGGTCGGCATCACGGTCGGGTGGGCGCGACTGTCGGCCGGAGGCGACGTACGGATGGCCTTCGACGAAGCCGACCGCGCCATGCTGAGCTGCAAGAACGCCCGTCCCGGAAGGTTGCGTACGGCCCACCGCTGAGCCGACGGCAGGTCCGGACCAGCTGTGGAGCGAAACGATGCATCCACCCACCACGTCGCCCTGGTCGGTGGCTACGCGCAGACCAGCTTCCGGAACTCGGCCAACCCACCGCCGAACAGGAAGTCGCTGTTCTGCGTCATGGCGATCGCGATCATCTGCCGGGCCGGGTCGTTGAACCACGACGTGCCGTAGCCACCGTCCCAGCCGTAGCGCCCCGGTACGGACGACACCTCGTCCGGTGCGATGGCGACGCTCATCCCGAGGCCCCAGCCGTACCCGTCGAGCACGAAACCGCCGCCGGTCACCTGCTCAGGCGTCAGGTGGTTGGTCGTCATCAGGTCGACCGACCGCTCCGACAGAAGCCGTCTGCCCTGGTACAGCCCCTTGTCGAGCAGCAGCCGAGCGAACGCCAGGTAGTCGTCGACGGTAGAGACGAGACCCGCGGCACCAGAAGGGAACGTCGGTGGCTCAGCCCACTCGCCCGGGTCGGAGACCCCCCGCAACTCCACCTTTCCGGTCTCCTCGTTCGTCATGTAGTAGCCCGGTAGGCGGTCGGTGTCCTCCGTGGGCAGGGCGAAGCCCGTCTCCGTCATGCCGAGCGGCTCGAAGATGCGGGACCGGAAGAGGTCCGGCAGCGACTGCCCCGCCGCACGGGCGACCAGAACCCCCAACACGAGCGAGCCCGTGTTGTAGAGCCACCGTTCACCGGGCTGGTACATCAGGGGCAGGGTCGCGAACCGAGCGATCCACTCGTCCGGGTCGTGCGGGGTACGCGGGTCCGGCTCCGCCATGGTCAACTGCAACTCGCCGGCCCTGTTGATCACCGGATATGGCGGGTCCAGGCTCGGTTCGACCACGACGCCGTAGCCCATGCGGAACGTCAGCAGGTCGTCGACCGTGATCGGCCGGACGGCCGGAACCGTGTCGTCGAGCGGACCGTCGATCCTGCGGAGCACCCTGCGGTCGGCCAACTCCGGAAGCAGCCGGTCGACCGGCTCGTCCAAGGTCAGTCTTCCCTCTTCGACCAGCATCATCGTCGCGGCGGCGAGGACCGGCTTCGTCATCGAGGCGATCCGGAAGATCGTGTCCCGGCGCATCGGATCGTCGCTGTCGAAGCTCTTCAGCCCGATCGGCTCGACCCACACGTCGTCGCCACGGGCGACGAGCAGCACCATGCCGGGCAGTTCCCGCTTGGCGACCCGGGCGGCCATCGCCGCCCGCAGCCGGTCCAGCCCGGCCTGGGACGTGGAAGAGGTCATCTCCGTTGCCTCCGAGATCGGCGTTCTCGTCCGTACCGCGACACCTGCCATGACGAACGGGCTACGACTGCCCAACGGCAGCATGACCGGCAACGGCACGGTAACCGTCGGGTACGACAGAACGAGCGCGGATCGGACCGGAGGGGCGGCGACGCCGACGGGAGAGCCGGCCCGCCGCAGTGCGTGGCAGGCCGACCGGTGTGGGACCGGGCCAGGCGTCCACTATCCGACCGCTTGGCCACAGCTACCCGGGCGACTGCGACCCTAGGATTACATCGGTTGATCACGTTGCATGGGGTGGCTATGAGGTGGCGACTCCTCGGGCCGATCGAGGTGACCGCAGGCGGACGGGTACTGGGCATTCGCCGTCCGCAGCAACGTGCGGTCCTGGCATTGCTGCTGCTCAACGCCAATCGGCTGGTACCCGCCCAGCAACTGGTCGACGCCCTCTGGGCGGACGAGCCACCGGCCAGTGCCCGTACCCAGGTACAGGTCTGCGTATCCCAGATCCGCGCGGCCCTACGCGGCACCGAGCTGGCCGACGCCCTGGTGAGCCACGCCGGTGGTTACCGGCTTGCCGTCGGCGACGGTGACCTCGACCTGGCCGAATTCACCCGAGCGGTGGGACAGGCGCGGGTCGCCAGCGACGCCGGACAGCTGTCGACGGCAGCCGACCTCCTGCGGGCCGGGCTGGCACTGTGGCGTGGCCCCGCACTGGCCGGAGCGGCGGCTGCGTTCGTCGAGGCCGCCGCGGCAGGACTCGCCGAGCAGCACCTTGCCGCCCATCAGCAACTCGCCGCGGTCGAGTTGGCCCTCGGTCATTCCGATGTGGTGATCCGGACGCTGGAGCCGCTGGTGGCCGAGCATCCGCTGCGGGAACAACTGGTGGCCCAGTACATGCTGGCGTTGGCCGGCGTCGGGCAGCAGGCACGCGCCCTGCGCCTGTACACCGAGACCAGGGGCAGACTGATCGAGGAACTGGGGGTGGAACCGGGCGCTGAACTGGCCGGGGCCCACCTGAAGGTACTGCGCAACGAGCTGATCGAGGCACCGGCGGCCGAGACCGTGTCGGACGCCGCTCCGGCACCGGCGGCCGTACCGGCCCAACTGCCCACCAACGTCGCCGGCTTCACCGGCCGCGAAGCGACGCTTCGGGAACTGGACCTGCTGGTACCAGCCGACGGGCACGACGGCCAGCACGGCACGGCGGTGGTGATCTCCGCGATCGGCGGTACGGCCGGCGTCGGCAAGACGGCGCTGGCGGTGCACTGGGCACACCGGGTGGCCCACCGCTTCCCCGACGGGCAGCTCTATGTCAACCTCCGGGGCTTCGACATCGACGACCGGTTGGTGACGCCGGGCGAGGCGTTGCGTGGCTTCCTGGAGGCGCTGCACGTACCAGCGCAGCGGATACCGGCCGACGTGTCCGGCCAGGCCGCGCTCTATCGCACCCTGCTGGCCGGGCGGCGGATGCTGGTGCTGCTGGACAATGCCCACGATCCGGAGCAGGTCCGCCCGCTGTTGCCGGGGGCGTCAGGATGCCTGGTCGTGGTGACCAGCCGTAACCGGCTCACCGGCCTGGTCGCCGCCGAGGGGGCGCGACCGCTCACCCTGGACCTGCTGTCCACGACGGAGTCCAGGGAACTGCTGGCCCGTCGACTCGGTCGGGGACGGGTCGCGGCGCAACGCCCCGCCGTCGACGAGATCGTCGAGCGGTGTGCGCGTCTCCCGCTGGCCCTGGCCGTGGTGGCCGCGCGGGCCGCCACCCAACCCGACTTTCCGCTGGCCACGCTGGCGGCCGAGCTGGCGGACGCCCAGGGCGGCCGGCTGGCGGCGCTGGACGCGGGTGATCCGGCAACCGACGTACGGGCGGTCTTCTCCTGGTCCTACCGGGCGCTCGACGACGCAGCCGCCCGACTGTTCCGGCTGCTGGGCCTGCATCCCGGCCCGGATCTCGCCGTCGCTGCCGCGGCCAGCCTGGCGGGTGTGCCACCCTCCCGGGTACGACCGTTGCTGGCCGCCCTCACCCGGGCGCACCTGCTCACCGAACACCTCCCCGGCCGCTACAACCAGCATGACCTGCTGCGCAGCTATGCCGCCGAGCTGTGCGAGGAGGTCGACGACGAACCCGAGCGGCAGGCGGCCCGGCATCGTCTCCTCGACCACTACCTGCACGTCAGCCAGGCTGCGGACCAGTTGCTCGACCCGTACCGGCTGGCCCATCCGATCACGGTGAGCGAGGCGCAACCGGGCGCCGCCACCGACGGGCCGACCGGCTACTCCCGGGCACTGGACTGGTTCGCCGTCGAACAGGACGTGCTACTGGCTGCGGTCGAGCAGGCCGCCAGGAGCGGCTTCGACGGACATGCCTGGCAGTTGGCCGCTGCCCTCGTCACCTACCTGGACCGCCGTGGACACTGGCACGATCTCGCTGCTGTGCAGCGTACGGCGTTGGATGCCGCACAACGGCGGGCCGACCCGCTCGGTCAGGCCCAGGCGCACCGGGGCATCGCCATCGCCTGCACCTGGCTGGGCCGGCTCCAGGATGCGTACCGGCACTATCAGCGTGATCTGGACCTGTACCGCGAGTCGGGTGACCGGCTGGGCGAGGCGCACACACACATCGGGCTGAGCTGGGTGCTCTCCCGGCAGGGCCAACCGCAGGAGGCGATCGACCAGACGCGCCAGGCACTGGACCTCTACCGGGCCATCGACTACCAGGTCGGGCAGGCCAAGGCCCTGAACAACCTCGGCTGGTTCCTGGCCCGGGTCGGTGAGCACCAGTCGGCACTCGACTCGTGCCAACAGGCCCTGATGCTGCACGGGGAGACCGGTGACCGGCACGGTGCCGCGCTCACCTGGGACAGCCTCGGCTACGTCCACCACGAACTCGGCCAGCACGAACAGGCGACACACTGCTACCTGAAGGCACTCGACCTGCATCGCAGTCTCGGCGACCGGTACAGCGAGGCGGAGGTGCTGGCCAACCTCGGCGACACCCAGTGGGCGGCCGACGACGTCGACGCCGCCCAGCTCACCTGGCACGAGGCCCTGGCGATCTTCGACGAGTTGGGGCATCCGGACGCCGCCCAGCTCCGCCTCAAGGTTGCCGAACGGCTCCAGCCCGTCAGCGTCAGCCGACTGGCCTCGGCCGACGCCGTGGACACCCTGGCCCACGCTGTCGGCCCCGACTCCTAGAGTCTGGTACGTGCCCCAAGAGCAGAGCCGTGACATCCAACTGACCTCGGACAACGTGCTGGCCTGGCGAATGCGCCGGCAGTACCTCGACCGGGCGGCGGAGGTCGACACCGCGCTGGTCGTACGACGGCTCTGTGGTCTCCAGGCCCAGGTGCCGTCGGCGGCCGAGCGGGCGGTCGCGGCCCGACAGCCGGTCCCCCGTCCGGGAGCGGTGGCACCGGCACTGGCGGATCGCAGGCTGGTCAAGACCTGGGCGATGCGGGGCACCCTGCACCTGCTCACCGTGGCGGACGCCCCCGCCTACCTGTCCCTGCTGGCTGCGGCGCGGAGCTGGGAGAAGGGTTCCTGGCAGCGCACCTTCGTCACCACCGCACAGCTCGACGCCATCGCCGAGGCGGCGGCCAAGGCACTCGACGGCCGCGTCCTCACCCGTGAGCAGTTGACCGCCGAGATCGTCGACCGCACCGGTGACCGGACGCTCGGCGCGCATCTCGGCTCCGGCTGGGGCACCGTACTCAAGCCACTGGCCTGGCAGGGCCTGCTGGTCAACGGGCCGAGCGAGGGCGGTCGGGTCACCTTCACCCGACCCGACACCTGGCTGGACGGGTGGCCCGCCCTACCCGCCCCCGAGGTGGCGGCACAGACCGTCATTCCCAGCTATCTCGGCGCGTACGGCCCGGCCACCCCCGAGGTCTTCGACCAGTGGCTCCTTCGCGGGGCCACGAAGAAGGCGACCCTGAAGGGCTGGTTCGCTGGTCTGGTCGCCGACGGCACCCTGGTACGCGTCGAGGTGGACGGCCAGCCGGCGTACGCACGGGCGACCGACGTCGACGCCATCGTCGACGCCGAACCGTTCGACGGGGTACGTCTGCTCCCCGCCTTCGACCACTACGTGCTCGGCCCCGGGACGAGCGACACCCGGGTCATCCCGGCCGGACGGCGGGGCGCGGTCAGCCGGGCGGCCGGCTGGATCTCCCCGGTGGTGGTGCACCGGGGCCGGGTGGTCGGCACCTGGGACATCGAGGGCGATGCGCTCGACGTCATGCTCTTCACCGAGTCCGGGCCGGTGCCGACAGACAGGATCGAGGTGGAAGGTGCCCGCCTCGGCGCGTACGCCGGCATCGACCTCCGGCTCACGATCCGGACGGACTGACTTCGGCTCGACGAGGCGCCCCGGACCGGTGGCGGTCGGACCGGACGGGGGCCACCCGACGCGAAGCCGGCTGGCCGCGCGTCGGGTGGCTGGCTGGCCTAGATCTTGGCCAGCATCGCCCGCATCTCCTGGATCTCACTGTTCTGGGCACCGATGATCTCGCCGGCCAGCTTCTTCGCGGCCGGGTTCTGGCCCTGCTGCTGCTCGGTGGTCGCCATCTGCACCGCGCCCTCGTGGTGGCGGATCATCATCTCCAGGAACATCCGGTCGAACTTGGCACCGGTCGACGCCTTGAGTTCGGTCATCTCCTGCTCGGTCATCATCCCGGCCATCCCCTCGTGGCCGCTGCCGTGCGAACCGTGACCACCGGCCGACGGTAGCGGCGCGCCCCACTGGTTCAGCCAGTCCGTCATCTGCTGGATCTCCGGCGCCTGCGCCTGCTTGATCTTGGCGGCGAGCGCCTTGACCCCGGCACCCGCTCGGGTCTCGGCCAGGTCCGCCATCTCGACGGCCTGCTGGTGGTGCGGGATCATGCCCTGCGCGAAGGCGATGTCGGCCTGGTTGTGCTCGACACCGGGCTGAACGGACGTGCTGCTGGCCGTGGGGCTGGCCGCCCCGGCGTCGTGTCCGCCGTTGTGCGAGTCGTCGCTGCATCCGGCCGCGAAGGCCAGGGCCGCTACGGCAGCGGCCACCACGCCGGTGGCACGACGGATCGTCGGAAGGTTACGCATGAGAATTCGGCTCCTTGACTGCCTCGAATCGGGGTACGAGCGCTGTGGCGTACGCCCTCGCGACGACGCGAGCGCGTATGCCGGCAAGGAGTCGGCCTATATCCGGAAGACGGACAGCTCACTCAGCGTTGGTGGACCGCAGCCGGACCCGCCCGCCGCCTGCTGCATCGCGGTACGGGGTGAGACCGCCGACTGAACCGTAGGTGGGACGCCAGGCACCGCCGTCAGCAGCAGCACCGGCCCGGTGGAGCTGGCCGGTGCGGTGAACTGGCAGACCTGGCCGGCGTGCCCGTGTCTGTTGTCGTCCCCGTTGCCGTCCGGGCACTCGCCATCCGGCCGCCCACAGTGCCCGTCCCCGGCTGGCGGAACGGCCGTCATGGGCCCGTGCCCGGCGGCTTCCTGCTGCACCGTCGCGTGTGCCGCTGAACCGAGGTCGGGGGCTCCGGCCAGCTGATGCATCACCACCAGACCGACCAGCGTCGCCAGCAGCACACCCCACCGCGTCAACCGCCAGCCGACCGAGCCGCAGACGCGGCGGGCCAGGCCGTGGCGGGTGACCGTCATGCCCGAAATGCTAGACGACCGGGCCGAGCCGACGGCCGGGAAGGGCGCACCCGGGGCCGCGCGCAGCTTGATCGACCAGGGATTCCCACGACCGTCAGAACGATCTTTTCAGAAAGTGTTTGGAAAATACCCCCTGGGGGTATAACGTTCTCCGGGCAAGGAGGAGATCTGAGATGCAGCAGCACGGCGGACACGGCTCCCACACCGGACACGAAGACCACCACGGACACGGTGGGCACGAGAGTCACGGCGGACACGAGAACCACCAGGGCCACGGTGGACATGTTGGTCACGGTGGACACGGTGGACACGACAAGCATGCCGGGCACGACCCGGAGATCTTCCGACGCAAGTTCTGGCTGAGCCTGGCCCTGACCGTACCGATCGTGGTCACCAGCCACATGATCATGGACTGGTTCGGCTACTCGCTCGACTTTCCCGGGATCGGTCTGATCGGTCCGGTGCTGGGCACCGTGGTGTTCCTCTACGGAGGCTGGCCGTTCCTGGTCGGCGGGGTACGGGAGGTCCGGGACCGGGCCCCGGGCATGATGCTGCTGATCGCGATGGCGATCACGGTCGCCTACGTCGCCTCGCTGGCCACCAGCCTGGGCGCGTTCAACCTGGACTTCTGGTGGGAACTGGCTGCACTGGTCACCATCATGCTCCTCGGCCACTGGCAGGAGATGAAGGCCATCGGTCAGGCCCAGGGCGCGCTCGCTGCCCTGGCCGCCCTGCTGCCCGACGATGCCGAACGGGTCACCCCGGATGGGGGCGTACAGCGGGTTTCGATCGGTGACCTTCGGGTGGACGACGTGGTGCTGGTCCGGCCGGGCGCCCGGGTGCCCGCCGACGGCCGGGTCGTCGACGGTACGGCCGAACTCGACGAATCGATGATCACCGGAGAGTCCCGGCCGGTCGGTCGAGGCGTGGGTGACCGGGTGGTCGCCGGCACGGTGGCCACCGACTCCGCGATCCGGGTCCAGATCGACGCGGTCGGCGAGGACACCGCGCTGGCCGGTATCCAACGCCTGGTGGCGCAGGCCCAACAGTCCAGTGGCCGGGCCCAGGTCCTGGCCGACCGGTTCGCCGCGATGCTGTTCTACATCGCCACCGCCACCGCCGTGGTCACCTTCGCTGCCTGGTGGGCGTTCGGCAACATCGACGAAGCCGTGGTACGGACGGTGACCGTACTCGTGATCGCGTGCCCGCACGCCCTCGGCCTGGCGATTCCCCTGGTGATCTCGTTGTCGACGGCGACGGCGGCCAAGGCCGGCATCCTGGTCAAGGACCGGTTGGCGCTGGAGCGGATGCGTACGGTCGACGCGGTGCTGTTCGACAAGACCGGCACCCTGACCAAGGGCGCCCACACCGTGACGGCGGTCGCGGCGGTGCCCGGATCGAGTGAGGACGAGGTGCTCCGGCTGGCCGGCGGTGTCGAGGCGGACAGCGAACACCCGTTGGCTCGGGCGATCGTGGCCGCCGCCGTCAAGCGGGGCCAGCCGGCCACGGCGGCCAACTTCCGGTCGCTGACCGGCCGCGGCGTCCAGGCCGACATCGACGGGGCCAGCTACGCCATCGGCGGCCCGGCCCTGCTGAACGAGTTCAAGGTCCAGGTGCCGGACGAACTGGTCCGGACGACCGAACAGTGGTCGGCCCGGGGGGCTGCGGTGCTGCACCTGGTACGCCTCGACAGCACCGCATCGCCCCAGGTGCTCGGTGCACTCGCCCTGGAGGACGAGGTACGCCCCGAAGCCCGGCAGGCCATCGAGCAGTTGCGGCAGCAGGGGGTCAAGAAGATCGTGATGATCACCGGTGACGCGCGGCCGGTGGCCGAGGCGGTCGCCGCCGAACTGGGCTTCCAGCCCGGTGTCGACGAGGTCTTCGCCGAGGTCCTGCCGGCCGACAAGGACGAGGCGGTCGCCGAACTGCAACGTCGCGGCCTCACCGTGGCGATGGTCGGTGACGGGGTCAACGACGCCCCCGCCCTGGCCCGCGCCGACGTGGGGATCGCGATCGGTGCCGGTACGGACGTGGCCATCGAGTCCGCCGGGGTGGTGCTGGCCTCCTCCGATCCGCGTGGCGTCACCGGGATCATCCGGCTCTCCAAGGCCTCGTACCGGAAGATGATCCAGAACCTGGCGTGGGCCGCCGGCTACAACGTGGTTGCGCTCCCGCTGGCTGCCGGTGTGCTGGCCTGGGCCGGTGTCGCGCTCAGCCCGGCCGCCGGGGCTGTGCTGATGTCCGCCTCCACCATCGTGGTGGCGCTGAACGCACAGCTGCTGCGCCGGGTGCGGCTGGCCCCCACCCAGCAGTAACGGAGTCCTGTCGGGACCTGCCACGATCCGCCCGTGCCGGGTCACCGACCACCCGTACGGATGCCGCCGACCCTGACGTTCGTCAGGGTCGGCGGCCTACCTTTGGCGCATTTGTTCGTCCGACCACCCCCCGTACTCTCGCCTGATGGCGAAGCGTGTTAAATCGGACTCGATGCAGAACATCGATTTGGTGGGCCAACAACCTGCCCAGAAGTGGCCGAGCCTGGGACGGGTACTGGTGTCCCTGGCACTGCTGGTCGCGGGCATCGGGTCGGTGATCGGCCTCATTCCGGACGGTGCGGGCGGCGCCAATCCGATCGAGGTCACGTCGGGTACGTCCGCTGCCACCTACCGCCTGGTCACGGACCTGGCCGAGGAAGGGCCCTCCTGGCTGCACACCTTCGTCGAACTGGCCACCGAGGGCACGGTGGTGCTGCTCGTCCTGATGCTGGTCGCCATCTGGTGGACCGGCCGGCGACGCGGCGCACAGATCGTGGCCGGCACTGTCCTGGTGGGTGCCGGCATGACGACCGCCTACCTGATCAGCGAAGTGATCAAAGTGGCGGTGAACGAGGAACGGCCCTGTCGCGCCCTTCCCGGGGTCGAGATCGCCGTCGCCTGCCCCAGCGTCGGGGACTGGTCGTTTCCGAGCAACCATTCGGTCATCGCCGCCGGGCTGGCGGTCGGCCTGGCCCTGGTGGCCCCGCGCTTCGCCCTGCTGACCCTGCCCCTGGCTGCGGTGGCCGGCGCGCTGCGGGTCGTGGCTGGCGTGCACTATCCGCACGACGTACTCGCCGGGATCGTGCTCGGCGGCACCGTCACGGCGGCCACGGTGATCATCCTGACGCCGCTGGCCACCCATCTTGTCCGCTGGCTGAGCACGATCCGGGCGTTGCGATTCCTGGTGCTGGCCGATGCGCCCCGTACGGCGGGTCCCGGTCCGACCGGAGTGGGACGCTAGGCACCCCTCCCGGGAAGGTGACCGAGCCGACCTCCGGCTCGGCCCGGCGACATCGCTCGGCCCGGCGGCACGGCTCGGCCCGGCGGCACGGCTCGGCCTGTCGGCACGGTTCGGGCCGGCAGCACCGCTCAACGCGCTCAGCCGATGACGGTCGTCGACCCCGACGACCGTCGCCGCCGTTCCCCCACGCTGGATTGTCAAGTCTCGACAGGCAATCGGACAGTAATTAGCGTAATCCCCATGAGTCCTTACACTGAACTCGACGCGGCTGCCTGGCAGGAGAGCTGGGACCGCCAGCAGGAGGCGTACCTTCCCGACCGGGAGGAGCGTTTCACCGCATTGCTCGACACCGTCGCCGCGACCACTGACTCACCGGCTCCCGCTGTTCTCGACCTGGCCGGCGGGACCGGCTCCATCTCGCTACGGACGCTGCGCCGCTTTCCGCACGCCAACACCACCCTGGTCGACGTCGACCCGGTGCTGCTGACCATCGCTCGGGCCACCCTGGACGAGCGCACCACGGTGGTCACCGCAGATCTGCGTACGCCGCAGTGGGTGGAGGCCCTCCCCCGCGACGGCTACGACGCGGTACTGACCGCGACGGCCCTGCACTGGCTGGCGCCCGACCGACTCAGCGCCCTCTACGCGGAGATCCGGGAGGCGTTGCGGCCCGGCGGGGTGTTCGTCAACGTCGACCACATGCCGGACGAGGGACTGCCGGGCCTCAGCGAGAAATTCGGTCTCCGGGAGCGGACCCGCCGCGAGGCGCGGTACGCCGCCGGGGCGGCACTGTCCTGGCAGGCCTGGTGGGAGCACGTCGACAGGGACGAGACGCTCGGCCCGCTGATGGCGGAACGCCGTCAGGTCTTCTCCGGCGAACACTCCAGCGAAACGGACAAACCCGCATCGTGGCACATCGACACCCTGCGGGCAGCGGGTTACGCCGAGGCCGGCCTGATCTGGCGCGGCGCACGCGACGCCGCGGTCGTCGGCGTCCGCTAGGGATCTGACGGCTGTCGACATGGAGAAGTGACGCGACAGCGCAACACGTGGACGGATGGACGAAGCGGCCCGGGCGGGGCCGCTTCGTTCCACCGGGCCGAGTCGACTCAGCCGCGCTTCATCAACCGCCCGACGGCGGCCATCATCTCGGTCGCCACCTCGTCCGCCCGCCCACCGGCCGCAGCCTCGTGCATGCAGTGCCGGGCATGGCCGTCGAGCAGCCCGAGCGCCACCTTGTCCAGGGCGGCCTGGATCGCGGAAATCTGCGTTAGTACGTCGATGCAGTAGCGGTCGTCCTCGACCATGCGCTCGATCCCCCGGACCTGCCCCTCGACGCGCCGCAGCCGCGCGAGCAGTTGATCCTTGCTGGCTGTGTAGCCCCGGGTCGGCTTATCCGTAGGTGTTGTCATACCCGCAATGGTACCCAACCCCCCGGGGGTATGGTACGTTCCTCTGCGTCAAATACCCCTACGGGGTACCGGTATAAGGAGACTGTCATGTGCGGCTGCGCCAGCAACGAAACCCAGACCGTCGAGACCCCCGCCACCGAGGGACGCGACTACCTCGTCAGCGGCATGACCTGCCAGCCGTGCGCGACCCGCGTCAGCACGGCGGTACGCGCCGTGTCGGGCGTCACTGACGTCACCGTCGACCTCACCGCAGGTCGGATCACGGTCGCCGGCACCGCCAGCGACGCCGATGTCCACGCCGCCGTCGTGGGCGCCGGTTACCAGATCACGAATTCCTGACCACATCAGTGGTTGCTGACTAGGTCCCGGCGCCAGGGCGCGCCGGGACCGGAACGGGATGGCTTGTCATGTCTGCGGATCCTCGGCGCTGGTGGGCACTGCTGGTGCTCGCTACCGCCCAGTTCATGGTCATCATGGACACGTCGATCATCGCGGTCGCGTTACCGGATATGCAGGACGCACTCGGGTTCAGCCCCGAGTCGTTGCAGTGGGTGTTCAACGCCTATGCGGTGGCGTTCGGCGGTTTGTTGCTGCTGGGCGGCCGACTGTCCGACCTGTGGGGCGCCCGTCGGGTGTTCACCATCGGTTGGGCGATCCTGATCGCCGGTTCGGTGCTGGCGGCGGTGGCCCGCAACGCCGGCACGGAGGTTGCCGGCCGGGCGGTGCAGGGCGTCGGTGCCGCACTGATCGCACCCGCCGCGATGACGCTGTTGATGGTGCTGTTCGCCGGACAGCCCAAGGAACTGCCGAAGGCGCTAGCCATCTACGGTGCGGCAGCCCCGGCCGGCGGTACGGCCGGCGTGTTCCTGGGCGGCGTGATCACCGAGTGGCTGAGCTGGCCCTGGGTGTTCGTGATCTACGTACCGATCGGCCTGCTGACGTTGGCGATGGTGCCTGCGGTGCTGCCGGCGGTACCGGGGCGTCGCGGCGGCCTGGACGTGATCGGTGCGATCTCGGTGACCGGTGGTCTGGCGTTGGCGGTGTACGCGATCGTGCAGGCCCCCGAGCGGGGTTGGGGCTCGGCCGGCACGCTACTCCAGTTGGCTGGAGCGCTGGTCCTGCTGGCCGGGTTCGTGGTCGTGCAACGGCTCGCCGGTAACCCGCTGATGCCGTTGCGGGTGTGGCGTACGCCCAATCTGGCGGGAGCCAACCTCGCCATGACCCTGCTGGGCGCGGCGTGGATCCCGATGTGGTACTTCCTCAACCTCTATGTCCAGCAGGTACTTGGCTTCGGGGCGTTCGCCAGCGGTGCCGCGTTGGTGCCGATGACCGCGTTCATGATGATCCTGATGGTGGGCGTCACCGGACGTCTGATCAACCGGTACGGCACCAAGCCGCTGATCGTCTCCGGCCTGGCCGTACTCGCCCTGGGGCTGGGCATGCTGGCCACCGTCGATCAGGACGGGACGTTCCTGGTCGACGTCCTCCCCGGCTCGTTGGTGTCGGCGGTCGGCATGTCCCTGGTGTTCATCCCGGCCACCATGGCGGCGATCGGCGGGGTCAAGCCGGAGCAGGGCGGACTGGCCTCCGGCATCGTCAACACCACCTACCAGGTGGGCTCCGCGCTCGGTCTGGCCGCGATGACCGCGATCGCCACGTCACAGGGCGCGGACCGGATCGGTGACCTGCCCGCGCTGACCGACGGTTTCTCGGCGGCGTTCATCGGCGCGGCGGTCGTCGCCCTGGGCGGCGCGATCCTGGCGACGTTCACCCTGCGTACGCCGAAGCCCGCCCCGGTGGAGCAGCCGGAAAGAACCGTCAAGGTGTGAACCGGGCCGGGTGGGTGTTCGGGTCACGACCCCGGCCCGAACACCCGACGGCACGAGAAATACCGCACACCCCGCCGTACCGGTACCCCCCAGGGGTATATAGTGAGAGCCGAGGAAAGGAGTCGGTCATGGTCACCGAGAAGTATCTGGTCAAGGGAATGACCTGTGGGCACTGCGTGAACTCGGTCAGCACGGAGGTTGGCGCCATCCCCGGCGTCAGCGACGTAAAGGTCGATCTGAGCTCGGGCGAGGTCACCGTCACCAGCGCCGAGACTCTCGACCGGGCGGCGGTCGCCGCAGCAGTCGACGAGGCCGGCTACGAACTCGTCACCCCCTGACAGAAATTTCGCAACAACCACAAATGAGGTAAACGCGATGAACACGGCGACGAAACTGGGCGCATTCGGGCTCGGGCTCGTGGTGGTGTTCGGTGGAGCGTTCGGGGCCGGCCGCGTGGTCGGCCCCGGCACCCCCGCCGAACCGGGTCACAACACCAGCACCGGTGGACACAGCGGCGGCCACGACGAGCAGACGAAATCCGACACCACCGCCAATGGCGGGCTCACGCCTGGCGGGCTCCTGGTGTCCGACCGCGGCTACACCTTCACCCCGGTCACCGGAGCGGACGGGGAGTTCGCCTTCCGGATCATCGGTCCGGACGGGCAGCCCGTCACCGCCTTCGACGTCGAACACGAGAAGCGGATGCATCTGATCGTGGCCCGTCGGGACCTCTCCGGCTTCCGGCACGTGCACCCCGACCTGGCCGCTGACGGAACATGGCGGGTCACCTCACCGTTGGGTGAACCGGGGAGTTGGCGGGCGTTCGCCGACTTCAAGCCCACCGGCGGGGAGGCACTCACGCTCGGCGTCGACGTCGCCGTACCGGGCGTCTTCGCTCCCCGGGCGCTTCCCGCCACGTCGGCCACGGCAACCGTGGACGACTACACCGTCACGCTCGACGGAGTGCTGACCCCCGGCCGGACCAGCAAGTTGACCTTGAACGTCAACCGGGGCGGGGCACCGGTCACCGACCTACAGCCCTACCTCGGCGCGTACGGACACCTGGTCGCCCTGCGCGACGGTGACCTGGCGTACCTGCACGTCCACCCCGACGGGGAGCCGGGGGACGGAAAGACCCAGCCCGGTCCGTCGGTGACCTTCTACGCCGAGGTGCCCTCGACCGGCACCTACCGGCTGTTCCTGGACTTCCAGCACGGCGGCGTCGTACGCACCGCCGAATTCACCCTCACCGCCGGGCCGACCGGGACCCCGGCCAGCCCCACCGAAACGGCCACCACACCGGCCCCGACTCCGGCCTCGTCCGGACACTCGCACAACTGAGCAGGAGAGTCCCATGTCATCAGTCACCAGGCCGTTGCAGACGGCTCCGAACCAGATCGAGTTGGCGATCGGTGGCATGACCTGCGCCTCCTGCGCCTCCCGGATCGAAAAGAAGCTCAACCGGCTCGACGGGGTGACCGCCACGGTCAACTACGCCACCGAGAAGGCGAAGGTCACCTTCGACGACACCGTCACCGCCGAGGAACTGATCGCCACGGTGGAGAAGACCGGTTACACCGCGAAGCTGCCCCCACCGCCCAAACCAGCGGGCGCCGCTCCCGGTCAGGGCTCCGAGGCCGAGGCCGGCGAGCCCGCCGACGAGCTGCGCGGACTGCGTACCCGGCTGTGGGTGTCGCTGGTGCTCACCGTACCGGTGATCGCCCTGGCCATGGTGCCCGCGTGGCAGTTCGAATACTGGCAGTGGCTGTCACTGACCCTGGCCGCCCCGGTCGTCGTCTACGGCGGACTGCCGTTCCACAAGGCCGCCTGGACCAACCTCCGGCACGGCGCGGCCACCATGGACACCCTGGTGTCGGTCGGCACCATCGCCGCGTTCGGCTGGTCGCTGTGGGCGCTGTTCTTCGGCACCGCCGGCACCCCCGGCATGACCCACCCGTTCACCCTGGACATCACCCGCACCGACGGTGCCGGCAACATCTACCTCGAAGCCGCCGCCGGGGTCACCCTGTTCATCCTCGCCGGCCGCTACTTCGAGGCCCGCTCCAAGCGCCGGGCCGGCGCGGCCCTGCGTGCCCTGCTGGAACTCGGCGCGAAGGACGTCGCGGTCCTGCGCAACGGTGTCGAGACCCGCATCCCCGTGGGCGACCTCACCGTCGGTGACCGGTTCGTCGTACGTCCGGGCGAGAAGGTCGCCACCGACGGCATCATCGAGGAGGGCACCTCCGCCGTCGACACCAGCATGCTCACCGGCGAGTCGGTGCCGGTCGAGGTCGGCCCCGGCGACCAGGTGGTCGGCGCGACCGTGAACGCCGGCGGCCGGCTCATCGTCCGCGCCACCCGTATCGGTGCCGACACCCAGCTCGCCCAGATGGCAACCCTGGTCGAGCAGGCGCAGACCGGCAAGGCGCAGGTGCAGCGGCTGGCCGACCGGATCTCCGGGGTGTTCGTACCCATCGTCATCGCCCTCGCCGTGGCGACCCTCGGCTACTGGATCGGCACCGGCAACGGCATCACCGCGGCGTTCACCGCAGCGGTGGCCGTACTGATCATCGCCTGCCCCTGCGCCCTCGGCCTGGCCACGCCGACCGCACTGCTCGTCGGCACCGGTCGGGGCGCCCAGCTCGGCATCCTGATCAAGGGTCCGGAGACCCTGGAGTCGACCAAGAAGATCGACACCGTGGTGCTGGACAAGACCGGCACCGTCACCACCGGCAAGATGACGCTGGTCGACACCATCACCGCCGATGGGCAGGACACCGACGAGCTGCTCCGCCTCGCCGGGGCGCTGGAGGCCGCGTCCGAGCACCCCATCGCCCAGGCCATCGCGGCCGGCGCCGCCGACCGTACCGGGACGCTGCCCGCCGTGACCGGGTTCGCCAACGTCGAAGGACTCGGCGTCACCGGCACCGTGGACGGCCACACCGTCACCGTCGGTCGGGCCCGGCTCCTCCACGAAAGTGGGCTCACCCTGCCCGTCGAGGTGGAACGCGCCGCCGCAGCCGCCGAGGTCACCGGTCGTACGGTGGTCTACGCCGGCTGGGACGGTACGGCCCGGGGGGCGTTCGTGGTGGCCGACGTGGTCAAGCCGACCAGCCGACAGGCCATCGCGGGCCTGCGGGCCCTCGGCCTGACCCCGGTACTGCTCACCGGTGACAACACCACCGTCGCCCGGACCGTCGCGGCCGAGGTCGGTATCGACGAGGTGATCGCCGAGGTCATGCCGGCCGACAAGGTCGACGTGGTCAAGCGGCTCCAGGGCGAGGGCAAGGTCGTGGCGATGATCGGTGACGGGGTCAACGACGCCGCCGCACTCGCCCAGGCCGACCTCGGTCTGGCGATGGGCACCGGCACCGACGTCGCCATCGAGGCCAGCGACCTCACCCTGGTCCGGGGTGACCTCAACGCCGCCGTCGACGCCATCCGGTTGTCCCGGGCCACCCTGCGCACCATCAAGGGCAACCTGTTCTGGGCGTTCGCCTACAACGTGGCCGCCCTGCCGCTGGCCGCGACCGGCCTGCTCAACCCGATGATCGCTGGCGCCGCCATGGCCTTCTCCTCGGTGTTCGTGGTCAGCAACTCGCTGCGGCTACGCCGGTTCAAGACGTACGCCGGGCGATAGGTGTCCACTGACGGATCCCCTACCCCGACACTGCTCAGGCCCTCTCTACAGAGGGGGCCTGAGCAGTTACCAGAGGGGGCCTGAGCAGTTACTCAGCTCAGCCGGCCAGGCTGGCGTTGAAGGCCTCGATAAGGATTCCGGACGGGGTCTCGTAGTAGCCGACCATGCCGGGAACACGGCCGACCAGCGACATCCCGCCAGCGACGAACTGCCGCTCCACGCTAGCAACATCAAGCGTAGGGTACCCGTAGTGGATCGGCGTCACCCTGTCGGAGCAGGCGTAGCGGGGCAGCAGCGGAGCGTGGTGCGGCGTCTCCACCGCCAGGTACAGCGGGCCGCTCACCGAGGTGTAGGCGATGATGTCAAGGACCTGCGAGGTTCCGTCCGCGAACACGTACGGCATGGGGAACACCCGCATGTCCCAGGCGACGCCGAGCAACGTCGAAAGTGTGGCGACGAACGCGTCCGGAGCGCACGGTGACAGGGTCAGCGACATGATCGGCCCAAGGTCCGATGCCGCCGGTGCCGGGCCTGCGGCACCTGGACGCGCCACCGCGTCGGACTCGATGAGCCGAATGGTGAGGCCGCCGATGCCACGCCAGAACGAGACATCCTCGTTGCTGGCGATCTTCCGGAAGCCAGCCCGGGCAAGCTTGGTCGACTTCGGGGTCCGCGCGAGGTCGGGCACGGTGTAGGAGAGCACCGACGAGGTCGGCGCGACGGCCCACGGCCCGATGGGCGGGCTCGCCTGGACCAACTCCACGTGCGGGCCGCCCCGCAGCGAGACCGCGTGCCGTAGGACGACATGACGGGTACGGCCGTCCTCTAGCTTTATCGACGTCTTGGTCATCTTGACGGTGCCGAACTGGTTGCCGGTCGCGGCGGCGTACTCGGCCACGGCGGCGGTCACATCGGACACCGGAATCATGATGCGGTCAGGCGGACCGATCGGGTTCGCCACCGCCGCCTGCGCGGCGGGTGTCACTACTACCAGGGAGAGGGCGAGCAGAAGACCGCTGACGGCTCCACCAACCCCCCACACCCTTTTACGGGTGAGCAAGGATTACCTCCGAAGGTGGGATTCGTACTGGCTGAGGGCACCGCGATGCGACACCCGCCTGATAATCTTGCTGTCGATATTGCGTATACAAACGAGTTCCGTCAACCCTCCGACCGGGTTGTCGCGAATCGCTCGACGCTTCAATCTGGACTTGCTCTTGTCCAATTCGGAAATATCGTCTATTGCCATGTGACTATCGGCCACCGCGACGCTACATAATCGGATGCGCGGAGCGAACCCGTTGCGCAAAGTGACGACGATCGCCCCTCGCAGGGGCGCGACCAGCACATCCGTCGGACGCGTACCGCCTCCCAGGGAAACTGGTTGCACAGCGGAGTGGCGCCGAAACTTGGGAATCGATAAGTGTATATTTGATTCTGTCCGAACCCGCGACCCACGGCTTCGCGTGGGACAGCAATTTGCGTCAGGATGGTTTTCGACAAAATCGAGCATCTGGCGCGCCAGAGTCGTCGATGTCGGCGCGGCGCTAACCGAAAGTACGGTCGCAGAAGCTGTGCGGCGCGTCCGGATAGGTGGCCATCGGCGCATCCCCGCCATGCTCGCGAACCCGCTCCGCGAACTATTCGACATCGGCGATTGGCGTGACGTCCTGCCCCACGGCGCGAATCAGCAGCGGAGACGTGATCCTGTCCGCGACGTCGGCGGCCCGCGACTGATGCATCGGATAGGCAACTGGCCGTACCCTCCGCGCCCGCCGGCGGATTTGACAGCACCATGGCTAACGGTTATCTAATAGCGGTCCGTCTGTCCAAAGGGGTGTGCCCGGGTGCAGGATGTGGTGCTGGCCATGCTGGCGAAGGAGCCTGCGCATGGGTACGAACTGCGCAGCCGGATGCGTGACGCGCTGGGCCCGGTCGGCGACGCGATGAACGCCGGGCAGATCTACGTGGTTTTGGCCCGACTGGCGAAGGCTGGGCTGGTGACCTCGGAGCGGGCCGAGGGCCTGCCGGACCGGCCCGACCGCCGGATCTACGCACTGACCCCGGCCGGACAGCACCGGGTCGCCGGCTGGCTGACCGAGGTGAGCTGGCCGAAGCCGGACCTTACGGAGTTTCACCTGAAGCTGGTGGCTGCCGCAGCCGGCCGGCTTGCTGATCCCGTCGCGCTGATCGACGCGCAGCGGCGCGAGGTGCTGCGCCGGCTACGCGACAACCAGCGCGCGGCGCTGGACCGGTCGGTGGATCCGATTGCCGGGGTGCTGCTGGAGGGCGTGGTGCTGCGGCTGCGGGCCGACCTGGAGTGGCTGGAGGCATGCGAGCGCATGTGGACCGGGCGTGATCGGACTGGACAGAAGGCGGAGGCATGACCTCGATGGCGCTGCGGGCGCGCGGGCTGACCAAGCGGTACGGCTGGAACAACACGCTGGTGCGCGCGGTCGACGAGGTCGATCTGGACGTACCCCACGGGCAGACGCTAGCGATCATGGGCCCCAGCGGCTGTGGCAAGTCCACCCTGCTGCACCTGCTCGGCGGACTGCAACGCCCGACCGACGGACAGGTGTGGCTGGCCGACCAGCGGATCGACACGATGAGCGAACGGGCCCTGGCCCGGCTGCGGCGCCACCATATCGGCCTCGTGTTCCAGTCCTTCCACCTCATGGACGAACTCACCGCCGTGGAGAACGTCGAGATGGCCGCGCTGCTGGCCGGTCAGTCGCCCGGCCGGGCCCGCCGACGCGCCCTGCACCTGCTGGAGCAGGTCGGGCTGGCCGACCGCGCCGCGCACCTGCCTTCGGCGCTCTCCGGCGGCCAGCGCCAACGTGTCGCCATCGCCCGCGCACTGAGCAACGAGCCGCTGGTCGTACTGGCCGACGAACCCACCGGCAACCTGGACAGCGCCGCCACCCTGGACGTGCTGCGGCTGTTCGAGGAGTTGCGCACCAGGGAACAGACGCTGGTGGTGGTAACCCACGACGCCCGCATCGCGGCGGTCGCCGACCGGGTGATCGCCATGCGCGACGGGGCGTTCGCCGACGACAGCCTGCTCGCCACCGCCGCCACCGCCGCCACTAGCACCGGCACTGGCACTGGCACTGGCACCGTCTACGACGGGCGGTGCTGACATGAACGGCCGTCTGCTGCTCGTCTGCCGGCTGCTGGTCCGGGACCTGCGCCGACGCCGGACCGAAACCGTACTGCTGCTGGTCGCCATCACCACCGCGACCGCGACGCTGACCCTCAGCCTCGCCCTCAACGAGCTCGTCACCCGTCCGTACCAGCAGACCCGGGCCGCCACCGCAGGCCCGGACCTGGTGATAGAGCCGGGCAGCACCGGCCCGGAGGCGCTGGCCGCGCTCTCACCGCTGACGGCCGCACCCGGCGTCACCGGCCACAGCGGACCCTACCCCCTCCTTTTCAAGATGCTGACCGTCCGCGACCTGACCGTCCGGGTCGTCGTCGAGGGCCGGGATGCCACCCCGGCCGCGCTCGACCGTCCGGCGGTGACCGACGGCACCTGGGTACGCCCCGGCGGCGTGGTCATCGAGCGCGCCTTCGCCGACGCCCTCGGTGTGCACACCGGCGACACGGTCAGCATCGACGGCCATCCGATGCAGGTGGCCGGGACCGCGGTAACCGCCGCCAGGCCCGCGTACCCGTACGTCGCGTGGCACATACCAAGCAGCATCCTGCACGAGGCGGGCGGCCTGGTCTGGGTCGACCGCAGCGACATCGCCACGCTCGCCGGCACTCAGCCGCTGACGTACACCCTGAACCTGAAACTGGCCGACCCGCAGGCCGACATCTCGGTCTTCGGCCCGGAGCGCAGGAACCCCAAGTTCCGGGGCTGGCACATCAGAACCTGGCAGCAGATCGCAGACGTCAACGGCCGGCTGAACAAGAAGGCACAGGAGGCCCTGCTGGTCGGCAGCTGGCTACTGACGATCCTCGCGCTGACCGGCGTCGCCGGTATCGTCGCGGGCCGGATCATCGGCCAGCGACGCCGGGTGGGGCTACTCAAGGCCGTCGGCGCCGGGCCCGCCATGATCGCCGCCGTCCACCTCGCCGAGTACCTGGTGGTCGGGCTCGCTGCCGCCGGTATCGGTCTGGCCGCCGGCTGGCTTGCCGCACCGCTGCTGTTCGGCCCGACCGCCGGACTCATCGGATCCGTCGGCGCCCACCCACCGCTGCGCGTGGTGGCCGCCGCCACCGCTCTCGCCCTCGGTATCGCCGTCGCGGCAACCCTGGTACCGGTGGTACGCGCCGCCGCCACCAGCACCATCCACACGCTGGCCGACGCCGCCACGCCACCGCGCCGCCGACGGTGGGCCATCTGGCTGTCCCGCCGACTACCCACCGCCCTACTGATCGGGATACGCATCAACGCACGCCGGCCGCACCGCGCCCGACTCGTCACGGCAAATACCCTGGTCAGCACAGCCACACTCGCCGCCGTACTCATGGCACAGGCGCAGGATCACACCCCGGTACCGCTCGGCCACTCGACGCTTCCCGACCGCCGCGATGAGCGAACCATCCAGGCCATCCTCCTCGTCGCCGTCGTGGCGTGCGTCGTCGCGCTTCTCAACACCATCGTGAGCACCTGGGCCGCGGTCCTCGACACCCGGCAACCGCTGGCCGTCGCCCGCGCGCTCGGCGCGACGCCCGGACAGGCCGCCACGGGCCTGGCGGTAGCACAGCTGCTACCCGCCGTACCCGGCGTTGCCGCCGGAATCCCTATCGGCATCGGGCTATATCTTTTATTCAGCAATGGCGATCAGCAGTACGCACCCGCCTCCTGGCTGCTCGCCATGGCACTCGGAGTCCTACTCGCCATCGCCGCGCTCACCGCCCTCCCCGCGATGGCCGCCGCACGCCACCCAGTCGCAGACACCCTCCAGTCCGCACCGGCCTGACAGCCGTCACCGGCGCCTACATCCGCTCACGGCGCTGCAACCGAGCGGAACCGCAGAGCAGGACGGCACCACATCCGACGGCCGGGGAAGCCTGAGCGGGTACATGATCCAATGGTGCGGTGGAACTCACCAAGCAGTTCAGTGAGCAGCAGTACGCTCGGGCACTGGAGTCATGGGCCTGGCTGGATCTCGCTGGCAAGGCTCCGCGGTTTACCTCGCTGTTTGGCAATGTGTTCCTTGAGTCTGCGGACGGGGCGTGGTGGTTCCTCGACACCTTCGAAGGGCACCTCGTACGGGGATGGAACTCCCGCGCCGACCTGACTGCCGAACTGGACACCGAGGGTGGCCAGGACAGGTACCTCCTGGCCACCCTCGCCATGGCCGCACACCACCGGCGCGGGCTTCAGTTGGACGCCAGCCAGATCTATGCCTACGCGCCACCGCCGATCGTCACGGGCAGTTTCGACGTTGATCAGATCAAGGTGTTCGGCTTCGTTGCGGTGGTCAATACCGCTGGCCAGCTCCACAGGCAGCTACGGAACCAGCCCAGTTAGGAGCTGGGCCCATCGAACTGTCGAGAGACCCGCCGCCCCGTAGTGCCCGCCACGACGTTGGTCACGGCATCACCTGTATCCGCACGTCGGCGAGCGGCAGAACGCTGCTGTAGCCGACAAGGTCATTTCCGATGACCCGTGTAAGGCGGTACGGCTGTCCGCGATCCTGCGGGGCTTCTCGTGGGCTCCGAAGCGGGTGCCCACCGATGAGGGCCGACCCCACCGACGTACAGAACGCCCTACGTCACTCCAGCCTGCGGATCACGCTGGAGACGTACGTGCATTGGTGGCTGAAAGAAGAACCGTCGCCGAAGCACCGTCAGCGGCACTTCAAGCCGCGACGGTCAGACGGCAACAGGCCGCAACGAACCAAGATCCGAACTGATTTGTACTGAGCCTGTACTTGTGGATCTTCTTCCAGCGTTTCCGCTGGTCAACGGTGGTGATGGTGGAGCTGAGGGGATTTGAACCCCTGACCCCCTCGATGCGAACGAGGTGCGCTACCGGTCTGCGCCACAGCCCCTTGGCCCACCACTGGAACTTCGTTGTGAGCCGGCGACAAGGCTAACAGGTCTGTCCCCGCCATCGCGAATCCACCCCCGCACCCACCCGCCCCACCCCTCCCTGTTGATCATGGAGTTATCGCCCAAAATACCGCCGATTCCGCGCAATAACTTCATGATCAACGAGAAAGGGCGGAGGGTGGTCAGGCGGAGTGGGAGCCTCGGCCAGCCTCGTACGCCCGCCCGCGCAGTCCCCCGGAGCGGCGGTACGACACCGAGCCTCCCGCCCGCCGCCCGCCACCCGAGGCGGCGGACGGGAGGTCGTTGGCCCCGTCCAGGCCCATCGCCGCCCGGCGTACGACCTCGCGTTGGGCCGCCAAGCGACGCTGCGCCTCCCGGCGGGCCTCGGCCC